>NZ_AP018049.1:979500-1306000 GCF_003609775.1 Prevotella melaninogenica
AAAGCAAGTATTTTACTTGAAGGTCTAGTAAAGCGACAAGCCAGTAACACAGCACTTTGTCCAAAGTATTTAGTGGAGTCATCATGTGCATTAGGATCAGCTCCCAGCTCTAATAATTTTTTAACGGATTCTATTTTATTAGTACTTGTTGCTAACATCAAAAGAGTCTGCTTGTACTTTGGATCTCGATAATCTACAGAAATATGCATCTGTAAAACTTGTTTAGAAATCTCTGTAGTATCTTCATCTTCAACAGCCTTTGCTAAAGACCATGCAGGCGTATATTTATACAACCTAAAATCATCTCCTAACATGTCGTTCACGTTAGGCTCGGTACACGAAGAACAAACAAACAATACTAAGAATAAAAGATGCTTCATATTTATAATAATTTTATTCTTTATATCTTAAAATACTTCCTATAAGTAAAATGAAAAAGCTTTCCATCTGTAGTTTTTTGAGAGTACTTATTTATAAGTTATACGTACGCTATCTACATAATATACATGGGGAAAAGGTTCCTTTATCAAGCATCGTACTACGATATGATTAATAACGGAGTCCCCGTAAATCTGATATAGGCTATCTGATTCTTGAGATGTTGGGATTCTTTGCTTACTTCCTTTACATTCTATTCTAAATCCACTACTTGCCCCCCTTCCTCCAGAACCCGTTGGAATATAATACAATACTGGGAGTTGTTTGGTGAGATAACCTTTCAAACTTCTGCTTCTCAAATCGCATATGCTATAAAAGACAAACCAGACTGCAAAAAACGCACAACCTACAACATAAGAGTAGTAATGCAGTTTATTCTTTATTTTAAGTATTATATAAGAAAATAAAAGAATCAAAATGTTTAATGATATCATATAGAAATATGTATCTATAATGACATTCGCTCCCATATAGAGTAGTATCCACAGCCCTGCTAAGGCCAAGAAACACCAAGTAGCTTCTTCCTTTAATATTTTTTTTAGATTCATCATCTCTTATTTTTTTTATAAATTACACTTCCTACCTTTGATCCTGCATTCGTCCCTATACTATTAAAGAACCTTCTGGTATAGACTTTTCTCCTCATAAAACCTGCATGGATTGTAGCCTTTTTCAAATTGGCTTCGTAATTCGGACGCATAAAATTACTACCACGATGAGCCTTATGTCTATTCAACGTAACCTTAGCATCCTTAACAGCCTTCTTAGCACTTGAAAAAGAATCTTCCAGTTTTTTTGATAATTTACCCAATCCTGCTTCTGCTAGAGAACCAACAAGTGCTGAGAAAAAAACGTCTTTAAAATCAACTTCGCTTAGAGATTTTTCCTTCCATGCTTCAGCAGTGACGCCCGATACCATATTAACAGCTGTATTTACCAAATTCTTGGCAAGATTAGAATTTCCAATTTTAATAGATGATAGTTTCTTTATTAATTTTGTTGTAGAAGCACCAGAGACAACGAGGGACATAACTCCAACAACAACTGTATCTTTTCCCGCACCTTCCCAATCAATCTGGCTATAGGCTCGTTGTACATTTCCACCATTATTAATTAAGTTCTCAACAAAATTTGCACCTGCTGAAAAAACAAAAGTACCTACACCTTCTGTTATTGCGGACACAAAGTCTTGTCCATCTGTGTCCACCAATTTTATTGGGTTATTCAACGTATGTACAAATCCGCTCGTTGTGACATAGTTTTCCGCCAACGGATCCACTCCATACCAAAGACTTGTAATAGGGTTCAAGTACATTACACCATAATAGTACAAGCTAGTTTCATCATCGAACTGCTTGCCATTGAACTTATACGGCAGGTCTTCACTGCTGCTGTACTCATCAACTAACAGTTCACCATACGGCAAGTAAGCATCATATTGTGTGATATTGGCTTTATCATCTGTGATGTAGGACGTTGAGCCGAGGTGATCACTGTGATAGAAGAAGGTCTCTTCTTTCGTTGTGTCGTTTGGAATATATCCATAACCAGCCTGCGGGTCATCAGGGTTACTTGGTGCGTCTATCACCAACAACTTATGTAATGATGATTGGTATAGTTTAGTTATACAATGAGAATCAAGGGTGTTTAGCACCCTTAATCAATAGTATTAAACACCTTTGGGTGACAGTGTTAAACACCCTTGGAATGAGGTGCGATATACCAACGAAAGAAATTTATTTGACGCTGTACTATTCATACACATAACGGTTGATGTAGCTATTGAAGTCCAATTTTCGGTAGCCATCTGACCGGAAGGTAGGCATAGTTGAGATAATACTTATTTATATTCAGCAAAGCAAAAATTCTTATTTATGTGGTATTGCTTTTTATATTTCTTTCCTTTGTATTATGGAAGAAAAATACCTATATCAATTAGCCAAATTCGTTT
This sequence comes from Prevotella melaninogenica, assembly GCF_003609775.1. NCBI lineage: Bacteria > Pseudomonadati > Bacteroidota > Bacteroidia > Bacteroidales > Prevotellaceae > Prevotella > Prevotella melaninogenica. Next base: position 981,890 of record NZ_AP018049.1, read on the forward strand.
TACTAGGCGATGTCTTACATTATTTCTCTATTGTTAATATAGAGTCTAATAGTTCTTTGTTACGCATTTATCTTGATGAGAAGATGGAGAAAGAACTTTCCGATGATCTTCATTTTGAATCAAAAGGCTTTATGGAAGCTGTCGAGGTGACAGACTTTCCGATTCGTGACCATAAGGTTATTTTGGTTCTTCGTCGACGTCGCTGGATAGATATTCGTACAGGTAAGAGTTTCTCTCTTCCCTTGCAGATTGATATTACAGCCTCCGGCACTCGTTATTCCAAAGAGTTCGGAGCTTTTTTAAAAGAAACGTATGGAGACATCCCCAGTGACCTGCCGTACGCTTGAGGAATTCTATCATATCAATGGACGTAGTTTTGAGAAACAATACAAGGAAACACTAAGTGGTTACAGGTCCTGGGATCAGGTGTCTCATGCTCAGAAGTGGCTTCTCTTTGAGGATAATATTGGTAAGAATATAGCAATAGACGAGACATCCTTGTCCAATGGTGAACTCTATACGATTATCACTAATAGGGACAAACACGGCAAGCAAGGATGTCTTGTAGCCATTGTTGCTGGAACCAAATCCTTGGATGTCTGCAAGGTATTGGATAAGATAGATGAAAAGAAACGGGAAACCGTAGAAGAGGTCACCTTGGACTTATCCGATAGTATGCGTAAGATTGTAAGGCATTGTTTTCCAAAGGCTAAACGAGTGATTGATCGCTTTCATATACAGAAACTTGCAAGTGATGCCGTGCAACAGATGAGAATAGAGTATCGCTGGGCAGCTTTACAGCAAGCAAATGACGAGAAAGAGAATGCGAAGTTAGAAAAGATAGCATATCAACCACTGACTTTTGAAAATGGAGATACACGTAGTGAACTGCTGGTAAGAAGTAGGTACCTGTTGTTCAAATCATCAGAGAAATGGACTGATGAATAGAAGCTAAGAGCCAAAATACTGTTCAGAGAATATCCTGACATTAAGAAGGCTTACGGTTTATCACATTCGCTAAGAATGATTTTTGCTAAGAATACTATCAAAGATGCAGCCAGACTATCATTGGCAAAATGGTATAATAACGTCGCAGAAGCTGGCTTTCATTCCTTTAATGTCATTGCTGCAACTTTCTACGAGCATTACGAAGACATACTTAACTTTTATATTAACAGATCTACAAACGCTGCTGCGGAATCCTTCAATGCAAAAATAAAACTATTTAGGGCTAACTTAAGAGGAGTTGTAGATAAAAGTTTCTTTCTTTTTAGGCTTGCTAAACTATATGCGTATCCACACTGAATATCTACTGACCCGGTTTCTTTTTTATTTTATCTATTTTATCACTCCAAATTCTTGAAGAACCTAAAATATTTATAAATAAAGACAAAAATACGTGTAAAAAGTAAGTTTACAACTGACAGAAAATCAGTTGGTTATAAAGTCGTGCAAGAAAAGGTGCTTAATTGGACTTCAAAAGGGCGTTAGTAACACTCCAAAAGAGCATCTATTGCAAGCCTATTAGGCGTCTTTTAGAAGCCAAAAGAGCATATAATGATTTTGAGTTGCGCAAAAATAGTTTACAAATATCGGCTGATAAGGGAACAAGTTGTTTGTAGAAGACAGAAAGGCATGCTAATGGATAGACATCTTTTTATTTGGCTTTTCTACATTATATCTTGTAGTTTATCCCTTTTATATATACCTAATGGATATATCTATCCATTTAACGCAAGAACCTAAAAAGGGAGGGCATCAAATGATACACTCCCTTTTATATTAATTTCTGAATACTAAGCCCTCACCGAAGCTGTCGATGATGACAGGCTTGTCACGATTAACAGTACCTGCAAGTAATGACTTACTGAGGTCGTTCAATACGTAACGTTGGATAGCTCGCTTGACAGGACGCGCACCGAACTCTGGGTCGTAGCCAACATCTGAAAGATAATTGATGGCTGGGTCGGTCCACTGAAGTGCAATACCCTGTGGCTCTAACATATCCTTAACTCTCTCAAGCTGCAGACGAACAACATCGCCAATTTGCTCTTTTGTCAATGGCAAGAACATGATAGTCTCATCGATACGGTTGAGGAACTCAGGACGAATAGTCTTCTTCAGCATATCCATTACCGCAACTTTTGCCTTGTCGATTACTTCCTCACGATTAGTATCGTTAAGATGTTCAAACTGTTGCTGGATATATTGTGAACCAAGATTAGACGTCATGATGATAATCGTATTCTTGAAGTTCACTGTTCGTCCCTTATTATCTGTCAGATGACCATCGTCCAACACCTGCAAAAGAATGTTGAATACGTCTGGATGTGCCTTCTCAATCTCATCAAAGAGTACGACAGAGTAAGGCTTGCGACGTACAGCTTCGGTCAACTGACCACCCTCGTCATAGCCTACATATCCAGGAGGAGCACCGATGAGTCGAGTTACACTGAACTTCTCTTGATACTCACTCATATCAATTCGGGTCATCATAGACTCGTCATTGAAGAGATAATCAGCCAATGCCTTTGCCAACTCAGTCTTACCAGTACCCGTTGTACCTAAGAAGATGAAGGAAGCAATAGGCTTCTTTGGGTCTTGCAAGCCAGCACGTGAGCGACGAACAGCATCTGCCACGGCAGTGATAGCCTCGTCTTGACCGATGACACGCTTGTGCAATTCATCCTCCAAGTGGAGCAGTTTATCCTTCTCACTCTGTAACATTCGTGTGACAGGAATACCTGTCCAACGGCTCACAACCTCAGCGATATCATCTGCTGTAACCTCCTCGCGCACCATTGCTTGCCCATCTTGCGTAGCTTGCAACTGCTGTTGGATGTTCTTGATATCATCTTCTAATTGCTTTAGTCGTGAGTATCTAATCTCGGCAACACGCTCGTAATTACCCTCACGTTCAGCACGATCAGCCTCGTATTTGAGCTGTTCGATCTCTTGTTTGTCCTGCTGAATCTTGTTTACCAATCCACGTTCTCCTTCCCACTTAGCGCGGAAGCCATGTTCCTGCTCTTTGAGTTCAGCAATCTCCTTGTCGAGTTGTGCAATCTTTTCTGTGTCGTTCTCGCGCTTGATAGCCTCACGCTCAATCTCAAGCTGCTTCAATCTACGACTGATTTCATCCAACTCCTCTGGTACAGAGTCACGTTCCATACGCAGTTTTGCAGCAGCCTCATCCATCAAGTCGATAGCCTTATCTGGCAAGAAACGGTCTGAAATATAACGCTCAGAAAGCTTAACAGCTGCGATACAAGCATCGTCCTGAATACGTACCTTGTGATGGTTCTCATAACGTTCCTTCAATCCACGAAGGATAGAGATAGCATCCAACTCGTCTGGTTCATCTACTAATACGGTTTGGAAACGACGTTCAAGCGCCTTATCTTTCTCAAAATACTTCTGATATTCATTCAGTGTTGTTGCACCGATAGCTCTCAATTCGCCACGTGCTAAAGCTGGTTTAAGGATGTTTGCAGCATCCATGGCACCTTCGCCACCACCTGCACCAACAAGTGTGTGAATCTCGTCAATGAAGAGAATGATATTACCATCAGCCTGCATTACTTCCTTAACAACACTCTTAAGACGCTCTTCGAACTCACCTTTATATTTAGCACCAGCCAACATCGCACCCATATCCAGCGAGTAGAGTTGCTTGTCCTTTAAGTTTTCTGGTACATCACCACGAACGATTCTCTCTGCTAAACCCTCAACGATAGCCGTCTTACCAGTACCTGGCTCACCAATGAGAATAGGGTTATTCTTTGTACGACGAGAAAGAATCTGTAATACTCTACGAATCTCCTCATCACGACCAATCACTGGGTCAAGTTTTCCAGCACGAGCATCTTCTATAAGATTACGTGCATATTTCTGTAATGACTGATAGTTTTCATCACCGCTTTGCGACTGTACCTTCTGACCTTGTCTAAGATCATTGATTGCAGCTGTCATTTCTTTCTCTGTACATCCCGCATCTTTCAATATACGGCTTGCAGTTGAGTTCACTGCAAGTAGGGCAAGCAGCATTGGCTCGATACTAACGAATTCATCCCCCATCTTCTGCGAGATATCCAATGTACGCTGCATCACCTGATTGGTCTCAGAAGAGAGGTAAGGCTCACCACCAGATACTTTTGGTAAGTGGCTCATCTCATTCTGGATAGCACTCTCCACAGCTTGTGCATTGACACCAATCTTCTGGAAAACGTAATTTGTTACGTCCTTTCCTTTATCCAATACACCAGCTAATATGTGTATTGGCTCAATGGTCTGCTGTCCATTTCGCTGTGCTATGTTTATCGCACTTTGAACAGCTTCTTGTGCTTTAATTGTAAATTTCTCAAATGTCATATTCAAATCTCCTTCCTATAGCTCCTTTACCCTTATAATAGGCTTCGGAACTTGTTCTTATTTTTTGTTTCTATTGCCTATATCTCAAACCTTGTGCCTATATGTGTTTTATGTCAATTTGTCGCTTATTTCGGACAAATTGTCAGCTGCATGCTTCTTAAAAAGGGAGGTGGGGAGGTGGGGAACGTGTTTTTCAATGTTCAGTTCTCTTGGTGTTTACAGTTTATAAATGCGCAGATATAAATAAGTATGCCCCAAAGAATATAGAAAAACCTTTCGTAAGGCATATCTGTTTGTTGCTTCCAAAGATAAAGCAAGGATATAATTATAACTAAAAGACTGAATCTATTGTTTGTTCATTTTTACATAAGCTTCACTGTTGCTGGGGTTACTTCTTTGATAATAAACGGTGATAGTGTCACCAATCTGCAGACTTTTATATTCTCCATATTGTTTACTCTTACCTTCATAGGTCTTCTCATCTACGTTATATGAATAGGAGTAGTAAGGAGTTGCGCGAATTTTATAAAGCTTGTTGACTACACCTTTAGTGTAAGCTGGGTCTTCAGTTATCTTGCTACTCGTCCATAAATGGTATAATGAGATTCCTAACAGTGCGATAACAATATAGGCTATTGATAGTTGATACTTTCTTTTCATTTGTCAGATTGAGCTTTATTATTCAACTTCTCCTTCATATAGTTATGAAGACGATGTGTAAACTCATAGTTTTTTAGTCCCCATTTTGGTGCTATGAGGAGGTCGGGAGGACTCTGGCTGACAAAGCGTTCGAGTACAAGGTCGGGGCGGAGAAGGCTAATGTAGTCTGCAATGAGCTTGATATACTCTTCAACCGTATAAAGATGAAATGGCTTTTCTGCGTACATCTTTGCAAGACGAGTTCCACGAATAATCTGTAACTGATGAATCTTCAGTGTTGTTAAAGGGAGAGATGAAATGATAGGTGCTTGTCTTAAACTCTCTTTTGCATCTTCGCCAGGTAGTCCGAGTATGATATGTGCACCGACACGAATACCACGTCGGGCAGTCTCTTCAATAGCTTTACGTGCACAAGCAAAGTCATGCCCACGATTAACCAGTCGTAATGTCTCATCATTGCAGGTCTCTACACCATACTCAACGATGAGGAATGTTCGGTGATTCAGTTCTTCAAAGTAGTCTAAGAGGTCGTCATTAATACAATCGGGACGTGTACCGATAACGAGTCCAACCACATCCTCCACAGCAAGTGCTTCCTCATAGAGCTTTTTAATATGGTCATTAGTGCCGTAAGTGTTGGTGTATGCTTGGAAATAAGCAAGATATTTCATTTCAGGATACTTACCCGAGAAGAATCTTTTGCCATCCTCAAGCTGTTGGGTTACACTCTTTCCATTATCGCAATAGGCTGGGTTGAACGTCTGGTTGTTACAGTAGAAACAACCGCCACGCCCAATCCTTCCGTCTCGGTTAGGACAGGTAAAGCCAGCGTTAACCGATATCTTCTGTACTTTATAAGGGAACTGAGAGCGCAACCAGTTCCCGAAATCGCAATAATATTGTTCCATTCTTTTGCAAATATACGGAATATTTTATATTTTTGTGCTGTTAAAACTTGAATTTATGAAACGTATATTACTTCTGTGTGCAACAGTGCTAACCGCACTTCAGTTGATGGCTGGAGAACCTATCTCTTTGAAAGACATTACCAATGGCACTTTTGCAACTAAGCGTATCTCGGGTGTTAATCCTCTAAAAGGAACTTCGGAGTATGCACAAATCTCGTCTGATGGTCGTCAGGTGGTTAAGTATTCTTTTCAAACTGGTAACTCTACAGGGGTTATCTTTGACCTTGCTGATGCAAAAGGCGAGCAATTAAGTTCCTTTGATGATTATCAGATTTCTGCTGATGGTAGCCGACTACTGTTACAGACAAATACTAATCGTATTTACCGTCGTTCGTTCACAGCAAACTTTTATCTCTATGATGTAAAGACAAAACAGTTGAAGAAACTGTCAAAAGATGGCTCTGAGCAGATTCCTACCTTCTCTCCAGATGGTCGTCAGATTGCTTATGTTTATCAGAATAACATCTATATTACAGATGGAGAGAATGTAAAGCAGGTTACTACGGACGGCGAGTTTAATAAGATTATCAATGGTTTACCTGACTGGGTAAACGAAGAGGAGTTCGGCTTTAATAATGCGCTTGCTTGGAGTGCAGATAGTAAGACGCTAAGTTGGATTAGATATGACGAAAGTGAGGTAAAGAGTTTTACCTTACAGTTCTATAAAGGTGCTTATCCTACATTTGATATGTTTGATACCTATCCTGGTGATTACAGCTACAAATATCCAAAGGCTGGTGAAGCAAACTCAAAGGTGAGTGCATGGTCTTACAATTTGAGCGATGGTGCTGTACGTAAGTATGATTTACCATTAGCGGCAGATGGATATATTCCACGCATTAAGTCTACCTTTGATGCAAATCGTATTATCCTTTATACAATGAATCGTCATCAGGACGAGTTGAACCTCTATGCAGCTAACCCTCTTACAGGTGCTTGTAAGTTGCTGATTAAGGAGAGTGTGCCTAAGTATGTAAAGGAAGAAGCTATGGAAGGTATCAGCATCATGAAGGATTATATTCTTGTTCCTTCTGATCGTGATGGCTATATGCATCTTTACTTGTATAATAAGGATGGAAAGCTTTTACGTCAGATTGACAAGGGTAATTATGACGTAACAGAAATCTATGGTTATGATGAGAAGACAGGAAATACCTACTTCCAAGCAGCAGCACGTAAGCCAATGCAGCGTGAGATATATGTTGCAGATAAGTCGGGTAAGTTGACTTGTCTTTCTACTCGTGCGGGATGGAATGTTGCTTCGTTCTCTGGTGATTATAAGTATTTCCTCAATACATGGAGTGATAGCAACCACCCATACGTATTTGCTATCTATGATAACAAAGGTAAGGAGGTGCGTGAGGTGCTTAATAATAATGAACTGCAGGAAAAGTTGGCAAAGTATGGCAACACTGGTGTTGAGTTCTTTACATTTACAACCTCTGAGGGTGTGAAACTTAATGGCTGGATGGTGAAACCTGCTAACTTCGATGCAACGAAGAAGTATCCTGTTATTATGCACCAATATAGTGGTCCGGGTAGTCAGCAGGTCGTTGACAACTGGAGCGTTGGCTCTATGGGTAGTGGTGCGATGTATGATTACTACTTGACACAGAAAGGCTATATCGTCGTTACTGTTGATGGTCGTGGTACTGGTGCACGTGGTGCAGAGTTTGAGAAGTGTACTTATTTGAAGCTTGGCGATTTGGAATCAAAGGACCAGACCGAAGCTGCATTGTGGTTGGGCAAGCAAAGTTATGTTGATGCTTCACGTATTGGTATATGGGGGTGGAGCTTTGGTGGCTTCAATACATTGATGAGTATGAGTGAGGGACGTAATGCCTTTAAGGCTGGTGTGGCAATTGCTCCACCAACAGATTGGCGCTATTACGATACTGTTTATACAGAGCGCTATATGCGTACGCCACAAGAGAATGCTGCGGGTTATGCTATTAATCCAATTAACCGTGCAGAGAAGCTTCATGGTAAGCTTTTAGTATGTCATGGTTTGGTAGATGATAATGTTCATCCACAGAATGCTTTTGAATACTCTGAGGCTTTAGTACAAGCAGATAAGGACTTCAAGGAGAACCTCTATACTAATCGTAACCATGGTATTTATGGTGGTAACACACGTAATCACCTACTGAGACAGGTTGCTGAATGGTTTATTGAGAATCTGTAATAGGCGTTGATAAAAGACCTATGCTGTTTACGAAGCACTCTCATGTATAAGTGAATCATGCGTGTCTTACTACATATTATTATGATGATAAGGGTCTTTTAACTCATCTTTTACTGATGTGTTAATACCCAGCACATAGTGTGCGGATGCTTAACACGTCATGTGCGGATGGTAAACACCAATGGTGTTGAATGCTTAGTGCAGTGAAATATGTTGTTAGTATGTAACAAATTATTGGTAGAAACGAGTTGTTCTATCAAAGATTTGTAAATTAAAGGTGATGTCGTATGAGCGAGTATATTATACAAAGTTCTATCAGATAGTACTAATAAAGAAAAAACTCGGACACTGAATTGATATAATCAGTGTCCGAGTTTTTTATGTATAATTCATTTTATCGCTCCATAAATAGTAAGTATCCTTATTTTACCTTTACGGTAATATTACGTTTTAATCCTTCAAATTTAACTCGCTTAACTGCTGAGCCTTTAAACAAACGTTGATATTCTTCTATAGTTAGGTTATGCCATTTCTCTTTGCTCATACAGAGAAGCTCTGGTTTAGGTTGGAGGGCTGGTTCTGTATTAGGTGTAGCAAAGCGATTCCAAGGGCAAGCTGTCTGACATCGATCACAACCATAGATGGTATCACCCATGTGGTTTTTTGCTTCATCAGATAACTCTCCTCGATTTTCTATCAACTGATATGATAGACAGCGTTCGGCATGGAAATCTTCATTAGGGATGATAGCTCGGGTTGGGCAGGCATCAATACATCGATGGCAGTTTCCACAGCGGTTAGACATAGGTTCATCATACACATCAACATCAAAGGGTAAGAAAATCTCACCCAGGAAGAACATTGAACCTGCATGTGGAATTATGAGTTGGTGATTACGTCCCACCCATCCAAGTCCAGCCTTTTGTGCCCAGTAGCGTTCAAGAACTGGGGCTGTGTCGCAGAAGCAACGTATTGAAGGTTCTTCCCCTTCTTTTTGTTGAGGGAGTTGCCATCGTTCTGTTATTTGCATAGCTAACTCTCTCATCTTTTGCTTCATCAGGTCATGATAATCCTGACCGAGTGCATAGGCTGCTATCTGGTACTCACCTTCAGGCATTTGTTGAGCTGGGGCATAGTTTAGAGCGAGCGATACGATACTACGAACACCAGGAACAAGGAGGCGTGGATCAAGGCGTTTCTCCAAGTAGTTTGTCATATATGCCATTGACGCCTCTTCTCCGTTTTCTAACCATCTACGATATTTCTGTGCTATTTCTTCGTCTACAGGTGCAGCTTTTGCTATTCCACAAGCAAAGAATCCCATAGAGCGAGCCAAGGACTTAATAGTGGATGACTGAACAACTGTGGAATTCTCTTTATGCATAATGGGATTGAAAGTGTCTATTGATGACATAAGATGAGATTAAGAGCCTTTTCATGCATCTTACGTTGTAAGTACAAAAGGCTTGGAAAGATAGTATTCAATAGTAAAATACCATATTACACCAGAAGGTGGTTACCCTTTTATTTCAAATATTATTGAGATATGATAGTTAATTCTTAAAAAGTTTCAGCTGGGTCATCAGGGAATACTTTGAACTCATAGCCTTGATCTTTAAGCCATTGCAATGACTCTGGAAGCGCTGTGCGAAGCTTGTCAATACTTTTTAGAGAATCATGGAAGGTAATGATCGAACCATTACGCGTATATCGCTTAATATTGTTTACAACGTCTGCAGCTGTTAACCATTTAGAATAATCACGTGTTACAAGGTCCCACATTACAACGCGATAGTTCTGTTTTACCCACCAATATACTGTATGACGTAACCATCCGTGAGGAGGACGAAAGTAAGGGGTTTTGAGTAGGGCATCAGCCTTAGTTACATCTACGGCATAGGTTAAAGTCCAGTGTCTGAAAGAACCAAGGTGATGATAGGTATGATTACCTACCTTATGTCCACGCCGTATCACTTCCTCATAGATTTCAGGATGTTTCCTTACATTATCAGCAACCATGAAGAACATGGCTTTTGCGTTGAATTGGTCAAGTATGTCGAGAATAAGAGGCGTAGCCTCAGGTATTGGTCCATCATCAAAGGTGAGATAGACGGAATGGTCGTTCTTATCCATACGCCAAAGAGCGTGTGGATAAAAGATACGTAGCCAGCGTGCAGGTTGTTCTATTAGCATATTATTCGATACATCCCCTAAAGCTCTTCTCAAAGATAGAGAAAGGAGCAGTTTATCCTTTATTCTTACCCAATTCTATCCAACTACTGTGTCTATTAGCCAAAGATTATAGAGGGATAGGATAAAGTAAAAAGCCAGAGTTTGGCTGTCTTTTAGGACAACCAGATTCTGGCTTTTAGTTTTAAATATCTGTATAGGATTTCAATAATCCTACATCAATGCACCACCTCGATTTTCAAATCTTGCAAAGAGATTTTGAAGTTGAGCTGCATGTTTGTTAGCCCATGCATTATCAATCTTTTCATTTTCATTGACAAGATTCATCATAATCTGGAAATTCTTCTTACATTCACTCTGTGACATATTGAAGAGACGAGGATTAAGACTCAAATAGTAGTTAACATACTGAAGAGAAATCTTCCACAACTCATCATACATCTTGCGTGCCTTATCCTTCTGACCCAGCAATGCGTAAGCACGTGCAATGTCACTTGAACCGCTCATGTAGTTGATAGGTACATTATAGTTAGGAATTTCCTTCTCGACCTTCTGCAGTACCTTCAATGCTTTTGCATTTTCACCCTTTGCAATGAGGTGGAGTGCAAGCTCAGCCATTTCACGACGATGTGTATAGCACATACGAGCTACAGTCTCATCGATGTAGAGTCCTGGCTTGCTGAGACCGCCCCACTTGAAGCGATTCATCATCACATCGTATGTCTTCTCTGTATCGAAGTTACGCATGTTGAGCCCAAGTGAGTTTGGATCAGCCATTGTTGAGAATGGAGTGATACGATTAACAAGGCCTTCCTGAATGAAGTTCTCGCCTAAGTTCATGAAGTTCTCTGCACCAACAGTTACTGCTACATAGAGAGGACGTGTCCAGTTACAGTTAGCAATCATTTCAAGCATCATTAAGTCATTCTTATACAATGCTTGCTTTCCTGCCAATGAGATAACCATGCGGTCTGGAATTGAATCACCAGGACGCATCATACCACTGCGACGTACAGCCTCCTTATCGATAGTCATGTAGATTGTATCGGTAGGGATAACATGTGTATCAGCATTCTTTGAGCGTACCCAATACTTGAGAATATTCTTCAGCTCAAATGGGTCGTCACCAAACTGTGCCTTTGCAGAGGCTGGGTCCTGCTGATAGAACTCTCTAATCTGCTGCTTGAACTCTGGTTGAATCTGAACATACTCATTTGTACCACTTACATAGTCAAGGCGTGGCCATGAGATAGGTACACTTGGTGAGTTGTATGCAGGACGGCGCATTTGGTCGATGTACCAGTCTGTCTGTAGATAAGAAAGGTTGCAGACACGTGTATCCGTGCGTACTCCCTCAACTTCCTGATTGTACCAAAGTGGGAAGGTGTCGTTATCACCATTAGTGAAGATAATTGGATTACCCTCCTGCTGTAATGAGTTAAGGTAATTCTGACCAAAGTCACGGCAAGTATATCGGCCTGAACGATCGTGGTCGTCCCATGTCTGAGATGCCATCTGGATAGGAACAAGCAGACAGGCAAGCGAAATTACAGATGCAGACAATACTGGTGCAACCTTCAGTTTACGTGCCCAGTCGTAAAGTGCTAATACACCTAATCCGCACCAGATAGCGTATGCATAGAATGAAGCAGCATAAGCATAGTCACGCTCACGTGGCTGACTTGGGGTCTGATTCAGATAGATTACGATAGCAAGACCTGTCATAAAGAACAGGAAGAAAACAACCCAGAACTGCTGTATACCACGCTTTCCACGCCATGCCTGCCAGAAAAGACCAAGCAGACCGAGTAATAATGGTAGACAATAGAATACATTGTGTCCCTTGTTTGTTTTCAACTCATCTGGTAACAAGTTCTGGTCACCATAGAGAGCATTATCAATAAATGAGATACCAGTAATCCAATTACCATGCTCTGGCTCACCATTACCTTGTATATCATTCTGACGTCCTGCAAAGTTCCACATAAAATAGCGCCAGTACATGAAGTTACACTGGTAAGAAAGGAAGAACTTCATGTTTTCCCATTGTGTAGGTATCTTCACACCATCAACATCATGTCCTGTGATACCACCCATCCACTGTTCGTAAAGACCTGCGTAGCTTGGGTTGTGCATGCGTGGGAAGAACATATTCTGCTCAAATACCTGTGTTGCCTTATGACGAACAATGAAGTAAGAATCCTTCTCGTCCTTAGAACTTTTCTCTTTGCGCTGATAGACGGGGGCACCCTCATCAAACTTATAGTGCATTCCATCTTCTGCAACAGCAGGCTGACTTGAATATGCCTGTCCGTAGAGCAATGGACGGTCACCATACTGATCACGACTCAGATAACTACCCAAAGTAAAGATATCCTCAGGTGAGTTCTGGTCCATTGGTGGGTTTGCTGTTGAACGAATAACGATTACAGCGTACGAAGAATAGCCGATAAACAACATCAGCATACAAAGTAGGGCTGTATTCTTTATACGTGAAGAAACAAGTGCAACGCGCTGTTTCTTACCATCCTTGTTAAATGGACGCTGCCACTGGAGCAGTACATAAACAATCGCAAGTACAACAAGACCTGTAAAGAATGCTGTCCAGCCATAGCCATAGAAAGGAATACCAATCAGTGCAAAAGCAGCTAAGAAAGCTATATTCTGACGGTGTGAACTCTTATCTTGATATGTCTCATAAATACCCCAAACAAAAGAAGCGATGAGTAAAGCTATATATACTATCGTACCTGTGTTGAATGGCATACCAAGTGTGTTTGTAAAGAACAACTCAAACCATCCGCCTACAGTGATAATACCAGGAACAACGCCATAAAGAACAGCTGCTACAAGGATTACAGAGAGGAGCAATGCAAAGAGTGAACCCTTCAAGTTTGCATCTGGTACCTTCTTATAATAGTAAACCAATGCGATAGCTGGAATACAAAGGAGGTTGAGCAGGTGCACACCAATAGATAGACCTGTCATATAGGTAATCAATACCAACCATCGGTCGGAATGTGGTTTATCAGCATTGTCTTCCCACTTCAAGATAAGCCAGAATACAACAGCTGTAAAGGCTGATGAATAGGCATATACCTCACCCTCAACGGCAGAGAACCAGAATGTGTCACTGAATGTGTAAATCAGTGCACCGACAAGGCCTGCACCCTCGATAGCGATGGTTTTTGCAAGTGATGGAGCTTCTCCATCACGTACAATCAGACGACGCGAGAGATGAGTGATAGTCCAGAAAAGGAACATGATACACGTTGCAGAAAGCAATGCGCTCATAGTGTTGACCATACGTGCTACCTCTGTTGGGTCGCTTGCAAAATGTGAGAAGAGATTGGCTGTAAGCATGAAGAACGGTGCCCCAGGAGGGTGTCCAATCTCCAGTTTATAGCCTGTTGTAATGAATTCGGGACAGTCCCAGAAACTGGCTGTCGGTTCAATTGTGGAACAATAAACGAAAGCTGCAATAAAGAATGCAAGCCATCCGACGATGTTGTCCACCAGTCTGAATTGTTTCATTTATACAATTAAATTTTACTGTCTACTCATCTTTGTTGGATAAGCAGAGATTTTTATTTCGAAATAATCAGTGCAAAGATAATAATATTAATCAAAAGAACAGAATGACAAGGGAGAAATTATAATAAAATGAGAGGAAAAGAAGTTTTCTTCTATTAAATACATTTTATTTTTTATTTGCTGTCACTTTTAACATTGCAAGTAAACTCACTGTAAACTAACGCATTAGCAAACAACTTTGAATGATAGTAGTGACAGCAACTTTGTTCTGAAATAATAGCTTATACTGAATGTGAATTACATTTGGGTATCACTAAGCATTCAAAAAGTTTTGAGAGAAATGAAAATGAAATCAATATTACACTAAAAGTCAGATAAATAAAATAAGTTACCAATAACAAATATCTATGACACTACAAACAAGCTAAAAAGTAACATTTGTTCCCACTTTCAAACTTGGCACCAACTTTGTTATACTTATCATAGAAAGATAAAACAAAGTATTATAAATTAAATAAAGGAGATAAAAACATGGCTAAGGTAGAAAAAGGAATTATTTTCACTTCAAACAATGTAATTGACTATGCAGAAGGTGGTGTAGTAAGTAAGGAATTAGTACATAGTAATGCAGGAAGTGTAACCTTATTTAGCTTCGATGCTGGTCAGGGACTTTCAGAACATACAGCACCATTCGATGCCTTCATTCAGGTTGTTGATGGAAAGATGGAACTAACCGTTGAAAATGTTAAGCATGTAATCAATGCTGGAGAAAGCTTTATCATTCCAAGTGGTGCACCTCACTCTGTAAATGCACCTGAGAGATTCAAGATGATCATTACTATGATTAGAGGGTAAGGTAATGAGTTAACGAGGTGACAAGTAAACAAGGTACTTGACATAATATATTAAGAACTGATAGTTAACAAGTTACTTAATAAATAAAATTATACGAACTTATTAGTTGATAAATAAAACGAGTTGACAAGTTGCAATGAGTAAAAGGAATTAAATCCTTTCTATCAAGCAACTTGTCAACTCGTTTACATATCAACTTGTTAACTTACCGAATCGTCAACTATCTTCTACTTTACAATAGTTTGATAATCCTTCTCAAATGAACGAGGATGACGGCCGATTAAAACTGTATTCAACAAGCAGTTAGCAACCAGTTCTTCGTTTGTAAGATCAACCTTTGGTTCTTTCTTGACTTCCTTGCCAAGAAGAACTTCCCAAGGACCATTAAAATCATGATCATCAGCACCAAAGAACATCTCATTTGTATCAGGGTCCTCCATCAACTGATAGCGAATCTGCTTCTTCGATGCTACAGGATTAAGCGTTAGCAATAAATTGTATGCATTACCAAACTGCGCACGTAAATGGCGACCTTTAGGAAACATAAGTCCTATCTGAGGATAAATCTCATCAAACTCGTAAGCTTGAAATAATTCTTTTAGCTTCATATATAATGTTGTAATATATTGTCAATTAATGCTTTCTACACATTATAGTAATAATGCGTGTAAGCAGCAAACAAACTATTGTAAATGCAAAGTTACATTATTTTTTTGATACACTTGCAAGTTAGAACATTAATTCGTATATTTGCAGCGTATCACTAACCAGGGATTAGTTTGTTGAAAATGACTCCCTATAAACATTCAATACACATGAGAAGAGACCAAGAAATTTTTGACCTTATTGAGATGGAACACAAGCGCCAGCTCAAAGGTATGGAGCTGATTGCATCAGAGAATTTCGTCAGTGACGAAGTAATGCAAGCCATGGGATCTTACCTAACTAACAAGTATGCAGAAGGTTATCCTGGCAAACGCTACTACGGTGGTTGCCAAGTGGTTGACCAAGTTGAAACGCTTGCTATTGAGCGTGTTAAGCAGCTCTTTGGTGCTGAATATGCCAACGTACAGCCTCACTCTGGCGCACAGGCTAACCAAGCTGTGTTGCTTGCCGTATTAAAGCCAGGCGACACCTTTATGGGACTCGACCTTGACCAGGGTGGTCATCTCTCTCATGGTAGTGAGGTGAATACATCTGGTATTCTTTATAACCATGTAGGCTATACGCTGAATCCCGAGACAGGTCGTGTTGACTATGACGAGATGGAGCGTCTTGCACGTGAACACAAACCAAAGCTTATCATCGGTGGTGGTTCTGCGTACAGCCGTGAGTGGGATTATAAACGTATGCGCCAGATTGCTGACGAGGTTGGTGCTTTGCTGCTGATTGACATGGCTCACCCTGCTGGTCTTATCGCTGCAGGTCTACTCGATAACCCTGTTAAATATGCACATATTGTTACTACAACAACCCACAAGACACTTCGTGGTCCTCGTGGTGGCATTATCCTTATGGGCAAGGACTTCGATAACCCTTGGGGCTTGACAACTAAGAAAGGCGAATTGAAACCAATGTCTATGCTCTTTAATTCTGCTGTATTCCCTGGAAACCAGGGTGGACCATTGGAGCATGTAATTGCAGCTAAGGCTGTAGGCTTCGGTGAGAACCTTCTGCCAAGTTGGAAGGAATATGCTATGCAGGTGAAGAAGAATGCTTCTGTTCTCGCTCAGGCACTTGTTGAGAAAGGCTTTAGCATTGTTAGCGGTGGCACAGACAACCACTCTATGCTCCTTGACCTACGTCAGAAGTATCCAGACCTTACTGGTAAGGTTGCTGAGAATGCACTTGTTGCTGCTGACATCACAGCCAACAAGAACAAGGTACCATACGATGAGCGTTCTGCGTTCCAGACCAGCGGTCTGCGCCTTGGAACAGCTGCTATGACAACACGTGGTTGTAAGGAAGATATGATGCTACTCTGTGCAGATCTCATTGACGAGGTATTATCAGATCCAGAGAACGATCAGGTTATCAAGCGCGTACGTGAGAAAGTGAATGAGACTATGAAGGATTATCCTCTCTTCGCTTACTAAGTATAAGACATACAAAAGATACTATACACAAAAGAGGTGTGCCAATTATTTGGTACACCTCTTTTCATAAAAGCTTTCCAGTAACCCGCATTATCGATTAGTACATTAGATAATCATTATAACGAGCATAATATCCATCCAAAACTCCCATATTCAATTACTATATTATTGCTCAGCACACATCGTGTTGAGGCTCAGCACACGTCGTGCTATTGGTAAACACCAATAGTGCTAAGCACTAAACACAACACAAGATGTTAGCAAAATCTGATATACCAAACGGCTTATGTGTTCTCAGAGCAATACTGAGATAACACATAAGCCGTGTTATGTTTTTTTAAAATATAATCTCATTCAAGAGAATGAAAAACAAAACTTATATTCCCCTACTCTCCCGTATAGAATTTAATAAGCTTTGTAAGTCCTAAATTGCAAGCAGGACAGAATTCAGGATGCATATTCGTACGCATACGGCAGTCTGGGTATGCACGATAAACACCATGCTGTGAATAACCAGCAGGCTCGTAAGCACCTACTTTCCACTTATCATGATGCGCATTAGCTTTATCAAGATCAGCTGGCTGGGGAGTTGGAACTGGTGTCTTCTTATTGATAAGATTCTCCCATTTTCCATGGAAATCAACTAAGGTCGTGAGGTTAGGTTCCCAAGGCTCTACGTCAGTTGGATACATATTAATCTGCTCCTTTTCGTATGCATATTCGTCGCCCAAACCAGCAAAAGAATGACCAAACTCATGTACAACTACTGGCTTAAAATAAGGGTTACGCACCATAGAAAGGTTGTAAGAGTTTAAAATACCACCGCCACCATACTTCTCGGTATTAACAAGAACGATAATATGCTCATAAGGTGTACCAGCCAGCCAATCGTGCAACTCCTTTAGATGCAGCGTTGTCAAATAGCGATCACTATAGAATGTATCAAAATGTGAATGAAGAGCCGTATTCTTCCAAATACCCTTTGAAGGTTCTGACGTACCACTTTCCATAGATGGTGACTTAACAGCTACAACATTAAAGCGTTGACGCAATGACTTAAATGGCTCATGCGCAAAAAGAGCTTCATTAGCAGTGCGACAGTCTTCTATAAAGTTTGCCATCTCCGCTTCTGTATATCCCTCCGCAATATATGCAATATGAATACAACGTGTAGTATCTGCCGCCTTCTGCAATGTTTCATAAGGTGTAACAGAACGCTCACCAATGTGTCGGATAAGAATATCCTTTGGATTAACCGTATGACTCATAGACACTGTCACCTCGCGACGATTATTTCGTAGTTCAACAGTAATATCTACAGAGTCCTTTGGAAAAGGAACAAGAAAAACATTCTCAAAAGACTTCTGTGAAGGCTTCTGTGCTTCATCATTTGTAAGCCACTCTTGAAAAAGCGTTGAGAAAGAGTTACGATAGATAACCTTTTGCGTACGATGGTCACGAACAATAACCTGCCCATTTCCTTCAACAGGTACCTCAGCCAATCGTTCATGTTTACCATACCAACGTGGAATACGTGACAGCTCATCTACAGCAATAGTCTGTTGCTTTGCATTACCCGCAAAGATGTAATCGAGTCGCAAGGTTGCATCCTCAAAATAATGATTAAAATCCTGTGCAGCAGCAGTCAATGTGACAGCCAATAACAAGAGAGTAATAATTTTTCTCATAAGGCTATATTAAATTAGATTTTTATACTACGATATAGTAAATAAGTAAAGAGGAAGGCATTTATGTAAATTTATGCCGATACTCCATAATGTGATTATAGTGCATTAAATATTGAATACAAAGTTATCAATAATAATGAAAAAGACAAAACTTAATAACATAATTCACTACTTTAAACACATAAAACTTAAAACAATAGATTATAAAGAACTAACTCTATCAAAGTAAAGTCTTTATTAATAAAACTAACAATATAATTTACTTTTCTTATAACCAAATTATATATGTAAGTTCCAAAACGAAGTGCGAGTTCTTTAAACTCGTTTTGTAATTTTGCACTTGCTGGTTGGCTCTGCGTATATCGCATTACAACAAAACTAATAACAAAATCATAAATCAAAAATTTGGCTGTTTGTTTTTTTTGATGTAACTTTGCAACGCAATACCGCCGATATGGCTCAGTTGGTAGAGCAACGCATTCGTAATGCGTAGGTCCCCGGTTCGAGTCCGGGTATCGGCTCCATTTGCGGAATTAGCACATCGGTAGTGCACGGGCTTCCCAAGCCTGGGAGGCGGGTTCGATTCCCGTATTCCGCTCACCGATATTATAAGATATAAAATAAGGACAACTCTTATGAGTTGTCCTTATTTATTTACCATATAATCAATAGTTATAAGGAATTGAGTTATATAACATTATACCCTCCCCCATTAACTAAAAATGACTAATCCCAACTTTTAACTTCAACAACATTATAATCAATGTACTTCTTGTCAACGACGATAATAAAAAATGGTTGTGTAAAGAAAGTCTGCTCCTTACCTTGTTCTAACTTATATTCCAAAACAAGATGCTTCTTCTTTAAAGTCAATGAAAGAGGAGCCAAAACTGTTTTACGGTTTGTTTGTGGGAAAATATAAGCAATTGCAAAGTTCTTATTAAAATCAATTTTAGTAGGTTCACCATCCTTACCCATAAAAGCAGCTTCACCAAACTCCTTTGCAAGAGTTTCCTGTGAAGTTATTTTCTTTATTATAGGCTTGGTTTCATCACCAATATGAAAGTAATTACGAGCTTCTGTATAACTTACTATATTAGATTTCCCCACTACCGTTTTATGTGTGCCACATGATGATAACAACAACATTGTAGCTGCAAAAGCAAGCAAAAGTTTCTTCATCATAATATAATTATAATCAAATATTTTTATAAACACAATACTTCACTAAGTTGAAATGCAAGAGATACTTAAGTAATAATGACATCAATTGCAACTGACATTTTCCCAATAATATCTGTCAGCAAACACAAAAGTAATTAAATTATGTCATATTATCACTTTTGAAGGATTAAAATTAGTTAATTTAATACATGGCACAACTTTTGTAGGCAAAAGAGTGTGCAAAGACAGATTTTATGCACTAAATTATTAACAAAAAAGAAGATAAAAATGGCACATGGACATGATGTTCTCCACATGATGGAGGGTAATAGTTATGAAACAAAAGAAGATTTAGTAAAAGCAATTATCGAACGTTTCGGTGTAGAAGAGAAATTCCACACTTGTTCTGTAGATGGTATGAACGCTGAAGAATTGGTAGATTTCTTGACAGAACGTGGTAAGTTTATGCCTGCAAAGGGAGGTTTCACTGTTGATACAACTAAGATTTGTAATCACTAAACGCCGAAACTCTGTCAAGGTAATATTATAATAAACTTTTAGAGTTTAAATTTAAGACATTTGATTATGATTAAAATTTATGGAATGAATACTTGTCCAGACTGTATCGCAGTTGACAAGCACGTAGAAGGTGACAATCGCTATGAAGTAATAGAAATTGGTTCACATATTAAGTATTTGAAGGAATTCCTTCGTCTTCGTGATAACAACGCTGTATTTGACGAGGCAAAGAAGTACGGCTATGCTGGCGTACCTTGTTTTGTACTTGAGGATGGTACAGTAACACTATCACCAGAAGAAGCTGGTATCAACCTTAACGATGCCCCTGCAGCAGCTTCTTGCCGTCTTGATGGTTCTGGCTGCTAATAAAATAGATAGAATAAAATTAAAGCCCTCGACAATTCGTGGAAATAACTTCATGAATTGCGAGGGCTTTCTCTATTTATATATATTACTGACATATATCAGAATTACTAATGAACTTGCAAAATAAAAAAGCACCCCATATAGGAGTGCTTTCTATGATAATTCAAATAAATTCAAACTTTACTTTGCATAAGCAACAGAACGTATCTCACGAATTACCGTAATCTTAACCTGACCAGGGTAAGTCATCTCATTCTGAATCTTCTCTGCAATTTCAGAACTGAGCTTCTCACTTTCGGCGTCATCCATCTTGTCAGCACCAACGATAACACGAAGTTCGCGACCAGCCTGAATAGCGTAAGTCTTAGTTACACCTGGATAGCTCATTGCAATTGCTTCAAGGTCATTCAGACGCTTAATATAAGCTTCTACAATCTCACGACGAGCACCTGGACGAGCACCAGAAATAGCGTCACACACCTGTACAATTGGTGCAAGAAGTGTAGTCATCTCTATCTCATCATGGTGAGCAGCAATCGCATTGCAAATATCTGGTTTCTCCTTATACTTCTCAGCAATCTTACCACCATAAAGTGCGTGTGGTAAATCGGTCTCCTCATCTGGCACTTTACCGATATCATGCAACAATCCTGCACGCTTTGCCTTCTTTGGATTCAAGCCTAACTCACTTGCCATAACAGCACAAAGATTGGCTGTCTCACGAGCATGCTGCAAAAGATTCTGACCGTATGAAGAACGATATTTCATCTTACCTACAATACGAATCAATTCTGGGTGAAGACCATGAATACCAAGATCGATAGCTGTACGTTTACCGGTTTCAATAATCTCATTATCAAGTTGCTTCTTAACCTTAGCAACCACTTCTTCGATACGTGCTGGGTGAATACGTCCGTCAGCAACAAGCTGATGCAGTGCCAAACGACAAATCTCACGACGAACTGGGTCAAAAGCAGAGATTACAATAGCCTCTGGTGTATCATCAACTACTATTTCAACACCTGTTGCCGCCTCTAAAGCACGAATATTACGACCTTCACGACCAATAATACGTCCCTTAACCTCATCACTATCAATGTGGAATACACTTACAGAGTTCTCAATAGCAGTTTCAGTAGCAACACGCTGAATGGTCTGAATAACTATTCTCTTAGCCTGCTGATTCGCATTAAGTTTTGCTTCGTCAACAATCTCATTAATGTAAGATGCTGCATCAAGTTTTGCTTGATCTTTCAAACTCTCTATCAAACGCTTCTTTGCTTCTTCAGAGCTAAGACCTGAGAGTTCTTCAAGTTTCATTCGCTCCTGCTCCTGCATCTTCTCAAGATCCTGCTGCTTTATCTGCAGTAGCTTCTTCTCATTATCTACACGCTGCTGCTGCTGCTCTACATCTTGCTTACGACGATTAAGTTCATCCTGACGTTGATTCAACGCAACTTCACGCTGTTTCAAGCGGTTTTCACCCTGCTGTATCTTCAGCGTACGCTGCTGAACTTCTTTCTCAAGTTCACTTTTCTTGTTGAGAAATTTCTCTTTAACTTCAAGAAGTTTCTTTTCTTTAATTACCTCTGCAGCTTTCTCTGCTTTTTCCATTGTATCTTTGTATTTTCCAGTTAAAATATAACGGAAAATAGCAAATCCACCAGCACATCCAGCCGTAAGACATACCACAGCTATTATAACTGTTACTATTGGACTCATTGATTCTTTTTATGATTTAAATTAAATATTCTCGCTATTTCTTCAGTGTATCTTCAATTTCTGAAGTGAGTTTACTGAGAATATCATTAAATGGAGCCGTATCATTACGTACACCTTCTTTCTTATATCGCAATGCAATGTCAAGCATAGCCATATATATAATGTCCTTATCCCCCTTCTTACCTTTAAAAAGAGTTGAATAAGTATTGATAGTGTCGGTAATAAGCTTGGCTGCCGAACGATAATACTCCTCATCCTCTCGTGGAACATTTACGGATAGTTCTGCATCATAGACATGCAATCTTATATGTAGCTTATCGTCTGCCATTATATTCTGTTTTATTTCTCACTTAGAAGTGTGATACACTTATTTACATCTCGGATGAGCTTAGCAACCCGCTTTTGTGCGGTTTCCATATCACCATCCGTAACTTCAAGCATTTTAGCCATCTTCAACGAATTATAATCAGCTTCTGCCTGAGATAACTCTTCTTGCAGTTGCTTTATCTCCTGCTCACGCTGATCAACGAGCGCATACAATTCGTCATTCTCCTTCTTCAGTGCTTCATACTGAAGAATCATCTGACGTACACGCGTCGCAAACGTATTCAGAATCTTCTCATTTGCATTCATAGCTAATCTATTCGTTTTGGCTACAAAATTACATTAAAGTTTCTATTTAAGCAAATATATGATTAATTATTTTGACTCTACTTCATCAGCAGGCCTTGGCTCTTTCTTTGCAAGTGACACTACTTGATAAACGAAGTCTGTCGTCCACTTACGACTAAATCCGAGACGTTGATTATACTGACGAACAGACATAACAGCCTTTATAACACCTGGGTCAGAGAAACTATTTTTATCGTAAATGTCATTTACAGTCTTCTCTGTCATTGTATAGATAGCTTTCTTTAAAAAGCCTGGAACACGCAACTTAAACTTCATTAAATTACCCACAAGCATCATTAAGTCTTGCGTGAAACCTTGAAACTGATAAAGATAAGGCTGAATATCTTGCATCTTCTTACAATTCTTTTTGATGCTCGCATCTATCTCATCAAAGAAGTTATCATCAACATTATAAATATTTTTCATAGTTTTACGCACACTTGCTTTTTCACCAAGTCCCAGTTTATTATTCAATGTTGGAACACGGAAAGTCTGCTTGTATGTACGTAGATCTGGAAGCATTGCTAAATTATTGATACCCAAACGAGTTGCAAGTACTGCTTGAAAGTAAACTCGAACAAGTGTCATATAATCCTCCATACCACCAGTCTTTGACTGTGCAGCATCATTCTTTCCAAAGAGTTTTGATAAGAATCCCATATCTTTTGTTTAAAGTTTTAAAGTTATTAAGATGAACTTTTTATTTTTACTCGATTGCAAAGTTAATAAAAAAACATGAAATTCACCTATTAAGTAAATGATTTCTCATTTTCACAGCTTTTAATTAAATTAAATTTATTACCTTTGCAATCAAAGATAGCAATATTGCAAATGAAAGCGTGTAACGACAAATACTTAACGAAAGGATTGGGTTCCCTCAATAACTTTGTTATCTTGAGCATAACCCATTTGCCATCTGTGCTTGCACTTATAGCACATAGGTTAGAAAACATCCATAAGAATTTGACGCTTGAATATATAAAATAAGCAATAACTACTAATTTAAAAACAGATATTCAAACCACACTATTATGAAAGGAATAGTTCTCGCAGGCGGTTCAGGTACACGCCTCTACCCTATCACTAAAGGAATAAGCAAACAGCTTATACCAATTTACGATAAGCCTATGATTTACTATCCAGTATCAGTATTGATGCTGGCTGGAATTAAAGAGATTCTGATTATCTCTACGCCATTTGACTTACCAGGATTTAAGCGTCTGTTAGGAGATGGAAGTAGTTTTGGAGTACGCTTTGAATATGCAGAACAACCATCACCAGATGGTCTTGCACAGGCTTTTATCATTGGCGAAGAATTTATCGGCAATGATTCTGTTTGCTTGGTTCTGGGGGATAACATTTTCTACGGAGCAGGCTTTAGTTCTTTATTGCGTAATAGTGTGCAGATGGCTGAAAAGGAAAATAAGGCAACTGTATTTGGCTATTACGTAAATGACCCAGAAAGATATGGTGTTGCAGAATTTGATGAGACAGGCAAATGTCTTAGCATAGAAGAAAAACCAGAACATCCAAAGAGTAACTATGCTGTCGTAGGACTTTATTTCTACCCAAATAGTGTTGTTGAGATTGCAAAGAATATTAAACCATCTCCAAGAGGGGAACTTGAGATTACAACTGTTAATCAGTGCTATCTTAAAGAAGACAACTTAATGGTACAAACGTTACAGCGTGGTTTCGCTTGGCTTGATACTGGCACGCATGATAGTTTGGCAGAGGCAAGTACATTTATAGAGTGTATAGAGAAACGACAAGGACTTAAGGTTGCATGCTTAGAAGAAATAGCATATAAAAAAGGCTGGATAACTACAGAGAAGCTTCGTGAAGAAGCACAGCCAATGATTAAGAATAACTATGGTAAATATCTCCTTCAGCTTGCTGAAGAGAAAAAGTAAGATAAATAATCCTTTACTGAATAATAAGAAAAGTAATAAATATGGAAGAAACAACTAAATTAGAACAAGGGAAGGAACTGGAAGTTCACGAAGGTAACTCCTCCTTTGATTTTGCCACCCTTTATCGAACCATCGTACTCAACTGGTACTGGTTCGTATTGTCATTGATTATTTTCGGAAGTTTAGGAGCTATCTATCTTAGATATGCTACACCTATGTATCAGTCTGCAGCAAAGTTGCTGATTAAGGACGAAAATAATAGCAATAGACGTGGTTCCTCTTTGCAAAACATGTCAAACCTCGGTATCATCTCAAACTCAACTGGTATTGATAATGAGATGGAGATTTTGACATCACACTCTATTGCAGAAGATGCTATTAGAGACTTGAAGTTATATGTTAACTATTCAACAAAGGGAAGAGTAAAGGATATTATCCTTTACCGTGACCAGCCTCTTAACGTTGATATTGATCAGGCTCATCGTGAAAGATTGAATGCTCCTATTAACTTGAGCATCACCAAGGATAGCTTGACTTATATTGTTAATGGAACATACTATGTACCTACTAACGATAACTCAAGCGAAGGTCCTTACTCTATCAATAGAAAATTTACAAGTCTTCCTGCAACGATAGCTACTCGTGCCGGAATCATCACTATCAGTCCAAATAATGGACATTCAATGAAGAACGCACAAATTCTTAATGTTACCATTCTCTCTCCAAGAATGGCAGCTAACAAGTATGCGAGCGAACTTCAGGTTACACAGACAGCAAAGTCTACCTCTATTGCTCAGTTACAGCTTACAGACGAAGTTCCACAGCGTTCTCTTGATTATCTCAAGCAGTTAGCAATTGTATATAATCGTCAGGCAAATGAGGATAAGAATACCATTGCACTTCGTACAGATAAGTTCATTAATGACCGTTTAAGTAAGATTAATGCAGAACTTGGTAAGACCGAAGGAGAGTTGCAGAACTATAAGCAGCAGAATGGTATTGTTGAGTTGAAGATGAATGCAGGTAATTCTGTTGCAAACCAGAATAGCTCAGAATTGAAACTTGCTGAAGTTGAAACACAGATTGAATTGTTCAATACGATTGCAAGAGAGGTTGAAAGTTCATCTCGCAATCTTTCTCAGGTTATTCCTTCTAATGTAGGTTTGGACGACCAGAGTTCTACTTCTTTGATTAACAAGTACAACGAGTTAGTTCTTGAGCGTAATCGTTTACTCCGCAGTGCATCTGAAAGTTCTCCTGTAGTAGAACCACTTACAGCTCAGATTCGCGAGTTAAATGGTAACATACGTCGTGCAATTTCAGCTGCACGTCAAAACTTACAGATTCAGCGTGATGCAGTTTCTGCACAAGTTAATAAGTTCAATGAGCAAGTTGCTGAGACTCCACAGCAGGAACGTATGCTGACTCAGATTGACCGTCAGCAGGAAGTTAAGTCTGGTCTTTATCTTATGTTGCTTCAGAAGCGTGAGGAAAATAATATCTCTTTAGCAGCGACAGCCGATAAGGGTAAGCTCATTGATGACCCACAGCTGATTGGTAAGATTAGTCCTAAGTCTACATCAATCATGCTGATTGCTTTACTGATTGGTTTAGCACTTCCAGTATTGGTAATCCTTATCTTACAATTCTTCCGCTATAAGATTGAAGGTCATGATGACGTTGCACGCCTTACCAAATTACCAATTATCGCTGACGTTGCTATTGCAAGTAACAAGGCGAAGGGTAAAGCTGATATCGTTGTACATGAGAACCAGAACAACCAGATGGAAGAAATCTTCCGTTCAATGCGTACCAACCTCCAGTTTATGTTGAAGGAAGGTCAGAAAGTTGTACTCTTCACTTCATCTACTTCTGGTGAAGGTAAGACTTTTAACGCTGCAAACCTTTCTGTTAGTTTCGGCCTCTTAGGAAAGAAAGTTATCTTAGTTGGTCTTGATATTCGTCGTCCACGTTTGGCAGAACTTTTCGGTATCAATGATCACAAGCATGGTATTACAAACCTTCTTGTAAAGGATAACCCAACAATAGAGGACTTGCAGGAGCAGATTTTGCCTTCAGGAGTTAATAAGAACTTGGATCTCCTCATGGCTGGTCCTATTCCTCCAAACCCTGCAGAGCTTATCGCTCGTAATTCATTAGATACTATTATTAACTTCTTGAAAGAGAAGTATGATTATATCATGATTGATACCGCTCCAGTCGGTCTTGTTACGGATACTCTTCAGATTGCACGTGTTGCTGATGCATCTATTTATATGTGTCGTGCAGACTACACACCAAAGTCAAGTTTCAACTTGATTAATGCGCTTGCAAACGAAAAGAAGTTCCCTAACATGGCAATCGTTCTTAACGGTATTGACATGTCTAAGAGAAAGTATAGCTATTACTATGGCTATGGTGGTTACGGTAAGTATGGTAGATATGGTAGAGCAAGCTACGGTACAAGCTATGGACAGTATGGAAACTATGGCAATTATGGTAACTATGCTAACAGCCACTATGGTAATAAGCACGATGACTCTATAAAGAGATAAACTCAAAATCAAGAGAAAAATTCTTAACAGACAATGATTATTGCAGTTGATTTCGATGGAACCATCGTAGAACATAGATATCCAAAAATCGGTAGCGAAATTCCTTTCGCTACCGATACACTTAAAATGCTGATTAAAGACGGTCACCAACTTATCTTATGGAGCGTCAGAGAAGGCGAATTACTTCAAGAGGCTGTTGATTGGTGTCATGAACGTGGTGTAGATTTCTGGGCAGTAAACAAAGACTATCCTGAAGAGGAAAAAGAGAAGAATAATCATTTTTCCAGAAAATTGAAGGTAGAAATGTTTATTGACGATCGCAACCTTGGCGGTTTACCAGATTGGGGAACTATCTATCAGATGATAACCAACAATGAAACATGGGAAAGCCGTAACTTTGCACATCGGTCATTTGAAGAACATGAACCGCCTAAGAAAAAACATTGGTGGAACTTCTAATACAAAAAAAGATACTCTGAAAAGAGTATCTTTTTTTTTATTAAAGAATTTAGTTCGGCAACTTCTTTTCAAGCAAAGCACCCACAAGTATTTTGCTATATGACATAGTTACTTGGCAAAAACTATTCTTTCTAAAAATGTATTGGTGCCCAGCACGTATTGTGCGGATGCTAAACACAACGTGTGCGGAGCCTCCAAACCTTGTAAATAATCCTTATAAAAGGTGTAACCTCCTACAGTAGAAGAGTGATAGAGACAACAGCATTTCTATTAAAAGCGTAATGTTGCCTAACATAAGTGCGAAATTGTCAGTTTCAAAAAACAACGTATAGTATAATATATAAATTGAGTTCTAACAGACTACTATCATCTAAAGCGTCTCTTTAAAGTTTTCCTGCTTCTCCAAGATAACTATCCTTAAAACCAAGGAAGTAAAGAACACCATCCAAACCGATAGTAGTAATATTTTGTTCAGCAGTTGCTTGTACACGTGGCTTAGCATGAAAAGCTATTCCCAAACCAGCTTCAGCAAGCATTGGAAGGTCATTAGCACCATCACCGACAGCTATAGTTTGTGCAAGATTCACCTTTTCAACCTGAGCTAATAACTTTAATAGCTCAGCCTTACGTTTACCATCAACTATCTCACCCAAATAACGACCTGTAAGCTTATTATTCTCATCTATTTCGAGTTCATTAGCATAAACGTAATCAATACCATATTTACGCTGCAGATACTCTCCAAAGTAAGTGAATCCACCACTTAAAATCGCAATCTTATATCCACACTGCTTCAATACTGTCATCAAGCGATCAACACCTTCTGTAATAGGCATTGTTTCAGCAATATCCTTCATAACGTTAGCATCAAGACCTTTCAACAAAGCAACACGTTCTCTAAAGCTTTCCTTAAAGTCAATTTCACCGCGCATAGCTCGCTCAGTTATTTCAGCAACCTGTTTACCAACACCTGCACGCTTTGCCAATTCATCAATACATTCTGTTTGAATGAGCGTAGAATCCATATCAAAGCATATAAGACGACGCATACGTCTGTACATATTGTCTTTCTGCAAAGAGAAGTCAATACCCTGCTCATGACTCATCTGCATAAGGTCAGCCTGCATCTGACTATAATCTTTTGGATTACCGCGCAGTGAGAATTCAATACACGCTCTCACATTCTGATTTCGTTTGCGTATACTCTGACGACCTGTCAAACGAAGAATTGAATCAATATTTATGCCTTGCTCAGTAATTACCCGAGTTGTTTCCTCAATATTGCGTGCTGACAATGACCTTCCTATAATAGTAAGAATATATCTATTCTTTCCTTGTCTATCAACCCAATCCTCATATTCATCATCAGGTACTGGTGCAAATCCTATATTTACACCAAGTTCAGTAGCCTTAAATAAGAGTTCTTTCATTACTTGCCCTGCACCTTTCTCATCAATACGAATAAGGATACCAAGCGACAAAGTAGAATGTATATCAGCCTGACCAATATCTAAAACATGAGCATTATAACGTGCAAGAATAGACATCACAGCCGTTGTCAAACCTGGTCTATCTTGTCCGGTTATACGAATAAGTATTAGTTCTTCTTGTTTTACCTTAGATTCTTTCATAATAAGTTCTTTATAAATGCAAAAGTAATCAATTCTAACGAAGTAAACAAATGTTGAGTATCATTTACTTTATACTATCTATTCCTCTTAATAAGAAATATCTCAAAAAATGCGAATAAAGTTATACGCAAAAGAGAATACCATACTCAACTTTAACCCAAGCACTATATATACAAAAAAAGAATGCACTTAAACTCAAAGAGTAAGTGCATTCTAAATCAGTCATAAAATATATAATCTAATACGCATACAACTTAGTTGTACCAAATTTCACCACCAAGCGTTTGATTAGCATCGGTGCGTTCTTTACTGTTTTGATTCTCGAAATCATAATCTTCGAAGAAATCATGTGTTTTGTTTTCTTTCATGTTCATTGCCTCCTGTTAATTAGACTAATTGGTAAATATATTGTGTTATCCGCTAAATAACTGATACAAATATAAGTAAAATGAAAATAAAAATCAAGCCATACAGTAAATAAAAATTGAAAATTAGATATTTTTTAATGCATAACAAATATTTTTGTAATATAATATGCATCTTTAATCACAAAAGCAATTATACTCGAATAAAAAATACTATAACATGAAAAAGAAATATACTTAATGCCAAATATAAGTTAGAATATACTTTGAAGTACATTCACATTTAAATTCAAGAATAACATTACGATTAAGATTAGTTACCAATCTTAACTGTGGATCAACTTTGATATCTTTTAAAGCTAAATGCTCCGAAGAAAAGAGTTTATACATAGCTTCTTTAGCACACCAAGCGATAAGCTTATCAGTAATATTAGTAAACTCTTCATCAACTCTAAGGAAACGCGATGATATGCGACTTACTCTATCAGAAATATATTCAATATCGATTCCTACTTCATATTCACGAGAAAGAATAACAGCAACATAACCAAGAGTATGCGATATACTAACATGATATCCTTCAATAATCGGTTTACCATCCTCATTATGGCCTACCAAAGGTTGGTACCCTAACATTTCTGTTAGAACACGCCGCACCCCATCCTTCTCTGCTTGACGACCACCTTCTATATCGAGCAAGCCAATGGCTACTTTACCTTCTGCCTCATTCGTTATTCGTACCACAGACTGTAACCTTCACTTTACTAATACGACGCTCTTCAATAGCTAAAACCTCAAACTTGTAGTTTTTATATATTAGCATCTCATGCACTGCAGGGAAGTCACCCTTAATTTCCAAGAGTAAACCTGCCAAAGAATCAGCATCGCCTTCAATTTCATCAAACTCATCGTCAGGAAGATTTAGAATCTTAGAAAAGTCTTTTAAAAGAGTTTTTCCCTCAAAGATATAGATATTTGAACCTAACTTAGTATAGTTACGCTCTTCTTCATCAAATTCATCATTAATCTCACCTACAATTTCTTCAAGGATATCCTCTAATGTTACAATACCACTCGTACCACCAAATTCATCAACTACAATAGCTATATGAACCTTATTCTCTTGAAAATCACGTAAAAGATCATCAATCTTCTTCGTCTCAGGTACAAAATAAGGTGGACGTATCAAGCTCTGCCACCTAAAATTTATAGGCTTTGAGAGATGAGGTAAAAGGTCTTTAATATAAAGAACACCACGTATGTTATCCTGATTATCTTGATAAACAGGAATACGAGAGTAGTTATTTTCTACAATGCACTTCAAAACATCTTCGTATGAACATCGAATATCCAAGTCAACAATATCTTGACGAGAAGTCATTACTTCCTTAGCTGTCTCATCACCAAAACGGATAATACCCTGAAGCATCCCCTGCTCGTCCTTAATATCATTCTTATCCGTAAGCTCCAAAGCCTGTTCAAGGTCATCAACAGACAATTGACGACTCTCCTTCTGTACTACCTTTTCTGCAAAAGCACCACTTTTCAATAGTACTGTTTCAATAGGCCAAAATAGTCTACGAAAGAAAACAATACCTTTTACACCGCTCCTACAAAAAGCCAATGGGCTTCTTCTACTATAAACCTTTGGAATAATCTCACCAAAGAGTAAAAGCAAAAAAGTCAATAGAATGGTTACACAAAGAAACTGCAACCACTCTTCCTTAAATGTAAACAGACTGGAAAAGATATAATTACATAGCATAATAATAGCCACATTGACAAGATTATTCGTTATAAGAATTGTTGCCAATGTACGCTCACTATCATCTCTTAGTTGTTGGATAAGTCTATCTGACGCATTTTTATCTGGATCAAGCGACTCTATATCTGTTGGAGATAAACTAAAAAAAGCTATCTCTGATGCACTTGCAAAACCTGACAGAAATAGTAGAGAAACTGCCAATAGAAATGCTATAACAACACTAAAATCTATTGGATTAACACTTATATAAGAAGAAAAATCTACTAAAAAACTATCCATTAAAAAGGTAAATTAGAATCATCTGCAGCATCAGTAGCACTATCGTCTACTTTCTCTCCAGAAATACTTTCAGTTTTACGGGATGCGGAAAGCCATTCAAGGTTGTCACCATAAATCTCTGTAACATAACGACGCATACCTTTCTTATCATCATAAGTACGATAACGTACACGTCCCTCAATATAAAGTTTATCACCTTTATGAATATATTTCTCGGCATACTTTGCCAATGCTTTAAAAAGTACAATATTATGCCAATCAGTATGATCAGGCACAACTGTGCCGTTAGGAAGTGTATATCCACGCTCCGTAGTAGCCAATGTAAAGGAGGCTACACATTGATCTGCATCATAATAATGTATCTCTGGCTCACGACCAACATTGCCAATCAACATTACTTTATTCATAAAAGAGCAATAACAAAAAGGCATGCGAAATTACTTCCACATACCTAAATATCTAAACTTAAAATTCTTACCTTTAGCTGATGGGAACTGACTTCTATTATCTACCCTATCCTTCAAATACTCAACAATACGATTATAACAATCCCATCCAGACACAGCCTTACACTGTGCTACAAAATGAGTATCACGATATTCATGCTTACCTGAAGTAGGAATCAAAACAACACGTTTGAAATCGAGTTCGCCTTCATACCATCCTTCGCGTTCCTCATTGAGATGCATAATAGCAGGATTATCCTTACGTGCCATTCCATCAACAGCAGGACGAAGAGCTTTTTTCTGCTTAAAATCCATCATAGTAGCAGCCTCTGTCTTTATCACAATAAAATAAACACGAGGACGTACTTTATAACGTTTTGGATAGAAAACATCGTTGGAAGCATAATTTCTAATATCATCTTCCAAATCAGGAGTGAGCTGAATGTCAGGAATAGAACTTAGAAAATCTAAAGCTTCCTCAACATTATGTACTAATACTTCATTATCGAAATATCGCAAATATAAATTCATAAAGAAATTGCTATGTATGTTTCTCTAAAAAAAAGAGCGGCAAACGAGGCTCGAACTCGCGACCCCGACCTTGGCAAGGTCGTGCTCTACCAACTGAGCTATTGCCGCATTTAATATTGTAAGTAACTACTTACTTTAAAATTCTATGTGAAGAGGAGGAGACTCGAACTCCCACGAAACAATTTTCACTACCCCCTCAAAGTAGCGCGTCTACCAATTCCGCCACCTCTCCAGCATATACATAATATTCTGTTTTAAAAGTGCCCAGAACAGGACTCGAACCTGCACGTCGTGAAACACACGCACCTGAAACGTGCGCGTCTACCAATTCCGCCACCTGGGCATAACTTAGAAGAAAACTTCTAAATAATTCAGAATATCAAAGAGCGGCAAACGAGGCTCGAACTCGCGACCCCGACCTTGGCAAGGTCGTGCTCTACCAACTGAGCTATTGCCGCATTTAACGTCTCTCTTTCTCTAAAGAGTTAGACAAAAAGTCGGGGTGACAGGATTCGAACCTGCGACCGCCTGATCCCAAACCAGATGCGCTACCGAGCTGCGCTACACCCCGTTGCATATTCATTAGTGATTGACTCATTTCTGAATTGCGAGTGCAAAGGTACTATATATTTCCGACACCTCCAAACTTTTCCATGTTTTTTTTCAATAAAGATCACCCATTTTATGATAAAATCTGTACCAGAAAAGCCTATAACAACCGCAAAGTTTTTGATAAACAAGCAATTACAAAAAGAAACAGCCACAAAGAAAAAAATGAGGAAAATACATTATTCTGTACTACTACATATAAAATCAAATCTCAATTATATAATAACAGATGTATAACAACTAATTATTATTTCTCATTTGACCACTAAAAAAACGACAAACATTATATATTAAGCTAACAAAATAGCCTCTACGAATAACCTTACAAGCGTCTATTCCAAATTATTTTCATGAAAAATAAATGATTTTCTTCATGAAAATAACTATTTTACTTCATTAAAAGAATATATCAGAAACAATATCTAACACGCAAAAACTATCAAAATCTTAGATAAAGAATATCTTATTAAACCTTTATATGCCTAACAAAGAATATTAACCCACTCTTTCTTGTTTCCTTCCAGAATAATTAACAACAACCTACCCCCCTCATCAACCATATATATAAAGTGTAAAACAAAAAACGAAGGGATTACTCTATAAGAATAATCCCTTCGTTTCTTTACTATTATAATCCTTTTTATATAGGAAGTATATACAACTTACTTAATAATACCCTGCGCTTTAAAAATCTTAGTCAACGCTTGAACACCACGTTCAACCTGCTCCTCTGTATGAGTAGCCATTAATGCAAAGCGCACCAAAGTATCCTGTGGAGCACATGCTGGAGGAATTACTGGGTTAATAAATACACCAGCCTCATACGCCAACTTAGTTACCACGAAAGTCTTTTCAATATCACGTACATAAAGAGGAATAATTGGACTCTCTGTATCGCCAATCTCAAAGCCCTCTTCTCTGAAACGCTTCAAAGCATAGTTAGTTACCTTCCACAACTGCTCCAAACGTTCTGGCTCCTGCTCAAGAATATGAAGTGCCTCCAACGCTGCTGCTGTTGCAGCTGGCGCATTACTTGCTGAGAAGATATATGTACGGCAAGTATGACGAAGATAGTTGATAGTATCTTTATCACCAGCAATAAAACCACCAATTGATGCCAAACTCTTAGAGAAAGTACCCATGATAAGGTCAACCTCGTCTGTCAAACCGAAATGATCACAAACACCTCTACCCTGACGTCCGAAAACACCTAAACCATGCGCCTCATCAACCATGATTGAGCAATTATACTTATGCTTCAACTCAACAATTGCTGGCAAATTAGCCAAGTCACCCTCCATAGAGAAGACGCCATCAACAACAATCAGCTTTACAGCCTCTTGAGGAAGTCTCTGGAGAACACGCTCCAAATCTTCCATATCATTGTGCTTATAGCGAAGTTGAGTTGCAAAACTCAAACGACGTCCATCAACGATACTTGCGTGATCACGGTCATCACAGATAACATAGTCACCACGTCCTACTACAACAGAGAGGACACCAGCATTTACAGAGAAACCTGTTGAAAAAACAAGCGCCTCATCCTTGCCTTCAAAAGCAGCAAGCTCTTTCTCCAACTGAACATGAAGATCGAGTGTACCATTTAAGAAACGACTTCCGGCACAACCTGAGCCATACTTTTCAAGAGCGAGCTGAGCAGCTTTAATTACACGTGGATCATTTGGCAAACCTGTGTAGGCATTAGAGCCAAACATAAGAATCTCGTTGCCATCAATATCTGTAACTTCTGTTCCTTGCTTACTTGTAATCTCACGGAAGTATGGATAAACACCAGCATCCATAAACTTCTGTGGCTCGCGGTAGCTTTTGTACTTGTCTTGTAACTGTCCCATTATTTTTTAATATGGTGTAGTCATTAAACTACTTAAATATTATTTTCAGGCTGCAAAGATACTAAATTAGAATGACAAAATGGTCTTTTTGATTAGAAAAGTGATTTTTAAACATTTTTACTCTCATATATCCACGACATAACCGATAAATATGTAACTTTGTGCAAATAAAAACCATACGCTGATTATTTGGCACAATGAATAAGAAAAAAATTGTTTTTATCCTAAACCCTATATCGGGTACTGTGAGTAAGGCTGGTATTCCTGACCTCATTGAAGAACGACTCGATAAAGATAAGTTTGACTATCGCATTGCAGAAACACAACATGCTGGTCACGCAACTGAACTTGCACGGGAAGCTGTGGAAGAAGGGGTAGATGTTGTCGTTGCCGTAGGCGGAGATGGTACTGTTAATGAGGTTGGAAGGTCACTTATCAATACTAAGTCAGCAATGGGCATACTCCCTTGTGGCTCTGGAAATGGACTTGCAAGGCATCTAAACCTACCGATGAACCTAAAGAAATGCGTTGACATTTTAAACTACTATGATGTTAAATCGCTTGACTATGGTATCATCAACGATCACCCTTTCTTCTGTACTTGTGGAATGGGTTTCGATGCTTTCATTTCTATGAAATTTGCAGAGGCAGGGAAACGTGGACCTATCACTTATATGCAGAAAGTTCTTGAAGAAGGATTAAGCTATGAGCCAGAAACCTACGTCATAGAAGATAAGGATGGTACACATCGTTATAAAGCTTTCCTCGTATCAGCAGCCAATGCCTCACAATATGGTAACAATGCATATATCGCTCCACAAGCATCTATGAGTGATGGCTTGTTGGATATTATCATCATGGAACCATTTGACCTCATTGAAGCCCCACAGGTTGCGATTGAACTTTTCAACAAGACCTTGGATAAGAATCTAAAAATTAAGACTTTCAGAGCCAAGCATATTCATATACACCGCAAGAAGGAGGGCGTTATCCATTACGATGGTGACCCTATTACATCTGGTGCTGATGTAGACATCTCTGTTGTACCAAAGGGAATTAACATTATTGTAAACCCTAAGGGAGGAAAAGATTGCAGACAACCAAATATGTTGCAAACTGCCTTTTCTGAAATATTCTACAACATTGACTTGATGAGACAAGACCTTACCAAACAAAGTAGAAAGGTGCAGGCTATCAATAAAAATATACTGCGCAAACTGAATATATAAACTCCCAACCCAGACGAATGAGCTTTACTTTCAAGCAATTTCACATCACTGACGATCACACGGCCATGAAGGTCGGGACAGATGGCGTATTGCTTGGAGCCTGGGCAAAAGGCGGGCTAAAAATCCTTGACATAGGAACAGGTACGGGACTCATTGCCCTTATGATGGCGCAACGCTTTCCATCAGCCCAAATTGATGCTATTGAGATCGACAAGGGCGCGCTTGAAGATGCACGTTTTAATGTTTCACAGTCTCCATTTAATGATAGAATAAATATTCTCAATATTTCCTTACAAGATTATACTCCATGCAGTGTAATCCAAGAGGAAGGTATTTACGATGCAATTGTATGCAACCCACCTTACTTTATTAATTCATTAAAAAATCCTTTACAACAAAGAACAACTGCAAGACATACAGACTCCCTCTCTCACCAAGAGCTTATCTATCATTCTAAAAGACTTCTTAAACCCAACGGAAGCCTATCCATTATTATCCCTTCTAACAACAAAGATATACTTGAAGCAGAAGCTATATTTAACGGATTATCAATACTAAAAATAACAAACATTAAAACAAAATCTTCAAAACCAGCTAAACGCTGCTTAATAGAGTTCGGGAAGGATATTACCACAGAATGTAAGATAGAAGAACAAGTACTAAACGACGATATGGGAGCACGCACAATGTGGTATAAAAATCTTACACAAGCATTCTATATTAAGTAAGTAAGATGGCGACAAAGTACAAGGCAAAAATTAACTTTCAGTAAAGAAACGTATTTGAAGACATTACTATCCAAAAACACATTAACAGATAAGTAAGAAATTAAGTGTTTACTGTAGCTTATTACATTTACAATAATAAGCTTACTCACTAACTTTTATTAGGCTAAAGAGGCTCAGCACACATGGTGCGGAGGCCTAACACCAATGGTGCGAAGCATCAACACCAAATGTGCGGAGTATAAATACCCTACTATTTGTTACCTATTTCTTACGCAGATAACCCCACCTTTTTACAAGATAACTAATTAAAGCACAATTATTCTTTTAGTCTTTCGGTTTTATTTTGTAACTTTGCAAGCTAAAAGTAGGTATAAAAGAACTTTATGAAACAAAATAGCTCTATACAAATGATTACTGATTACGAAGGTGA
Organism: Prevotella melaninogenica; assembly: GCF_003609775.1. NCBI lineage: Bacteria > Pseudomonadati > Bacteroidota > Bacteroidia > Bacteroidales > Prevotellaceae > Prevotella > Prevotella melaninogenica. The sequence continues at coordinate 1,019,673 of NZ_AP018049.1, forward strand.
CATGCCAAACTTGGACGTACAAGTTGATGGCGAAATCCCAATTTTCGTAACCCGTAACCTCGTTATGTTCCCAGGAATTCTCTCTCCTATCCTCGTTGGTAGAAAGCCAACGCTGGCTCTTGTAAAGCACTTGGAGGAGAATCCGAACACTATAATAGCGATTGTAAGTCAGAAAGATAGCAACATTAATGACCCACAGATAGATGACGTCTATACGACAGGTATCTATGCACGTTTCGTTCGTGCCTTTGATATGCCTGGCAATTACGAGGGTAACAACCGCACGGTCATCTTGCAGGGACTTGGCAAGTGTAAGATAAAGGAAATCACAGCTGTAGAACCCTACATGAAGGGATACACCGTTGCATTACCAGAAGAAGCTGAACCAAAGAGAGACAAGGAATTCTCTACGGCTGTTGAGGATATGAAGATGGTTGCAAAGGAGTATATCCATGGTAGCGATGACATCCCAGATGACACACAGTTTGCACTCGACAATATCAATAATCCTGTTGTCGCAGTGAATTATGTGTGCTCAACCATGCCATTCCCTGTAACAGACAAGATTCAGATGTTAGAAGAAAGTTCTATCAAGGATCGTCTGTTTACCTTGATGAAGGTGCTGAATCGTGAAATTCAGTTCCAGCATCTCCGCCAGGACATACGTTCAAAAACACGTGAGGATCTTGATGAGCAGCAGCGTGAATACTTCCTACATCAGCAGATTAAAAACATTAAGGAAGAATTGGGTGATGGCGATTCTGCACCTGATAAGAAAGAACTACTTGAAAAGGCTAAGAACAAGAAGTGGTCAGAAGATATTGCTAAGATATTCCAAAAGGAATTGGATAAGCTCGAAACCCTAAACCCACAAAGTCCTGATTATAGCGTGCAGGTGAATTACCTGCAAACGATGGTCAGCCTACCATGGAATGAATATACCAAAGACGACCTTGACTTGAAACGTGCAAAGCGTATTCTTGACAAGGATCACTATGGTATGGAGAAGGTGAAGGAACGTATCCTTGAATATATTGCAGTCCTTCAGTTGCGTGGCAATTTGAAGTCGCCTATCCTCTGCCTTTATGGTCCTCCGGGTGTTGGTAAGACCAGTTTGGGTAAGAGTATTGCTGAAGCAATGAAGCGCAAATACGTGCGTATGTCTCTCGGTGGTCTCCATGACGAATCAGAAATCAGAGGACATCGTAAGACTTACATTGGTGCTATGCCTGGACGCATCATCAAGAATATTCAGAAGGCAGGTTCATCAAATCCTGTATTCATTCTTGACGAGATTGATAAGGTTACTCAGAACACTGTTAATGGCGACCCTTCATCAGCCTTATTGGAGGTACTTGACCCTGAGCAGAACAACGCTTTCCATGATAATTATCTGGATATGGACTATGACTTGTCAAAGGTATTGTTCATAGCTACAGCAAACGACCTTAATACAATCCCACGTCCACTACTCGACCGTATGGAACTTATTGAGGTTTCAGGTTACATCACGGAAGAAAAGGTTGAGATAGCAAAGCGCCACCTCGTACCAAAAGAACTCGAAAATACGGGTTTAGACCAGTTAGAAGAGAAACCAAAGTTTGCCAAGGCAACGTTGGAGAAGATTATTGAAAGCTATACTCGTGAAAGTGGTGTGCGTCAACTTGAGAAGCAAATCAACAAGGCTATGCGCAAGTTGGCTTTCAAGCAGGCTATGGACAAGCAACTTCCTTATACGAAGATTACTCCAGATAAACTGGAAGACTTGTTAGGTAAGCCTCCATTCACACGTGATATCTATCAGGGCAACAAATATGCTGGTGTGGTAACAGGTCTTGCATGGACCAGTGTTGGTGGTGAGATTCTCTTTATTGAAACCTCTCTTTCTAAGGGTAAAGCGGGTAAGTTAACACTGACCGGTAACCTTGGTGACGTCATGAAAGAGTCTGCTGTCATTGCATTAGAATATGTTAAGGCACATATCAGCGCATTGAACGTAGATTATCGTATCTTTGAACAGTGGAACATCCATATCCACGTACCAGAAGGAGCAACTCCAAAGGATGGTCCTTCTGCTGGTATAACGATTGCAACGAGTATTGCTTCAGCCCTCACACAGCGTAAGGTGCGTAAGAACACTGCTATGACGGGCGAGATAACCCTTCGTGGTAAGGTTCTCCCCGTGGGTGGTATCAAGGAGAAGATACTTGCTGCGAAACGTGCAGGAATTACTGATATCGTAATGTGTTCAGAGAATAAAAAGGACGTAGAAGAAATCCCAGAGGTTTACCGTAAGGGACTTCAATTCCACTTCGTTGAGAACATTCAGCAGGTATGGGACTTTGCTTTGACCGATGAAAAGGTTGAGCACCCTGTAGACTTTACTATTGTTGAAGAAAAGAAGGAGGAAACAAAATAATGACATTTGAACTTCAGCATACAGACAACGCCAGTGATGCCCGCACAGGTATCATCACAACCGACCATGGACAGATAAAGACTCCTATCTTTATGCCTGTTGGTACTGTCGGTTCTGTTAAGGGTGTACACTTTGAGGAGTTGCGAAAACAGGTCAAGGCTCAGATTATCTTGGGTAATACTTATCACCTTTACCTGCGTCCGGGACTTGATATCATCAAGGCTGCAGGTGGCCTGCATGGTTTCAATGGTTGGGATCGTCCAATCCTGACAGACTCTGGTGGTTTCCAAGTTTTCTCATTGACAGGTATTCGTAAACTGTCAGAAGAGGGCTGTGAGTTCAGAAGTCACATTGATGGTTCTAAGCATATCTTCACACCAGAGAACGTTATGGACACCGAGAGAATCATTGGTGCCGATATAATGATGGCTTTCGATGAATGTCCTCCAGGACAGAGTGATTACCAATATGCCAAAAAGAGTTTGGAAATGACACAGCGTTGGCTTGACCGTTGTATCAAACGATTCAACGAAACAGAGCCACTCTATGGTCATAACCAGAGTCTCTTCCCTATCGTTCAGGGCTGTACATACAAGGACCTGCGACGTGAAGCGGCAAAGTTTGTGGCTGATAAGGGTGCAGATGGTAATGCCATCGGCGGTTTGGCAGTAGGTGAACCAACAGAGGTGATGTATGAGATGATTGAGGTTGTCAATGAGATTCTTCCAAAAGACAAGCCTCGTTACCTGATGGGAGTTGGTACACCACAGAACATTCTGGAAGCTATTGAGCGCGGTGTGGATATGTTCGACTGTGTTATGCCTACCCGTAATGGTCGTAATGCAATGCTCTTCACCTACAATGGTACGATGAACATGAAGAATAAGAAGTGGGAAAACGATTTCTCACCGATTGATCCAGATGGCTGTGATATTGATGTTGTCACAAGTAAGGCCTATCTCCATCATCTCTTCAAAGCAGGAGAATTGCTCGCAATGCAGATTGCCAGCATCCATAACCTTGCGTTCTATCTCCGTCTCGTAACGGATGCACGTACACATATTGAGCAGGGTGACTTCGTACAGTGGAAAGCCTCTGTCATTGAACAGTTAGGAAGAAGAATTTAAGAAGAAACCAAATGAGTAAGGTTAAAGAGATTGTTGATAAAGTTAAGAAACTGATTAACCATTTCGGGCAACGTGTTTTTGCACGCTTTCCTGTCTTAAAGAAGGTAGGACATCTACTTCAGATGCTCTCTCCTTCCCGTTATATCGGTATTCTGGACTGGTACATCATTAAGAAGTTCATAGGTACATACATCTACGCTATCTTATTGATTATCTCTATTGCTATTGTGTTCGACTTCAATGAGAACCTCTCTAAGTTCACACAATATCATGCCCCATGGCGAGCAATCATCTTTGATTACTACGCCAACTTCGTCCCTTACTATTCCAATCTCTTCTCACCACTATTCGTATTCATTGCAGTAATCTTCTTTACTTCTAAACTGGCGGGTAATTCTGAGATTATATCAATGATGGCAGCAGGCATGTCTATCAGACGACTGATGCGCCCTTACATGATATCATGTATTCTCATTGCTGGCTTAACATTCTATCTTAACAGCTTTGTGATACCTCATGGGACTGTTATTCGCCAAAACTTTGAGTCTCTCTATCGTAATTCTAAAAAGAACACATCGGCAGAGAACGTACAACTGTTTGTTGCAAAGAATACTACCGCTTATATTCAGCATTACGACGACCAGTATAAACGGGGCTATGGATTCTCACTTGTAAAGACTAAAAACAAGAAGATTGTCAGCCACATGACTGCAATGGAGATTCAGTATGATACGGTTGCAGACACAAAGTATCATTGGAAGGTAAGTAACTGGAAGATACGTACACTCAAAGGATTAAAGGAGCATATCCAAAGTGGAGCCTCTAAGGACACCGTTCTACTCATGGAACCAACTGATCTTGTCTACTCTAAAGGTCAACAGGAGACCTTTACATCCCCAGAGCTATTGGACTATATCTCCAAGCAGACCAGCCGTGGTTCTGGTAATGTGGTACAGTATGAAGTTGAGTTCCACAAACGAATAGCGATGTCGTTCTCGTCTTTCATCCTAACTATCATTGGTCTCTCCCTCTCTTCTCGCAAGCGAAAAGGTGGAATGGGACTTTATCTTGGAATCGGTTTAGCATTGAGTTTCGGCTATATCATGCTCCAGACCGTTTCAGCAACCTTTGCTATTCAGGCTGACACACCGCCTATATTGGCAGCATGGATACCAAACATTATCTTTGCTATCATCGCCTACTTCTGCTATAGACATGCACCAAGTTAATAAGGCGAATAAAACAAAAGTAAAAACTACCCTCATTGAAGAAGGGCAAAACAGTAAAATATGTATTTTGAAGATTTAGATTTAAACGATAACGTACTTGACGCACTATATGACATGCGTTTTGATGAATGTACTCCAGTTCAGGAGAAGTGCATTCCCGAAATATTAAAAGGACACGATGTATTAGGTGTTGCCCAGACTGGAACGGGTAAAACAGCGGCTTACCTCCTTCCAGTTCTTTCTAAGTTAGCTGATGGCGGCTATCCAGAATCAGCAATTAATTGTGTCATCATGTCGCCTACACGCGAGTTAGCACAGCAGATTGACCAAGGTATGCAGGGCTTTGCCTACTATCTTGATGGTGTATCTTGTGTTGCTGTCTATGGCGGTAATGATGGTAATAGATATGACCAAGAGTTGAAGAGTCTCGCACTCGGAGCTGATGTTGTGATTGCAACACCAGGCCGCTTTATATCACATATCTCGCTCGGAAACGTAGACTTGTCGAAGGTAAGCATCTTTATCCTCGACGAAGCTGACCGTATGCTCGACATGGGTTTTGCTGATGACATTATGACTATTGCAAAGAAATTGCCTGCAACTTGTCAGACAATTATGTTCTCTGCTACAATGCCTGCAAAAATTGAAGAACTTGCGAAGACATTGCTAAAGAATCCTGTTGAGATTAAACTCGCTGTAAGTAAACCAGCAGAGAAGATTCAGCAGACAGCATACGTATGCTATGAAACCCAGAAGATGGGTATAATCAAGGATATCTTCAAGGCTGGAGATCTCAAGCGTGTCATTATCTTCTCTGGTTCAAAACAGAAGGTAAAGCAGATTGCAGCATCGCTTAATCGTATGCACATCAACTGTGGTGAGATGCATTCTGACCTTGATCAAGAACAGCGTAACGATGTTATGTTCAAGTTCAAGAGCGGCCAAATTGACGTATTGGTTGCAACTGATATCGTTTCACGCGGTATTGATATCGACGATATTGCAATGGTCATCAACTATGATGTTCCTCACGATGCTGAGGATTACGTACACCGCATCGGTCGTACAGCACGTGCTGACCGTGACGGAAAGGCGATTACCTTTGTAAACGAAGATGATATTTACTTCTTCCAGCAGATTGAAACGTTCTTAGAGAAGGAGATTGAGAAGGCGCAACTACCTGCAGAACTTGGCGAAGGTCCTGAATACAAGAGCAACGGAAAACCTAAGAAGGGGGGCAATAGTGCGAAGAGCCGTCGCCGTAAGGATCGTGACCATCAGAGTCATAAGGACAAGAAACAAGGAAACAATAAGCAGCGCAACAGACGTCCTGCACCGCAGACACAGAACAACGCTGACGAGAACAACGCTAAACCACAGGAGCGTAAGACTGGAAACAAACAGAACCATAGACCTCAAAAGCAGCAAGATAACAATCCTGCAGCAACTGAGGGTAAACCAGTAAACAAGAAGAATAATCGTCAGAATAAGGGTAAGCAGCAGGAGCGTCAGCCAAAAGCAGACAACGAGAAGCGCAATGACAGAAAACCTGCTAACAATAAAGGTAATGCTGAGAACACTGCCAACCAGCAGAATAAAAAATCAAACAACAAGCGTAAGAAGCGTAACAACCGCCAGCGTACACCAGAAGACAAGTCTGTAAGAAGGAGTACGAAATATGATATTCGCGAGGAGTTGCCATCAACATCCAACAACGAATCAGGCTTGAAGGCTCTTATTAAAAAACCTCTGAAGTGGCTTCGTGGACTCGGTAAGAAATAAAGTGAGTATGTTTACACATTATTGTATAATGCCCATAATCCCAAACAAGGATTATGGGCATTGTTATATCGCTATCAAACCTTTATAGTATTATACGCATAAAACATAGTTTTTACTCATATCAGTTTATTAAACCTAAACAGATTGTATGCTATTATCGAATAGCGTGTTTGTTTTTGCAACAAAGACGTTGCACACTATTTCGAGTTACATAACCTGCCAAGAACTCTATTTATCTACGAAATTAATAAAAGAAGAAGTCTTCAAACGCTCAAAAAGGAATACCCTTCTTCATTACTAAGCCTTATTAATCAATATATCAGGAGCCCCATGCGACAGATTATGTGGCTAAAGAAAATAGTAATACTCCTCCGCACCATTAGTGCTTACCCTCCGCACAACATGTGCGGAGCGTTCGCACATAATGTACTAAACATTAAAATGTATGGAGAAGATTTGTAAAAATGAAAAAAGCAACCTCACTTAAAATATTAAATAAGTCAAACAGACTTATCCGACTTGTAATGTAGTAATTATACGTTGAAGATAAGAAACTGTAGCAAAGAGGCTTTTATCAAGATTAATTTTCCTGTCACTACTGTCATCATCTATGTATAGATAACTATTTAGTTTACAAACACTTGTACGAAATGTTAAAAGTGACAGCAACATGAATTATAAAAAATAGTGTAAAAAGATAAGATCTTTACGTATATGTAACACCAATAATACGTTCTTCATGCTACAAAAGGAAAACAGGTAATCTACTAAAGTAGATAGAGAGTAGTTAATGACTTATTTACACCATAATCAAATATTTTGCAACAAAAAGATAGTTATCCAAGCAAAAATCGCTATCTTTGCAACATAAACAAGCGTAATTATAAAAACAAAACATTTCAGGGTAAATAATAAAAACAACTATTTATGAAAGCAACAGAAGTCGTAGAGAGATTAAAGCAGCGTTTTCCAAATGAGCCAGAGTATATTCAGGCTGTTTCGCAGGTATTAGACACTATTGAAGATGAGTACAACCGACACCCAGGTTTCGATCAGGCTAATCTCATTGAGCGACTCTGTGTACCAGACAGAATCATAAAGTTCCGTGTAAACTGGGTTGATGACAAGGGAAATGTACAAACCAATATGGGTTTCCGCGTACAGCATAACAATACTATTGGTCCTTATAAGGGTGGACTCCGCTTTCATGCATCAGTAAACGAGTCTATCTTGAAGTTCCTTGCTTTTGAGCAGACATTCAAAAACTCACTGACAACACTCCCAATGGGTGGTGCTAAGGGTGGTTCAGACTTCTCTCCTCGAGGCAAGTCAAATGCTGAGGTAATGCGTTTCTGTCAGGCTTTCATGAGAGAATTGTGGAATTACATTGGTCCTGATTGTGACGTTCCTGCTGGTGACATCGGTGTTGGTGGACGTGAAGTTGGCTATATGTTTGGACAATACAAGAAACTGACAAACCAGTTTGTAGGAATCCTTACAGGTAAAGGTCAGGAGTTCGGTGGTTCGCTCATCCGTCCAGAAGCAACGGGATATGGTAATGTATACTTCTTGCAGAACATGCTTAAGACTCGTAACATTGACCTCAAAGGTAAGACCGTGCTCGTTTCTGGCTCTGGTAATGTAGCGCAGTACACGATTGAGAAACTTCTTGAATTAGGTGCAAAACCTCTGACTTGTTCTGATTCTGATGGCTATATCTACGACCCAGATGGTATAGACGAGGAGAAACTCGCCTATATCATGGAACTCAAGAATATTGAGCGTGGGCGTATTCGCGAGTATGCAGAGAAGTATAACGTGAAGTATGTTGCGGGAGGAAGACCATGGTCTGAGAAGGCTGACATCGCAACTCCATGTGCCACACAGAACGAAATAAACGGAGAAGCAGCTGCTGAACTCGTAAAGAATGGTGTCATTGCCGTGACAGAAGGTGCTAATATGCCTTCTACCCCAGAGGCTGTAAAGATATTCCAAGAAGCAAAGGTACTCTATTGTCCAGGTAAAGCAAGCAACGCTGGTGGTGTAGCAGTATCAGGACTTGAGATGAGTCAAAACTCTGGACGCTTGAAGTGGAGCCGTGAAGAGGTTGATGAGAAGCTTCATCAGATTATGGATGACATCCATGCAAACTGCGTAAAGTATGGTACCGAGGCAGATGGATACATCAATTATGTAAAGGGTGCTAATGTTGCAGGCTTCATCAAGGTGGCAAAAGCAATGATGGCGCAAGGTGTTATTTAACCCTACCCTACTTATTATTATCTGAAAATAAAAGACAGGAGCACACAGCTTAAACCATTATAAAGGGTTTAGCTTGTGTGCTCCTGATATTCTTGCAATAATATACATTAATAAAGCTACGTATCTGAAAAACAAAGACTATTATCAAACGATTTTTATATCTACGCTAAAATACACTCTTCTACATCTCAAATTAACCCACAAAAGAGACTTTGAAAGACACGAAAACATAACAAAACAAGTTCGTTTATTTCCGTATAATTTAGTACTTTTGCAGCTGAATTAAAAATAAAGTTATGAAACTTTCAACAATATTACTTTCCATCATGTTAGGACTCAGTTCTTCAACTATGGCACAACAGAAAGATATTACCATCAAACTTATCGAAACAACTGATGTGCATGGTTCTTTCTTTCCATACGATTTTATCACTCGAAAGCCTAAGAGTGGTTCTATGGCAAGAGTCTATACATTAGTAGAAGAGCTGCGTAAGAAGGATGGGAAAGACAATGTCTATTTATTGGATAATGGTGATATCCTACAAGGTCAGCCTATCTCCTACTACTATAATTACGTCGCACCAGAGAAGACTAACATCGCTGCAAGCGTGCTTAATTATATGGGGTACGATGTTGCAACGGTTGGAAACCACGATATTGAGACAGGACACGAAGTATATGACAAGTGGTTTAAGGAACTTAACTTCCCTATTCTTGGTGCAAACATTATCGACACAAAGACCAATAAACCTTATATTCTACCTTATTATACTATCAAGAAAAAGAATGGTATAAAGGTATGTGTCATAGGTATGTTGACTCCAGCTATACCTAACTGGTTGAAAGAGAGCATTTGGAGTGGTCTACGCTTTGAAGAAATGGTCTCTTGTGCCAAGCGAACTATGGCAGAAGTGAAGACGATAGAAAAGCCAGACGTTATTGTTGGTTTGTTCCATTCTGGCTGGGATGGCGGTATAAAGACTGCAGACTATGATGAAGATGCATCTAAGAAAGTAGCCCAAGAAGTACCAGGTTTTGATGTTGTTTTCTTCGGTCATGACCACACTCCACATAGTTCTATCGAAAAGAATAGTATAGGTAAAGACGTCATTTGTCTGGACCCAGCTAACAATGCACAACGGGTAGCGATAGCAACATTGACTCTTAGACCTAAGACTATCAAAGGGAAACGTCAATATACTGTGACGAAAGCAACTGGAGAACTCGTTGACGTGAAGGATCTCAAGGCTAACGAAGCTTTTATTCAACATTTCCAACCAGAGATTGATGCTGTAAAAACATGGAGCGAGCAGGTAATCGGAAGATTTGAAAATACTATCTATTCAAAAGATAGTTACTTCGGCAACTCTGCTTTCAACGACCTTATCCTCAACTTGGAGTTGGAGATTACTAAGGCAGATATTGCTTTCAATGCACCTTTATTATTCAACGCATCTATCGAGGCTGGTCCTATCACAGTTGCTGATATGTTCAATCTTTATAAGTATGAGAACAATCTATGTACCATGCGTCTGACTGGTAAAGAGATTCGTAAGCATCTTGAGATGAGTTATGATCTGTGGTGTAACACGATGAAAAGTCCTGAAGACCATCTACTTTTGCTCTCTAATACACAGAATGATGCACAACGTTTGGGTTTTAAGAACTTCTCATTCAACTTCGATTCTGCAGCAGGCATAGATTATGAAGTGGATGTCACAAAGCCTAATGGTGAAAAGGTTCGTATCCTTCGCATGAGTAATGGAGAACCATTTGATGAGAATAAGTGGTACACAGTAGCAGTTAATAGCTATCGTGCTAATGGTGGTGGCGAGTTATTAACCAAGGGTGCTGGAATCCCACGTGACTCTTTGAAGAGTCGAATCATTTGGGAGAGTCCTAAGGATCAGCGCCATTATCTAATGGAAGAAATAAAGAAAGCTGGTGTCATGAATCCACAGCCAAACCACAACTGGAAATTTGTTCCAGAAGCATGGACCGTTCCTGCCGCTGCACGTGACCGCAAACTTCTTTTTGGAGAATAAACAAGAAAGAAGTAGTTGTTACTTTAAAAGAACTAACACAATTAAAGGTTAGAGTTCAAGATTAAAAGAATTAGGCAAAGTATTAAAGCTGAGACTGATGAAGAAGTTCTGGTTTGTTTTCTGCAAAACAGATATCATGCTTAAGAAAGAGAGTGAACATTATACCATTCCACTTTCTGAAGAGCCCCCAGTAGCACTACATCCCTGGACACATGTACTGAATGTTACTCCTATGGAGGATGGTACAGAGGTCAAGACGGTCATGATAGATCAACCAATTACAGACAATCCTCAGTATGAGATGTGTGGCTTACGTCCATCCTTCTACTACCTTTCCAAGGAACTTTATCTCAAAGCTGGTAAGTGTCACGAACTACTTTACTGGGATAATAACACTAAGTTCTGTGGCGTTTGTGGTGCTCCGATGAAGATGCACACGGATATCTCAAAACGTTGTACGAACTGTGGGAAAGAGGTTTGGCCACAATTGGCAACAGCAGTTATCGTCCTTGTACACCGAGGGGATGAAGTTCTTTTGGTTCATGCACGTAACTTCAAGACCGACTTCTATGGACTTGTAGCAGGCTTTGTAGAAACAGGTGAGACACTCGAAGAAGCTGTACACCGTGAAGTAGAAGAAGAAACTGGTATTAAAATAAAAAACATTCGCTACTTTGGTTCACAACCTTGGCCCTACCCTTGCGGCCTGATGATAGGCTTCAATGCTGATTATGCAAGTGGAGATCTTCATTTACAGCGCAGTGAAATATCAAAAGGAGCTTGGTTTACGAAAGACAACCTACCAACCATTCCTGAGCCTTTATCAATAGCACGAATGATTCTTGACGATTGGATAAATAAAAAATCAATATAAACTAAAGAGTATTTAAACCTTAAAACAATGATGACTTTCTTAGAAAAAGCCCTCGGATTTGATCCCAAATCTATGAAACTCCGCACGGAAATTATTGCTGGAGCAACAACATTCTTAACAATGAGCTATATCTTAGCTGTCAACCCAAGTATTCTTGCAAGTACTGGTATGGACAAGGGAGCACTCTTCACCGGTACAGCACTTGCTTCTGCTATTGCCACATTACTGTTGGCATTTATGGCAAAGCTTCCCTTTGCACAGGCACCATCTATGGGTCTTAACGCCTTTTTTGCTTATACGCTCTGTGTATCATTGGGATTCACATGGCAGCAGTCACTTGCTATCATGCTCATTGAGGGTGTTTTCTTTATCGCAATTACATTTTTCAACGTGCGAGAGATGATTCTCAATGCCATCCCAACTAATCTACGCTATGCCATATCGGCAGGTATCGGTATGTTCATTGCCTTTATCGGCCTAAAGAATGCTAATATTATCGTTGACAACCAAGCTACTCTCGTTGGTCTTGGAGCCTTCACTCCTACCTGTATTCTTGGTATTATCGCTATTTTGATTAGTGGTGCACTCATGGCAAGAAACGTTAAAGGATCTCTATTCTGGGGTATTATCATCACAACACTCATTGGTATTCCAATGGGAGTAACAGTTTTTCCAGACAATTGGATACCAGTATCTGCCCCACAAGATATCAGTCCTATCTTCTGTAAGTTTGATTTCTCATCCTTGATGAACCTCAAAACCATATTGGTAGTCTTCTCACTGCTCTTGATTAACATCTTTGACACTATCGGTACACTGATGGGCTTAGCTGACAAGACAGGTATCGTTAAGCCAAATGGCGACATTCCTCACGTTAAAGAAGCTATGATGAGTGATGCTATTGGTACAACTTGTGGTGCTATGTTGGGTAGCTCAACACTGACAACATACGTTGAGAGTGCCAGTGGTATTGCAGAAGGTGGTCGTTCTGGTGTAACAGCATTTACAGTAGGTATCTTCTTCATCATCGCCCTCTTCCTCTCTCCTATCTTCCTGCTCATCCCAAGTGCAGCAACAAGTGGAGCTTTGGTTATGGTAGGCGTACTGATGATAGACTCTGTGAAGAAAATCGACCTTCAGGATATCACAGAATCATTCCCAGCCTTCATCACAATGATTACAATGGTACTTTGCTACTCTATTGCTGATGGTATCTGTTTGGGAATCCTCGCTTATGTATTCATGAAGACTTTCACACGCCAGTGGAAAGATTTAAACTGGACACTGATAGTACTGGCAGTACTCTTTGTCTTGAACTTTATTAAGAGCTAAAATAAAATATATTATTTAACAAGCATCTCCCTATGAGACATAAAGTTACTCATAGGGAGTTTTTATTTAACTCACCATAAAATATCAACTCTAAAAGAACATTTCTTTGTCATATAAAGAAAAAGAAGAAAAAACCTTGATAAAGTTTGCACAGTTAAAATAAAATGACTACTTTTGCAACCGCTTACGAAAAGTAAGGGCGTTTAGCTCAGCTGGTTTAGAGCATCTGCCTTACAAGCAGAGGGTCGGCGGTTCGAATCCGTCAACGCCCACCACCTTGGGTAGTTTCCAGAGTGGCCAAATGGGGCAGACTGTAAATCTGCTGCTTCTAGCTTCGGTGGTTCGAATCCATCACTACCCACAAAAGAGTTGTAATCAGATGATTGCAACTCTTTTGCTTTTTATATCCACTAACATTTAATAAACGGGGGAGTCCTAAACTGGCTCAGTAGAAAACCCAGACAAAGCATCTCCATGTACATTGTTTTTAACAGACAAAATACTTATTTCCTTTGCAGAAATTCAACTATAATACTATAAGTAGTTTTAGTTTTATGTTACTGTCACTTTTAACATTTCTCATAAACATACTATAAATAAGGTAGTTATAAACACCTCTCGAATGAAAGCAGTGACAGGAAATTTTATTTTAAAGAAATTAAATTATTATAGTAAACAAAATATAAACACAAAGTTAACAAGCAAAATGTTTACAAAAATCTGCATATTCCAAAATATGGTGTGATAAGCTAAAGCTATTACATAATAAGGCACACAGAGAAGCAGAGAGGACGAAGCTTAAAGTAACAGTGGAGAAGACGATAACACAAAGAGCAACAGTGGTTTTCCACACAGATTAAAATGACTTATAAATATTGTTAGAGCTAAGCCATTTTATTGTGATTTTAAGAGAGATACACCTCACTTTACCAAAAATAATATCGTATGAAGTTTTACAATCTCTAAGCGAATGCGCTATTACCAATTACAAAGAGGTGCCGCAGTGAGAGAATATGCTAATTAAGTTTTAGCAGATAAAATCCATATTATTATCCTGCTCAGACAGATAGATTTACTTGTTTGTATGGGAAAAATTGTGTAAATTTGCACGATTATACATTTTTCAAGGTAACATCAAACGAACTATTAGAATGAAACAATATAAATTTAGAATATTTGGTGTGCTGCTGTCTATGTTTCTATCTTCTATAACATGGGCACAGAATTGCCAACCTTCAGGTAAATATACCGATGCAAATGGTGAGACCAACACAATTGCAGCAGGTGATACTTATGTTGGATCGGCTCCTTTGACGATTGCGTTTTCAGCTAATCCACCTACAATAAAGGATGCTGCCACAAATTACGAATGGCATTTCTTCAATCAACAGAATCCTCGCTCGGCTTTTCTTATCCGTTATGATGAGAACACCGAATATACCTTCACAGAGGCTGGAACGACGAGAGTGGTACTTTATGAAATACTGAATGGTGACACCACACGCTACAATGCTATCAGTTTCTCCATCAGTGAGAGTAGTCTACAAATGCCTAATGCCTTCTCACCGAATGGAGATGGTATCAATGATGTCTATCGTGCAAAGCCTGGATATAAGAGTATTGTAGAGTTTAAAGCAATCATCTTTAACCGTTGGGGACAAAAGATATACGAATGGAATGACCCTGCTGGTGGTTGGGATGGCAAGTATAAAGGCAAAGATGTTGCTCAAGGAACTTACTTTGTCAATGTAACCGCTAAAGGAGCTGACGGCAAAGAGTTCCGCATTCGACGAGATGTCAACCTACTCAGAGGTTACACACAGTCGACAAGGTGATGCTAAGTGGGTGATGGGTGATGAATGATAGGTGGTAATGAATTGTGATTTACATCATTTCTTACCATCAAGAAAACCATTGACACGGAGGAAATCCTCAACACTAAACATTCAACACCAAACACCCAACCCCTATCAATCAACAATTCATAAACACCCAACTTTCAACACCAAACACCCAACAACCCCATGAATGAGAAAATAGAAGTCTTCGGCGCCAGAGTACATAATCTGAAGAATGTAGACATAACTATCCCACGCAACTCACTTACCGTCTTCACTGGACTATCTGGTTCAGGAAAGAGTTCACTTGCTTTCGACACTATTTTTGCCGAAGGTCAGCGTCGCTATATTGAAACCTTCTCTGCTTACGCACGCAACTTCCTTGGAAACATGGAGCGTCCTGAGGTAGATAAGATTACAGGACTATCCCCTGTCATCTCGATTGAACAGAAGACAACAAATAAAAATCCTCGCTCTACTGTCGGTACAACTACAGAGATATACGATTATCTCCGTCTACTCTTTGCTCGTGCAGGTGAAGCATACTCTTATATGAGCGGTGAAAAGATGGTGAAATACACTGAGGAGAAAGTGGTGGATATGATTATGTCTGATTATCAAGACCGCAAGATATATATTCTCTCGCCACTTGTTCGCAACCGTAAAGGTCACTATCGTGAACTCTTTGAGCAGATGCGACGCAAGGGATACTTGTATATTCGTGTCGATGGAAAGGTACAAGAGCTTACACGTGGTATGAAAGTTGACCGTTACAAGAACCATAACATCGAGGTTGTTATCGACAAGATGAAACTCGGTGGTACGGAGAATAGCACACTACGTGAGCGTTTGGCAAAGACCATTTCAACTGCAATGAAGCAGGGAGAAGGCTTAATTATGATTCTTGATAACGAACGAAATGAAGCCAAATACTTCTCTAAACGACTGATGGACCCAGTTACGGGCATTGCTTATAAAGACCCTGCGCCAAACATCTTCTCATTCAACTCACCCGAAGGAGCCTGCCCTCAGTGTAAAGGTTTGGGTGTCATCGATGAGATTGACTTGAAGAAAGTGATTCCAGATGACAAACAAGACATCCATAGTGGTGCAATAGTTCCTTTAGGAAAATACAAGAACCAGATGATTTTCTGGCAGATAGACGCTCTCTTAAAGAAGCATAATTGCGACCTTAAGACTCCTGTCAAGGATATACCTAAGGAAGCTATGGATGAGGTTTTGTATGGTTCTTTGGAGAAGTTGAAGATTGCTAAAGAACTTGTACATACCACCTCCGATTACTTTGTGTCCTTTGATGGTATCATTAAGTATCTACGTACTGTTATGGAGAACGATGACTCCTCAGCAGGAAAGAAGTGGGCAGACCAATTTATAGCCGAAGCTCAATGTCCAGAATGTCATGGTCATCGTTTGAATCGCGAGGCTTTATCGTATAAAATATGGGATAAAAACATTGCGGATCTTGCAGAAATGGACATCACCGAGCTGAAAGACTGGGTTGACCATGTTGAGGAACACATGAGCGAGAAGCAGCGTACTATCGCCGTTGAAATCATAAAAGAGATTCGTAAACGTATAAACTTTCTACTCGATGTAGGCCTTGACTACCTTGCCTTAAACCGTCAAAGTGCCACGCTATCTGGTGGTGAGAGTCAACGTATTCGACTTGCTACACAGATAGGCTCACAACTTGTCAACGTGCTATACATCCTCGACGAGCCTTCTATCGGTCTTCATCAACGCGATAACGAGCGACTCATAAACTCTCTGAAAGAGTTACGTGACATGGGAAATACGGTTATCGTTGTTGAACACGACGAAGACATGATGCGTGCTGCTGATTGGATTGTAGACATTGGACCAAAAGCTGGACGCAAAGGTGGCGAGGTTGTATTCCAAGGTAAACCCGAGGATATGCTTAAGACACACACGCTCACAGCACAATATCTGAACGGTGAACGTGCCATTGAGCTTCCTAAGGAGCGCAGAGAAGGAAATGGAAAGACCATCCAACTCACTGGTTGTAAGGGTAATAACCTAAAAGATGTGAACGTAACCTTCCCACTTGGCGAACTAATTGTAGTCACTGGCGTGTCTGGTTCTGGAAAGAGTACACTCATCAATGAGACATTACAGCCTATACTTTCACAACACTTCTATCGCTCTCTGAAACGTCCTATGCCTTACGGAAAGATTGAAGGCATTAATAACATTGATAAGGTGGTGAACGTTGACCAAAGTCCTATCGGCCGTACACCGCGCAGTAACCCTGCTACATACACGGGTGTGTTCTCTGATATCCGCCAACTCTTCGTCAATCTTCCCGAAGCTAAGATTCGTGGTTACAAGCCAGGCCGATTCTCTTTCAATGTGAAGGGAGGTCGCTGTGAGACATGTGGCGGTAATGGATACAAAACCATTGAAATGAACTTTCTACCCGATGTGATGGTACCTTGTGAGGTCTGCCATGGTAAACGATATAATCGTGAGACCTTAGAAGTACGTTTCAAGGGAAAATCAATAGCCGATGTGCTCGACATGACTGTCAATATGGCTGTAGAATTCTTTGAGAATGTACCACAGATTCTGCCAAAGATAAAAGCATTACAAGATGTAGGCTTGGGCTATATCAAGCTTGGACAAAGTTCCACTACCCTCTCTGGCGGTGAAAGTCAGCGTGTTAAGTTGGCAACCGAACTTGCAAAGCGTGACACTGGTAAGACACTTTACATCCTTGATGAGCCTACTACTGGTCTTCATTTTGAAGATATACGTATCTTGATGGACGTACTACAGAAGCTTGTTGACCGTGGCAACACCGTTATCATCATCGAACACAACCTCGATGTTATCAAACTTGCAGACTACATCATTGACATGGGACCTGAAGGTGGTCGTGGTGGTGGTCGTATGTTAGGCTGTGGAACACCAGAGGTTGTGGCAAAGAATAAGGAAAGCTATACTTCCCGCTTTCTTGCAAAAGCATTAAAATAAGATATTCCCTATTGGCAAGAGAGAAAGAGTTTTCAATTCTTTTCTTTGGATAATTGATAAATTAGTCCTAAATTTGCCAAAGTACAGTAGTAGAGGACAGCTATACAACGATACAGATTGTCCCCCCTACTTCACTATCCAGCTAAAAATTAAAACATTGTCTATATCACCTAAAATTATGGATAAAAAAGAATACTTGCGTTCATGGGCTGAAACCTACAAGAACGACCTTACAAACAACATTATGCCTTTCTGGTTGAACCATGGTTGGGACAAGGAGAATGGCGGTATATACACTTGTCTGAATCGTGATGGTTCATTGATGGACACAACCAAGTCGGTGTGGTTCCAAGGTCGATGGGCTTTCATCTGTGCTTTTGCTTACAACAATGTAGAGAAGAATCAGGAATGGCTTGAGGCATCTAAGTCTGCCATCGACTTCATTGAGAAGCATTGCTTTGACGAGGATGGACACATGTATTTTGAGGTAACAGCAGAAGGTAAACCACTGCGTAAGCGTCGCTATGTTTTCTCAGAAACATTCGCTGCCATTGCCTTTGCAGAATACTCTTTGGCTACAGGTGACAAGCATTACGCAGAAAGAGCATTGCAGGTATTCCACGATGCACAGCGTTTTCTCTCTACTCCGGGATTTCTTCCTGCTAAATATGAAGCAGGTGTAGAGATGCAGAGCCATTCTATCATTATGATTCTCATCAACGTTGGTTCACGTCTGCGTGCAGTAATTGACGACCCAACACTGACTCAGCAGATTGACGAGTCTATCTCATTGCTCCGTCGCTACTTCATGCACCCAGAGTTCAAGGCATTGCTTGAAACAGTTGGTCCAAAGGGAGAATTCATTGATACCAATGCAGCACGTACCATCAACCCTGGTCATTGTATCGAGACTGCATGGTTTATCATGGAGGAAGCTAAGTTGCGCAACTGGGATAAAGACTTACTCGACACCGCCCTTACCATCTTCGACTGGTCATGGGACTGGGGATGGGACAAGCAATATGGTGGTATCATCAACTTCTGTGACTGTCGTAACCTCCCTCCACAGGACTATTCACAAGACATGAAGTTCTGGTGGCCACAGTGCGAAACAATCATTGCCTCCCTCTATGCCTACCTTGGAACAGGCGACGAGGAGTATCTCTATCGTCATCAGCGTATTAGCGAGTGGACATACGCCCACTTCCCTGACCAAGACTACCCAGAATGGTATGGTTATCTCCATCGTGACGGAACCGTTGCACAGCCTGCAAAGGGTAATATCTTCAAGGGACCATTCCATGTTCCACGTATGATGATTAAGGGCTATATGCTTTGTCAGGAGATATTAAAGACTATGGAATAGTCTGAGATACCAAAGGATAAAATAAAAACTCCCATAACATTACCAGCAATGGTTTGTTATGGGAGTTTTTTATAATACTTATTATGACCTTTTTAGTCCATTGTCTACTGACGTATTAACGCCCAGCACACATCGTGCGGATGCTTAGCACGATATGTGCTAACGGTTAGCACCAATGGTGCGGAGTACTTAATACCTAACAACAGGTCATTAAAATGAGTATTGTTTGTTGTTAGAGAAGAGTTATACTGCCCTAAAATGGAAAGCATTAGATAGTATTAAGAATACCCTCACAGCCGTCTTCTATTAAATCAAGAGCTAAGTTAAAATCATCTGCATCACCATAATAAGGGTCAGGAACACAAGTAGCAGAAGGATGTTGAGTAAAGAAATCTGCCATTCGTACGACCTTTTCTCGTGCCGCTTCATTAGGTGCTTGAGACGTAATGTTACGATAATTATCCTCGTCCATTACGACAATCTTATCGAATAGATCAAAGTCTCTACGCGCATCAAATTGCCGAGCACGGTGGTCAACGCTATATCCACGCTGTCTTCCATGTTCACGCATCCGTTTATCAGGTAACTGTCCTACATGCCAATTACCAATTCCCGCCGAGTCAATCATATATCGGTCTGCACAGCCTCGTTCTTCAACAAGATGTTGCATCACAGCATGCGCAGCCGGAGAGCGACAAATATTGCCTAAGCAAATAAACAAAATACTCACTTTCTCATTTGTTGTCGTATCCATTTTCATCTTATTTTTGTGACAGATTCTCTACTGCCAAATAATTAATTTGATTTATACTTATAATGTAATAAAGTATGAGTTCTCTTTTAGAACAATACATCATTTATTTCATCTCACTTACTCCAAACAATTCTTTTATCTCGTTTAGATGTTCTAAAGCTACTTCCCTACCCTGATCATAAGTAGCTTGCATCATTGCTGGGTCATGTGAGAAATGTCCTATTGTTAGCTTTGCTTTTGGACGGAGCACTAAGGTATTGGGCTTCTTTTCTTCTTCACGAACGTAGGCTAACTGCTCATTATACATGATATGGCGTTGTTCCAAAGCTCTTACAACACGTGGATGACGATGTAACCACATACGCATAAGGGGCATCAGTGAGTTTGGTTCCTTCACAAAACCCTCTGGCTGAGTAAGAACAACCAAATTACGCTCATAGCCTTGCTCCTGAAAGAAGCGGAGAGGGATAGAATCTGCAATGCCACCATCCAAAAGCTTCTTACCTTCTACCGTCACAATACGAGCAGCAATAGGCATAGATGCAGAGGCACGAATATACTCTAAACAATTATCATCAACCTCCATCAATCGCTTGTACTCTGCCTTGCCAGTTCCAACGTTTGTGCATACAGCCCAAAACTCCATTGGATTCTCACGGAAGGTATCAACATCGAAGTAATCAATATGACGAGGCATATAATGGTAAGCGTATTCACCACCAAAGTAATCACCTGTTGTCAAGAGCGAACGTAGAGAAGCATAACGCCAGTCTTTTGCCAACTTTTGATTGTATCTGATTACTCGTCCTGCCTGCTTTGATTTCATATTACAACCAAAGGCAGCACCTGCAGAAACTCCTATAACGCCATCAGGCCATATATTATTTTCCATCAGAACATCCATTACGCCAGCAGAAAACAAGCCGCGCATGGCTCCTCCTTCTAATACAAGTCCTTTCTTCATAATGTTTTATCCTTTCTATACTACCTTTTTATAATAATATATTCTGATAATAAGAGGCATAAACTATACCATCGAACTAAAAAAAGATTACCATAACGGTAACACCTTACTTTTGTTTTCTATTTGCCAATGCTGCAATAGCATCAAAACTATAAACAAGTGTTCCACTGGTAAAAGTTGTTGTCTCAATCTTGAAGGAACGATATTTACGAAGACATTCAACAAAAGCCTCTGGAGTCTGAACAAAGGCTGAATCAGTTTGCTTACTGATACCTGGCTTATAACTGAATCGACCAACCTCCTCTCCATACGCATAGACACGAACAAAGTTGGTTGTATCATAACTGTTGCCTGCAAACTGCTCACCATCACCAAGAATCATGCATGCTTCTACACCTACACGTCCGAGATAACGTACACGAATGTTCATACGATTAGAAGGAGTTATCTGCGACTTCTTGTTTGGAGCACTCTGCATATTGGCTACTGCAGAATCGTTGAGATAGGTCCATGAAGAAATATACGTCCCATCACCAGACGGATTGCTATCGAGATCGACAGCCAACATTGTGTCGACCTGTGTTGTATCATAATGCCCTACTCCACGCGAAGAACAGCCAGAGCATGACATAAAAGCCACTGCAGAGATAGCCACAAAGACTAAGGGCAGCAACTTCATAGAATGTAGTTTCATCTTTAAGAAGCTAAAGGAGTTAAAAGAGTTAGAAGGAGTTAAGGCAAAATGTCCTAATCCTTGCTTTGGAAGTCAAGGGAGTTTAGTAAAAGGTATTAACCCCAACAATGGTAATTGCTACTAAACTCCTTCTAACTTCCTTAACTCCTTTAACCCTCACAAACTATTAATATTCTCCCCATGCTTTAATGTCAATGTCATCCAAACTGACATTGCAGAAAGCAGAGATAAACGCACTTGCTAATCGGCTATTCGTAATCAATGGTACATTGAGGTCGATAGCTGCACGGCGAACCTTATAACCATTGGTCAACTCACGTGGAGTAAGATCCTTTGGCATATTCACAACCATGTCTATCTTCTTTTCATGTAGAAGGTCGAGTGCCTGTGGATGCATTCCTTCATCTGAAGGCATATAAACACAAGTGTTCTCAATTCCGTTCTCTGCGAGATACTTTGATGTACCGACTGTTGCATAAAGTTCATAACCATGCTCCTTCAACATCTTTGCTGCATCAAGCATTGCTGCCTTCTGCTTTGCACCACCAGTAGAAAGAAGGATAGTCTTCTTAGGTATACGAAGACCTACTGACAGCATTGACTTCAACAAAGCTGTTGAGGTATCATCACCCAAACAACCTACCTCACCAGTAGAACTCATATCAACACCCAATACTGGGTCGGCTTTTTGCAAGCGGTTGAATGAGAACTGAGATGCCTTAATACCTACATAATCAAGGTCGAAGAGGTTCTTATTAGGCTTCTCAACAGGCGCACCGAGCATAATCTTCGTAGCCAAGTCGATGAAGTTTATCTTCAAGACCTTACTAACGAATGGGAATGAACGACTCGCACGGAGGTTACACTCAATAACGAGAATATCATTATCACGTGCCATAAACTGAATGTTGAATGGTCCGTTGATATGCAACTTCTTCGCAATCTGACGACTGATACGCTTTATACGGCGCATAGTTTCAACATAAAGTTTCTGCGGTGGGAACTGAATTGTAGCATCACCAGAGTGAACACCAGCAAACTCAATATGCTCAGAAATAGCGTATGCCAAGATCTCACCATCCTGTGCAACAGCATCCATCTCAATCTCCTTAGCATATTCAATGAACTTACTTACCACAACTGGATGGTCTACACTGACATTTGCAGCCAACTGAAGGAAGCGAGTAAGTTCGTCTTTATTTGAACAAATATTCATTGCTGCACCAGAAAGAACGTAAGATGGACGTACAAGTACTGGGAAGCCAACACGGTCAACGAACTTATCAATATCGTCCATGCTTGTCAACGCGCTCCATTCAGGCTGGTTGATACCATTCTCTGTGAGCATAGACGAGAACTTAGCACGGTCCTCAGCGTTATCAATATCCTTTGCAGAAGTACCAAGAATAGGTACATTCTCTTCATCAAGATACATCGCAAGGTTGTTAGGAATCTGTCCACCAGTAGACACTATCACACCATGTGGGTTCTCTGCATCAATGATATCCATAACACGTTCGAAGGTCAACTCATCGAAATAGAGTCGATCACACATGTCATAATCCGTTGACACAGTTTCTGGATTATAGTTGATCATGATAGAACGATAACCCTGACGGCGAATAGTATTCAATGCCTGAACACCACACCAGTCGAACTCTACAGAGCTACCAATACGATAAGCACCTGAACCAAGTACGATAACCGAGTTACGATCATTAGGGAACGTAATATCAGAAGCTACACCAGCGTATGTTACATAGAGATAATTGGTCTGTGCAGGATATTCTGCAGCGAGCGTATCAATCTGCTTAACAACAGGAAGAATACCAAAGCTCTTACGCAGACGACGAACGATTCGCATCGCTTCGTGCATGTGTTTGCATTCTTCTTCCAGTCCAACAGCACGTGCGATTTGGAAGTCTGTAAAGCCATAAACCTTTGCTGTACGCAGAAGTTCCTTATCAAGTGTGTTGATATTCTTAGTCTTCAGTTCCTCATCAATATCTATGATATGCTTGAGTTTATTAAGGAACCAACGATCAATCTTGGTCAATTCATGAATCTGATCAACTGTATATCCTTTGTGCATTGCCTTAGAAATAAGGAAAACACGCTTATCTGTAGGCTCACGCAAAGCAGCATCAAGGTCGTCAATCTGCAATTCTTTGTTTTCAACAAAGCCATGCATTCCCTGTCCAATCATACGAAGTCCCTTCTGAATAGCCTCCTCGAAGTTACGACCAATAGCCATTACCTCACCGACAGACTTCATACTTGAACCTAACTCCTTATCAACACCACGGAACTTACTGAGGTCCCAACGTGGAATCTTGCAGACTACATAGTCGAGTGCTGGCTCAAAGAAAGCAGAGGTGGTCTTTGTTACAGAGTTCTTTAACTCAAAGAGTCCGTAGCCCATACCCAACTTAGCAGCAACAAAAGCAAGAGGATAACCAGTTGCCTTGCTGGCAAGAGCAGAAGAACGTGAAAGACGAGCATTTACCTCAATAACTCGATAGTCCTCACTCTCTGGGTCAAAAGCATACTGAACATTACATTCTCCAACAATACCAATGTGGCGTACAATCTTGATAGACAGTGCACGGAGCTTATGATACTCGCTGTTAGAAAGGGTCTGAGATGGTGCAATAACGATAGACTCACCAGTATGAATACCAAGCGGGTCAAAGTTCTCCATGTTACAAACTGTGATACAGTTGTCATAACGGTCACGAACAACCTCGTATTCAATCTCCTTCCAACCCTTCAAACTCTTCTCAACCAACACCTGAGGAGAGAAGGAGAAAGCCTTCTCACAGAGTGTATTCAACTCATCCTCATTATCAGCAAAACCACTACCAAGGCCGCCCAATGCGTATGCAGCACGAACAATAACAGGATAGCCGAGGTTCTTTGCAGCCACACGTGCCTGCTCGATATCCTCACAAGCCTCACTCTTGATAGTCTTTACATCAATCTCATCAAGTCGTTCTACAAAGAGTTCACGGTCCTCAGTATCCATGATAGCCTTAACAGGAGTACCTAAAACCTTTACATTATACTTCTGAAGAACACCAGTCTTATCCAACTCAACACCACAATTCAATGCGGTTTGTCCACCAAAAGACAGTAAGATACCATCAGGACGCTCCTTTTCAATAACACGCTCAACGAAGTAAGGTTGAACAGGAAGATAGTAAATCTGGTCTGCTACACCCTCAGATGTCTGTACAGTAGCAATGTTTGGGTTAATCAAAACCGTAGAAACACCTTCCTCGCGTAATGCCTTCAACGCTTGTGAACCAGAGTAATCAAACTCACCTGCCTCACCAATCTTCAATGCGCCTGAACCAAGTATCAGGACTTTCTTTATTGACTCGTCTTTCATTATTTCAATGTTTCTACGAATTTATCAAACATAAAGTAAGTATCAACCGGACCAGAGCAAGCCTCTGGGTGGAACTGAGAGGTAAACCAAGGGTTCTCCTTGTGGCAGATACCTTCGTTACTACCATCATTCATATTGACAAAGAGTTCGTTCCAATCCTTGTCTAATGTGGATGCATCAACAGCATAACCATGATTCTGTGAGGTGATATAGCAATTGTTTGTACCCACCATACGAACAGGCTGGTTATGTCCACGATGACCATATTTCAACTTATAAATCTTTGCACCTGCAGCCTTTGAAAGCAACTGGTTACCCATACAGATACCGCAGATAGGCTTCTTACTCATGCTCATCTGCTTACGAATAATCTCAACTGCATCATTGCACATATCAGGGTCACCAGGACCATTACCAAGGAAGAGACCATCATAGTCCATACCTGTATAATCATAGTTCCAAGGTACACGGATAACCTCAACACCTCTGGTAATCAATGACCGAATAATATTTGCTTTTACTCCGCAGTCAACAAGGACAACCTTCTTTCCTGCACCCTCATTGTAACGAATAATTTCCTTTGTTGAAACACGATCAACAAAGTTTACACCCTCGTAATCAGCCTCTGGAATATTATCAGGTTCATCATCAAAGAGAATCTTACCCATCATCACACCGTGCTCACGCAGCACCTTGGTAAGCTCACGTGTATCAATACCAGTAATACCCGGTACGTGTTCACGCTTCAGCCAGTCAGCCAGACTCTCCACAGCATTCCAGTGTGAATGCTCCTCTGTATAGTCAGACACTATCAAGGCTGAGGCATAAATTTTATCACTCTCCATGAAGGTTGGAATACCACTTTCCTCAATAGTAAAAGGTGGTACACCATAGTTACCTACCAATGGGAAGGTCATTGTTAGTAGCTGCCCCGCATACGAAGGGTCAGTCAAGCTCTCTGGATAGCCCATCATAGCAGTATTGAAGACTACTTCACCAGCCACTGGGACATCGTATCCAAACGACTTTCCATGGAATTTTGTTCCGTCACTTAGGACTAAAGTTACGTTCCTCATTGCTTATAGTATTGTTGGATTGAAATTTCTTTTCATGAAAAGAAATATTTTTTATCGTGAAAAGAAAGAATTCTTTTCATGTAAATAATTCTTTTTTATCATGATGATAATATACAGACAAGCGATTATTACGCTTTTACTGTGTTCAAATGTTCACGCTCATAATAGCTCACGAAGGCCTCATTAACCAATCGCATACCACCTGGAGTTGGATAGTTTCCGGTAAAATACCAATCACCTGGGTGATTAGGTATTGCATTGTGCAATCCTTCAACACTTTGGAATACAAGTTCAACAGGTGTTGTCATTCCTTCAGGGCGCAGCATCTCAACGATCTTCTTATTAATCTCATCTACCGTAAAAGGCTTATAAACTGCACGTACAGCGTTGAAGATTGGCTCTCCCTTAGGCTTTGCCAATTCTTTCTTACAATTCTCATAGACCTCACGAAGTAAGTCTTCCATACCACGTTCACGTATCAGTTCGATTACTGCACGGAAGACACAAAACTCTTCTGGGTGTGGCATATCAATACCATAGTAATCCGGGAATCGAATCTGTGGCGCACTGGAGACAACTACTATCTTCTTAGGATGCAAGCGATCAAGAATACGAAGAATACTTTCTTTTAATGTTGTACCACGAACGATAGAGTCATCAATAATAACGAGGTTATCCTCATAAGGTTTAATAC
Organism: Prevotella melaninogenica; assembly: GCF_003609775.1. NCBI lineage: Bacteria > Pseudomonadati > Bacteroidota > Bacteroidia > Bacteroidales > Prevotellaceae > Prevotella > Prevotella melaninogenica. Next base: position 1,046,535 of record NZ_AP018049.1, read on the forward strand.
ACTCGTATGTAACGTCATAAACATGAGAAGCAAGGTCGTTACGCGAGTTACCTTCAGTAATAAAAGTGCGCAACTTAATATCTTTCCACGCTACTTTCTCAGAGCGTACATCCTGATGAATAATGCGATATACTTCCTCTGAAGAAGCATTAGAACCTAAAGCAGCAATTTGTTCAACCTTCTTCTTGTCAATTTGCTCCTTAAAGCCATGTACAAGACCATAGAATGCAACCTCTGCTGTATTAGGAATATACGAGAGAACTGTATGTTCTGTATCATAGTCAACAGCCTTCAATACAGGCTCAGTCAACTGACGTCCCAAAGTCTCACGCTCTTTATAGATATCACGATCTGAACCACGTGAGAAGTAAATACGCTCGAAAGAACAAGCAGCATTCTGCTTTGGTTCAAGAATCTGTTGCAGTGAACATTCACCACGTTTATTAACAATCAGTGCCTGACCAGGTTTCAACTCCTGAATATCATCACACTCAAGATCGAATGTTGTCTGCAAAACTGGACGCTCACTTGCCAAGACAACAATCTCGTCATTCTTATAATAGAAAGCTGGACGAATTGACCATGGGTCACGGATAGAGAACATCTCGCCCGAACCAGTCAGTCCACAGATAACATATCCACCATCAAAGTGCTGCATTGTTGTCTTGAGAACATTGCTCATCTGGACATTCTCTTCAATATAATGTGTGATAGCACGTTTTTCTAAACCTAACTTCTGTGCATCCACGAAGTTACGTTCAACCTCACGATCAAGTCTGTGTCCCATCAATTCCAAAAGAATATTCGTATCACTATAGATACGTGGGCACTGTCCCTGCTCGGTTAGAATCTCAAAGACATCTTCAATATTGGTCATATTGAAGTTGCCACACATACAGAGGTTCTTCGCTTTCCAGTTATTACGACGTAAGAAAGGATGAACATAAGAAAGGCCACTCTTGCCGGTAGTTGAGTACCGAAGGTGGCCCATATAAAGGTCTCCCGCAAATGGAAGATTTGTTTTAGCAAAAGAAACATCAGACAACTGCTCCTGCGAGAGGTCCTTATAATGCTTATGAACATTGGCAAAGATCTCAGCAACAGCATTCTTACCCTCTGCACGCTCACGAAACATATATTCATTACCTGGCTCAGAATCCAGTTTCACAGAAGCCATACCAGCTCCCTCCTGACCACGGTTATGCTGTTTCTCCATCATCAGATAGAGTTTGTTCAGTGCATACATCCAGGTGCCATACTTTTCCTGATAATACTCAAGCGGCTTCAGCAATCGAATCATTGCAACACCGCAATCTTCATGAATGTTCTTTTCCATTGACAAGGTTTCTGTCTATCTTTTACTTTTAATTTAGTCTATCTCTCTCATAGGCTACCCTATTTGTAGAGTGACTTAATACCAATACTTTCGTATCTACTTCTGACTCTGCAGTCAAGGTGACTAAAGCTGCTGTTTAGGAGAAGTAAGTTTCACACTTTATCCTTAATGACTCCTAAAAATACACAACAACCCTTTACCATAAATTTAAAAAGAGAATACCTCTCACACCCTCTCTTTCTAATAGCCCCCAAGGAGCTATCCAAGACGTGGATGTCAAAGATATTCTCATTCCAATTATATTTTATCCATAGTAAGGCCATAAGAATAGCCTCCAAGGACAGTATATTACTTTCTTAATACGCTTACAAGCAACGAAGCTACTGATGTCACAATACCAATGAAAGAGAACCAGAGGGTAGTAGAGCTACCGATACCTGAGTTCTTAGCCTTTACACTGTTTGGCTGAACATAGAGGACATCATTCTGCTGAAGATAATAGTAAGGTGAGTTGAGCAAGTTTGCATCGTTAAGATTCAAACGTACGACATGCTTCTGACCTGTTGGATCTTCACGAATCAACATAATGTTATCACGCTTTCCATAAACGCCAAGATCACCAGCTTGTGCAATTGCTTCCAAAACACTCATCTTCTCTGTTGATACAGGAACAACACCTGGATGACCTACTTCACCGAGAACTGTCACATGGTAGCTGCTCATACGAACTGTTACGATAGGATTCTCTGTGCGTGCCAGATAAGGCTGAATCTTACTCTTGATAAGATCTTCACACTCAGGCTTTGTCAAGCCACTTACGTGAATCTTACCAATTACTGGGAAATTGATGAAACCTGAGTTGTCAACCAAGTAGCCCTGCAAAGAACCACCACCTGAAGCAACCTGCTTACCACTACCCAACTGATTACGCACCTGCAAATTGAAAGGAGCCGCAGCGTCTGGGTCAGTAGTGTTGACGGTAATCGTCAATTCATCTTTTGGCATGATGCGTGCATCATACAAGCCACGTGAAGCAGCAAGGCTAATAGAATCAGCGTTTTCTAAGTAAGTAAAGCCCTTACTTGAGCCACATCCCGTCATGGTCATAATCATAGCCGTAACTATGAGGGAGAAAATAATTTTTTTCATTTGAACAAATAACGTGTAGTCAACTATCAACATTAATTTTAGCAAAATAAAAACGAGCGAAAACAAAGGAACTTTCATCCTTATTTCATCGATCGAAATATATTCTTTGCAAAAATACAACTATTTTCTGATAACCGCAAACTAATACCTGTTTTTCTTTTTAGATTCTTCAACACAAAATAACGGATGCCTTGCCATATTAGGATTGTATTGAAGCTTATTAAGCATAATTCTCCCTAAAAACCATCTCCTGCCGAAAACCAAAATGAACTCATTATCTTACTAATCATGTTGTTACCAACCATCCTATTCACATATAGTCACATCATTCTTTTCTAACAAGAAATAGACATCTTCCAAAAGAGATTTTACAAGACTCTAAACCATCAACACCATTGGTGTTCATGCTTCGCACCAATGGTGCTTACCATCAGCACCACATGTGCGAAGCACTATCACCATAACAGATAACAGACAAAACAGCTTATAGATATCATTTAATGATACATATTAAACCATTAATAAAGAATATCTTATATACAATATAGAAGATAAAAGCTATCAATCAGAATACTCAAAATAATTTATTCTTATTTGATATCAGCTACCACATACTCTGATCTTGTACCAATACGGAACTTAGCTCCCCAAATGCCAATTCCTGAAGATACATAATAATGTGTATCTCCCTTCTGTAAGGGGCCGAAAGCATCCTCATAGATAAGGTCTTCTATCCAACTTACAGGCCATACCTGACCATAATGCGTATGACCAGAGATTTGAAAATCAACACCTGCCTGCTGTGCCTCCTCCAAATGATAAGGCTGATGATCCATAAGAATCGTATAATATCCCTTTGGAGCAGACTTCATCAAAGACTGTAGACTGGCACGCTTCTTATTTGTTCTATCATCACGTCCCACAACAAGAATTGAATCACCACCTTTCAAAGGAATCAAGGCATAGTCATCAATCAACAAATGAATACCTGCATCTTCATAAAACTTCTTAGCACGTGGTTCACCGCTTAAATACTCATGATTGCCCAAACAAGCATAAATAGGAGCTTTCAGACGACGGAACTCAGCTGCCATATCTTGATCTATCAGCGCACGAATACTACCATCAATAATATCACCAGCAATGAGAATAGCCTCTGGATTCTCTTCATTTACCTTATCAACCCATTTACGGAACTCATCGGTACGGTTATGATAGCCCAAATGTAAGTCCGTTAACATCACCAACCGATGCTGCTGTTGCATAGGCTTAGCCGACTGCAAAGTCATAGGTACACGCTCTTTGTGTAAATAATTGAAATATCCATAAACGAACAAACCTGTCATTATGACTACAACTGACAACGTTCCCGTCCAACTATTATAAAGAAAAGAACGAGGAACAAGATGAAGTAATCTTCCCAAGTCGAGCGCAAGGAAGAATAACAACAGATACAGCCCAATAAACACAGCAGAATTGCCAAGTTCATACAGCATCACTGCTATTGGCATTGGCTTATTATCCAAACCTAATATAAAATTAGTAAAGAAGCATACGATGCAAAGCAGCAATACTCCCACGACTATCCACTTACCAACCGCAGCAAGAGGCAAAATCTGCCACACGTGCCAACTTACATATCCACAGCCCGTTAAAAGGACCAAAAGAAAAACTATTATCCAACCAAAACCCATCTTACAATCTTTTTAATTAAAATATTACTAAATATCTACGTGCCCAAAGGATAGAAGCAACTCCTCTCATTCCAAGAAACGATAGAAACGCTACCCATAAGGCATCATTTCCAAAACTACTCCAAAGTAGATAATAAACTGCAAAGAATGTTATCATTGCGACAGCTGTTGAGAATAACATTCCCTTTGTTGCTGTCAACCCAATAAAGACCCCATCCAACACGAAAGCTGCCATTCCTGCTGCGGGAATAAGGTAAGCCCAAAAGAGATAGGGCTGTGCTGCTGTCACAACAGATGCGTCACTGGTAAGAAGATGAAGGAACCCTACACCTCCAAAGACATAAACTGAGGTGAACATCAATGCCATAATGACACCAAAGCCAAACAACCGACGAACTGTTATACGTAGCCCTTTTGTATCACCAGCACCATAGTACTTACCACTTAGAGCCTCTCCTGCGTATGCAAAACCATCCATCAGATAAGAGAAAAGCGTGAACAAAGTCATCAATAATGTATTCACTGCCAACATCATTGCGCCTTGCTTTCCACCTGCTGAGGTGAAAAAGAAATTCACTGCCACCAAACAAAGGGTTCGCAAGAAGATATCCTTATTGACACGAAAGAACTCTCCCCATTCTCCTCTCATAATCAACACACGACGGAAGGTTGTCTGCAACACCATAAGACCACTTTTCTCCGAAATCAGCCCCTGTTTCTTCGCAGACGAAATCCGTCTATATGCGGCATATAAAGAAAACATAAAACCAGCCCATTGAGCCAGAACAGTACCTGCAGCAACACCACTAATCTTCCATCCAAGAATGAAAACGAAAAACAGAGAGGCAACGATATTAACCACATTCTGCAACACTGCTACCACCATCGGTGTACGGGTATCCTGCATCCCAATAAACCATCCAGTCAGTCCATAAAGTCCTAACATTGCAGGAGCGCCCCATATAACGATTCCAAAATAGGTAGCAACAAAACTCCACGAAGCTTCTGGCGTATTCATTAGCCGAAGCATCGCCCACTCTATACCACGCTGTGCAACGATGAATAGCAAACCCATACCCACACCTATCATCAGTGTGCGCACAAGTATATTCAGACAGTCCTGTCCGTCTTGTCGTCCATAAGCCTGCGATGTCATTCCACTCGTACCCATACGTAGGAATCCTAACAGCCAGTACATGACATTAAATATCATTGAACCAACTGCAATCGCACTGATATAGGCCTCATTACCAATATGTCCTACCACTGCCAAGTCAACAAGACCCAACAATGGAACCGTCACATTGCTTATAATAGAGGGGATGGCAAGGCGCAGAATCTCCCTGTTCCAGTTATCCATCAACTGCATTTTACTACTCTCGGATATAATCCTTAGCTACAAGGTCGTAATACAAAGCCTCTAACTCTGCCAACGACAAACGCTCTATTGAATGCTCCAACACTCGTATTAGCTCTGCCCGACGTGTATCATTCTCTATTCTATCAAAATTCATATCGTATGTTTATAAGCTATAGAACAAATACTATGCCGAAACAAAAGTAATTGATTTAATTGTGAAATCAAAAGATATTAGCTAATTTTGCGTGCATTAATATATAATTTAGACTTATGGGTAAGAAACAAGAATATAAATTAAAGAACAAAGAATACCTCAAAGTACTTAGCAAGAAAGAAGGCGTCAAGCCGCTTTCAAATGGTATACTCTACGAAGTAATAAAGGAAGGAAGCGGTGAAGGTACGGTTTCGGAGCGCTCTATTGTCACCTGCCATTATCGTGGAAGTCTTATTTCTGGTCAGGTTTTCGATGATAGTTGGCAAAGAGGAATCCCTGAAGCTTTCCGTGTAAACGATTTGATTACAGGTTTTCAAACAGCACTCTGCGCTATGCATAAGGGCGACCACTGGCGTGTACACATTCCTTATCAAGAGGGATATGGCACAAAACGTGATGGAGAGATTCCTGGCTATTCCACACTAATCTTCGAGATAGAACTCTTTGCTATTGGATAAGTCTATCATCCTCTCTTCCATCAATAAGTAGAAGAAAAAACAAAAACCACCTATATAAGAACGGCTATGAGTAGAAAGTCATAGCCGTTCTTATTGTATAAAAGAAGAAGAATTATTATTTAGAAGAGATTTCGACTTATCAGAATAGTACACTTGGCATATTTTTTGTAACTTTGTAGTCTTAGAATTATACAACAAAGATAGATAAGATGAATATAAAAGAGACTCCTGTCCTCCTGCTTACAGGTTATTTAGGCAGCGGTAAGACAACATTAGTAAACAAGATTCTTGCCAACAAGAAAGGTATTAAGTTTGCCGTTATTGTCAACGACATCGGCGAAGTAAATATTGATGCTGACCTCATTGAGGCGGGTGGCGTTGTCGATCAGAAGGATGATTCGCTCGTTGCACTCCAAAATGGCTGTATCTGCTGTACGTTGAAGATGGACTTAGTGCAGCAGTTGAATGAGATTGTGTCACAGCAGAAGTTCGACTACATTGTCATTGAGGCAAGTGGTATCTGCGAACCAGCCCCTATTGCCCAGACTATCTGCGCCTATCCACAGATGTATCCAGACATCATAAAGAAAGGTAAGGCTGTACTCGACTCTATCGTAACAGTTGTTGACGCACGTCGTATGTGTGATGAGTTCTCTGCTGGTAATGACCTTTTGAAGAAAGATCTACAAGAGGATGACATTGAAAACCTACTTATCCAGCAGATTGAATTCTGTAATATTATTCTCCTCAATAAGGTTGATGATGTCAGTAAAGAGGAATTAGGATTGGTAAAGAAGATTATTCGTTCGCTACAACCAAAGGCTGAGATTATTGAATCTAATTATGCAGATGTTGACTTGGATAAGATTATCAACACAGGAGACTTCAACTTTGACAAGGTTGCAACCTCAGCTTCATGGATTGCTGAGATAGAAGGCCATGATGATGAAGAGGAAGAACATGACCACCATCACGACCATGATGAGCATGAGCACCACCACGATGAGCATGACGATCATCATCACGGTCATCACCATCACCACCACTGCCACCATCATCACGGTTTGGAGAATGAAGAAAGCGGTGAAGCTTTGGAATATAACATCCAGACCTTCGTGTATAATGCGCGTCGTCCATTCGACATTAACTTCTTTGATGATTTCGTAGCACGTCAGTGGCCTAAGCAGATTATCCGTTGTAAGGGTCTGTGTTATTTCTCTAATGAGAAAGATATTTGTTATGTCTTTGAGCAGGCTGGCAAGCAGGTAAGCCTTCGCAACGCTGGTCAGTGGTATGCAACTATGCCACAATTCCAACTGCGTGAGTTCCTTGAGAATAATCCTAAACTGAAGAAAGATTGGGAGGAGCCATACGGTGACAGAATGCAGAAACTGGTTTTTATTGGTCAAGACATCGACAAAGAGGCTATCACTAAAGCATTGGATACCTGCCTGACTGATTTCTAATCAGTTCTAAACCCTTGTTGGTTATTAGAAACAGAACATATTTTGTTTGTCACATTGATTGTCTGTCTTTGTAACGGATGTGTAGTAGAATACACGAAGTTAGGAGGACAGACATTCTTAATTAATAATGATACAAATAGCAAATAGAAACGAGAAGTGTATACAACTTAAATCGAACAAAGAGAAGCTGTCGCAGAAGCAAGAAATAAAAGCACAGAACTTTGTCAAAAATATTCAAACATAGCAAATCACTTCATGCTTAAATACCTTTGAAAAGACGCCCAATTAGTTTCTTAAAGATGCCCTTTAGAGGTCTTACTAACGCCCTTTTGAAAGCTTATTAAGCACCTTTTCGTACACAACCTTGCAACTAACTTATAACAAGATAGTTACGACTGTGGTTAAAAGGGCGACTTTTCTACTCTTTTTCACTAAGGATTAAGAATGCAATGTAAACAATTTTCCGCACAACAAAATCCCTTACTTATCTAAAAACAGACAAGTAAGGGATTTTTATATGTGCGTTAATAAATACTTTAAGCCTAATGAACCATATTGAACAAATATATGATTAGTATAATATCACCTCATCGCCAATTCTCAGACCACGCTCGGCGATATTCTCATTCTTCTTCACAAGACTCTTCAAGCGAATACCATAACGCTGTGCAATATCGTATAAGCTCTCTGACTTGCGTACGTAATATGGGCGTTTCTTAAATTCCTTTGGAGCCTTCTTCTGTTTCTTCTTCAGCCAGATATACTCACCTGGGATAAGACTATCATGCTTGTCACGCTCATTGTACTTAGCCAACTTACTTACACTGATATCTAATTCTTTACTTAAAGACTTAAACGAATCACCTTGTCTTACGACAACATAATAGTTCTCGTTATACTTATTGATAGGATGTGCTCCTAATATCTGAACAGGAGTTGGACGCCCCTTGACTCCATCTTGAATAACAGAGTTTTCACCACTATGATGAACCATAAAGCGATCATAGCTTTTCACCTTATCATACTCGTAAAGCTTATAAAGCTCAATAAGATTAATGAGACTCTGTGCATAGACAGGATTAGTAGCATAACCTGCTCGCTTCAACCCATACGCCCAACCACGATAATCGAATCTATCCAAACTGAACAGACTTCTATAACGGGGACGGTCACGAAGAAACTTACAATGATCTTCGAAACTTTCTAACGCACTATCATACGCACGGAAACATTCTCCTTTTGCATCATCATCATGCGAAATCGTACGACCCAGCCAACCATGACATTTGATACCAAAGTGATTATTACCAAGAAGAACAAGTCTTCCACGCCCTGCCCCACTCTCGAGCAAACCTTGTGCTAACGTGATACTTGCAGGTACGCCATACTTCAGCATACCTTCAATAGCCATGTCTTTATACTGATCAATATAGGATTGATAAACTTGATTCCACCTTGCTTGTCCCGACACTACGGAAGGAAAAATATAGAGAAATGAAAGAAAAAGGAAGATATATCGTTTCATAAAAAGTTCTTTTTAGATTATATAACTGCAAAAATACACGTTTTATTATATAACACAAAGTGAATTATCTTAAATCTCTCAAAGATTTAAAAACTTATACGTAACTTTGTATTTATGAAGACAATTATTGCACTTGGCTCAAATTCCAATCAGGAAGAGAATATTTCTAAAGCACAGACACTGTTGAAACAACGTTTCGAGGGTATCAAATTCTCTGATGCACAATGGACTGAACCGATTGGAATAAAATCAGACAAATTCTTGAATTGTTTGGGAACTTTTGAAACAGACATATCTCTCACTCAAGTAAAACAATGCTTGAAGGAGATTGAACAAACTATGGGTGACTCTCACGAAAGTCACCAAAAAGGAAATGTTCTGATTGATATTGACCTTGCGCAATATGGCGAGGAGATTGTAAAGGAGATAATATGGCTATAAGAATAACAGGAAAAATAATCACAACATTTCTGCTATTCCTAACGACTTCTATCCCTGCATCTGCACAGAAGAGTAAGGATGCTGAAGAGTTGGGGAAAGCTTTGGAATACTTTACTTCAGCAAAGTATCACGAAGCCCTGCTTATCTTTCAGCGATTGGATAAAGAATATAAGCTTAACGAACGTTTCAAGGCTTATATTGGTTTATGTTATTACCATGATTGGGATTATGAGGCTGCAGCAAAATACTTGGAAAGTGTTATGTCAAAAATAGAAGTATTTGCCCCACATGAACGCTCAATCTACTATTATACTACTGCAGAAAGTAAGTTCAACCTAAAGCGATACAAAGAGGCTATACCCTATTATGAAAAAACACTGACTGTATGTTATGAACGAGAAAAGGGAGATGTCTATTATCGGTTAGGCTTATGCAATATGTTTCTACAATCATGGAAACCAGCATACGATCAATATATGAATGCTGAAAAGATTTATAATCAATATAAGCAGGATGAAGATGTGCAGGGACGACTTGCACAGATAAAACGTATGGCGGCTGCGTGTTGGGCAAATTATGAGGCTACATTGCCTAAAGATTCCTTATTAAAAACATCTGACAAAACGACCAACAAAGACAATGAAACGACACAATTAAAAAACATATCGACAATCATCAACTCACTGATTTCTACAATGTTATTAACAACAACAACGCTCGATTCTGTAAAAGATATTATCAAAAAAGAAGAGAAAATAAAACTTGAAAAATAAGTACTAATTTTCTCTTCTTTTCTTCGCTCGTTCAGTTTTTTTTCGTACTTTTGCGACACTTACATTTCAAAATAGCATAAAAACTCTTGCCTATTATCCACTTGACATACAAACCTAATAAAAATTGGGATTTTTATTTATTCATTTGATTATCCAACGACTTTTATGTATAAGATAAGAAGGCAGAGTTAACAAGATATTACCATAATCTAGTATCTATGGGGAAACACAGCAAGGGCTGGCACCGAAGACATTAAGATCTCCGACGTCAGCCCTTAATATGGGGTATAAAAGATGGTACTTATACCATTGCCTCTTTTATCTTTTCTACAATATATTTCACATCATCGTCTGACACCAATGGACCACTTGGCAAGCACATACCTACCTTGAAAAGATTCTCACTAACACCATTTACGTATGCTGGACAATCCTTATAACAAGGCTGCTTATGCATTGGCTTCCAAAGAGGACGGCTCTCGATATTAGCTTTATCAAGGAAGACACGCATAGCCTCAACATTTGCATTAGGTTCGCAATCAGTATGGGCATCGTCTACAGAGTGAGTAACACCAGCAGCACCACCTACTGCTCCTTCTACCGTTGTTTTATAGGCATTCTCTTGTCCCTTTACCTTAACAGAAGGATCAAGAACCATTGTGTTCAACCAAAAGTTAGAATCATACTCTGGCGAAGGATTTGTATGGAAAGTTATACCATCTATCTCTCTGAAAGCTTCTTCATATAGATGAGCAATATGACGATGGTGAGCAATATGCTCATCAAGAACTGTCATCTGACCACGACCAATACCAGCACAGACATTACTCATACGATAGTTGAAACCTATCTTCTCATGCTGATAGTATGGATAACCCTCACGAGCCTGTGTTGCATAGAACATTACCTCATTACGAGCAGCCTCATTTGGACAAACCAATGCACCACCACCTGATGTGGTAATCATCTTGTTTCCATTGAACGACAGAACACCATACTCACCAAAAGTACCGCATACCTGTCCTTCATATCTTGAACCCATGCCTTCAGCAGCATCCTCGATGACAGGAATATCATACTTATCTGCCACTGCAAGAATCTCCTTTATCTTCGCAGGCATGCCATAAAGATAAACAACGATAATTGCCTTTGGCTTCTTACCCGTCTTGGCAATTCTATCATTGATTGCTTCCTCTAACAACACTGGATCCATGTTCCATGTATCCTTCTCAGAATCAACAAAAACTGGTATTGCACCCTGATAAGTTACAGGGTGTGAACTTGCACAGAAAGTGAAACTCTGACAGATAACCTCATCGCCAGCCTTTACTCCCAATGCTACTAAAGCGAGGTGTACAGCAGAAGTACCAGAACAGAGTGCTACGACACGCTTATCCTCCAATCCTGACAAAGATTCATTCCACAAGTTATCAGGATTATCCTCATGTGGCATAATCGTCTGTGGATATTCCTCATTTGCAAGGAAATTTCCTCTTTCACCTGAAGGACTTACTGAGACTGAGAAACGTCTCAAGTCATCTTCAAAACCATTGACATTTGGTCCCAATGGTACCACCCAATTGGTATCAAACGCCTCTTGGATGTATTTCATCTCGTTACCACTCATGTGAGCGAGACAAAGTAAAACACGATTTCTTTCCATTTTACTAACTATATTTTTTCACCTGCATAGTCCATCTTCTTACCCAGAACCGTACAGATAATCATTTGAATATCTTTTATAAATGAATAGTTCTTTAGATAATAGAGGTTTAACTTAACTTTATCAGGGAAAATCACCTCATCATTATATTGAGCAGGATTCTCTACAGAAGCTAAAAGTTCTTCCTCATTTCTATATTTCAAGCTTGCTGGGCCTGTAATTCCTGGCTTCAACTTAAGAATATCTCTTTCCTCGCCTTGCAACTGATCAGCATAACCAGGAACATCTGGACGTGGACCAACAAAGCTCATATCACCCTTAAGGACATTCCAAAGTTCTGGTAATTCATCCAACTTATAACGTCTGAGTTTCTCGCCAAGTGGTGTGATACGGCACTGTTCGGTTGAAGCAATAGAAGTTGCTTCTGAATCCCGACTTGCCACAGAAGCCTCAGCCTTGACAGTCATCGATCTAAACTTATATACAGTAAACAGTTTACCATACTGCCCCACTCGCTTCTGACAAAACAAAATAGGACCAGGCATCTTCACCTTGATTAGAATTGCTACAACCAATAATACTGGACTAAGGAATAGCAAGCCAAACAAAGATGCAAGTTTATCAAATAACCATTTTAAAAACATAATTATACTACAATATTTAAGAATAATCTTCAGAATCCCAAAAGAATAACCTTACAGATTAATCCTTTTTAGGTCTGTACTCTACATAGTAATCTCCATTAGGTAATGTTTCAACAATATGAATATCATTAGCAGTCTGAGCAGATTTCATAGAAGCAATATTATCCGGTGCAATTGTACCAAACACTCGGAGACCTAACAATGAAGATATCTCTGTCGCACATAGATTCATCATTTTATTGATTCCACGACGTTGCCAACGATAATCTGTCATATACCCACGAAAGGATTTCCCCCAAAAGAAACTACGTTGGAAAAAATATCCAACACATACTTTTTGCTGAGCATTTCCTTCTGCAACAACAATATAAGCAAGAAAACTTTTATCCTTTGCTAACTTGTTTAATGACAATTCATCGAAACCATGAGGCTTAAAGAAATCAAAAGCAGACGCAGGCTGTTCTGCAAACATCTTTGCCAACAAAGAAAGATTATCCTTACAAAGGACCTCTATCTTATATAAAAGCGTATTGTCATCCTCTTCTGTTGTCTTAGTAAAATGAGTAAGAATGTTCTGAACTTGCGTCATTTTACCGTCATACCTTAATCCAAAAAGGAAAGAATTTATGATGCCTATGACATCCCAAATCCAAGGTAACTTGTCACGTAAGATATGTGCTATTTTATAAAGCATCGTAAAACTCTTTTAAAGCCTTCCAAATATCCTTCTGTTCATACCTTTCACGTATCATTGGACGAGCATTACGTCCCATACGCTTAGCCTCTTCTGGATGCTCAATAAACCATTTCATGGTATTAAACAAAGCCTGCTGCATAACCTCAGACCCTTCCTTAAGAGGAGCTGCAATAATTTTACCATTCAAACCGTCTTTAATGATTTCATTGCAACCATTAATATTCGTAACAATACATGGTAAGCCCATAGCACCTGCTTGCATTGGAACATTTGGAAATCCCTCACGATAACTTGGGAAAACAAGGGCATCAGCTTGAGCCAAGAAAGGACGAACATCACTTTGCCAGCCGACAAACTTCACCTTCTCAGAAGTTGTCAAAAACTCTTTATCAGAAGCAGAAACGGCATCCTCCTCTTCAAATGTTCCAACCAATATTAACCGACAATTAAGTTGTCGCATACACTCCGTTAGTTCGTGCATTCCTTTATCCTTAACCATTCTTCCTATAAAAACGAAGGTAAAAGAATCAGACTTTTCTTGAGTATTCTCTACAGGAGTGAAGAACTCAGTATCAATGCCATTAATATTTCCATTCCAAATCACACGTAACGGCTTCTTAGTAATGCTATCCTCTTGCAAAGCATGTAACACCCCTTGTCCTTCTGGAATAACATTTGTAGCAAAAAGACATGACAAGCGCTCCATCGTCTTAAGAATCGTTCTTAAAAAGCCATGAGCTCCCTGATAACGTAAGCCTGTGACGGTATAAACTCTATGCGGAACGCATGCAAACCATGCAGCTATCATTGCCAAAAGACTTCCCTTAGGAGTATTAGCATGTACACACCATGGCTTCTCCTTACGGAACAGACGATACAAGAACCACAAGCCCTTTATATCTTTCACTAAACTTATAGGACGTTCTAACGGAGCATCCACAACACGGATTCCCTCTCGTTCACTAACTTCCTTCAGAACACCTGTATCTTTTGCAACACCAATAACCTCAAAGTATTGGTTCAAAAACTTCAGCTGCCCTTTTAGCAAACTATTTAAAGAGATGTCCGCAGTTGTAACGCGAATTAATTTCTTTTTTTGAATATCTTTCAAATTATAAAAATCTATTTATCAAGAAGAAAACTTGATGATATTAATTAAAGATATTTTTATAGACATCAGCATAACCACGTACTGTATTACTGATATCAAACTCCAAGGCTCTATTATAACAGCGTTCTGCAATCTCGTTATAATAAGTTTCATTACTTGCTAATCGGTTAATTTCTTCTGCCAATGCCTTTGCATTCTCATGTGGGAAAAGAATACCATATCCCTTAGTAACTTCTTTCAAACCATTAACATCAGAGGCTATAAAAGGCTTATGTGCGCTCATTCCCTCTACATTGCTAAGACTTAACCCTTCCCAATGAGAAGACATCACGATAACATCCGCAGCTCTCAGAACATTTGGAATATCAGTACGTAAGCCTAAGAATCTAACTCGCTCACTTACACCAAGTGAATCTGCTAACTGCTTAACAATTTCTTGACGTATACCAACACCAGCAAACCAAACCTCAAAGTCACTGTTATTGAGTAATCCTAAGGCTTTAACAACCGTATCCTGATCTTTTGCATCTCGAAACCCAGCAACCATCAAAGCAGCCTTCCTTTTTCCCTTCAACAATAACAAATCATTATCAGGAGTAGCATTACTGATAGCTTTAACATCTACACCATTATTAATGGTTGAGATTTGCTTATACTTGGGATTGACCTTATCCAACCAAGCACCTCCCATGTATTCTCGCAATTTTTCTTCAGCAATCTGACTTATACAGATAACATGATTATACTGTCCATACATCCAACTCTCAATTGGTGCATACCATTTCCAATCACGTTTACGATTAGAAGTTGTATGCTCCGTAGAGACCAGCTTTTGAGAACAAAATAAGTTGGCAATAGCTACAAATAGTTGCGGTGAAGAATTATGCGTATGAATAATATCATAATTCTTCATAATCTTTACCAGTTTATAAATATGTAATGGGTTATAAACCCCATGTCCTAACGCATATATCTTTGTTTGTGGACTCTCCTTCTTCAATCTATGGGTCAATGGTGTCTCTTTACCATTAAAGATACATAAATCCACCGTATTTCCCAAAGCCTGTAACCTTGGTATCAAATTAACCACCAACGTTTCAGCCCCACCCATATCCAAAGATGTTATGACTTGTAATATTCTCATTATCCTGTTTCTTTAATTTACCAAATACACAAATCTGTTTTGCTCGTATTCTAAATAAGAATCCAACAAGAAATTTGAAAATCTATTTGCTGTCACTTTTAACATTTCATCATAAACAAATGATATCTAACAGATTATACTCTCTATTCAAATGACAAGAATGACAGCAAAACTGAATTACGTTTCAGATTCAAGGCTGTTCACCAACCTTTTTTAATAACCGTTGAATAACAATCTCTGGAGCAATCCACTTCTCATAATACTGTCTTGCTCCTTCTTGTAACTGCATGCGATAATGTTCATCAGAATTAATCTTTACTACAGCATCATATATCTCATCTACTGAATTTACAAAATGTACATGCTTCCCATGTTCCAGCGTAGCAGGCATCTCTCGTGTTAAAGGTGTGGAGATAATTGCTTTCCCCATACAAAGATATTCTGCAAGTTTCCATCCATGACATTCACATACACTTGGTGTATTAAAAACGACAACGCTCTCTTTTGTCTTTCTAATATAATCATCCATAGAGAGTCGACTCTCATAAATAAAGTCTTTATATTCCTCCTTATATTTAGGATAATCAGGCATTTCCTGTAGTACAGAGTCACTATTTACATAAAATAATCCGCCCTCTATATTAATTCCAGCTTTCTTACATGCTTTCAAAAATTCGCCACGATACATATTGGTATCCGTTGCTGCAAATTTATTATACCATAATGTAGAGGCATGAAAAATATAATTATGACGAACTTTCGTTTCACATTCATAAGCCTCTATAGGGCGACGACGAATATTCGTATAAAGATAATCGCAGAGATAGCCTTTGAAGGAAATATTTGAGTACTTACACCCTTTGAGAAATAGTCTTAAACAACGAATAATAGTTGAGAAACGACTACCGAGCGTTACACCAAACTCTGGTCCAATTGCAATCAACTTATCATACTCCGTAACCTGCTCTGTTGTTGGGTTTACCATTCCATAGACATCACACCACTCATATCTGTCTTCAAAAATCTTGGCTACATCTTCGGTATCAACAAAGACTTTCTTTTCCTGACCGTTGCTACAAATAATAAAAGCAAATCCACTATTATAATCAGCAGTATTCTCATACTTAATACCTTTGAAGGGACTTACATCATAAACTATCTTCCAACCCTTTAAAAGTCTTTTTATTCCTAACAAATACCAAGAAGCGTAATTATACTTCAAACGTGGATCTAAGATTATCTGTTTCATATCTTACTTTCTATTATCCTTTAAGTGCATTAACAAGCCTATTATCTGAAACAGTCTCCAATACCACTTCACATCTGGTGCCTTTAAGGCTTTATTCTTAATACAATATCTAAATCTCCAATAGTTAATAGCTGACCGTATCTTCCATTTTAATAAAATATCATAGTCTAACATCTCTGCATAGGTCATTGTAGACGCGATAGGGCTATTCATCCTTATTCTTACAATTTTACTTGTAAGACCACCCTCCAAATAATCTCTGTAATAGACAATCTTATTAAAACAGAACAGCTTATACTTATTAGCGATTCGATTCCAAACTAAAGATTCTGGGCAGAACTTCTCATTTTCTATCTCAGGAAAAGGGAACTCTCTCATGACAGAGGTTTTATAAACCTCTAATAAATCACCAGTAACATTACCCATCTCTGCATAGCGAAACTGCAATGCACTTTCATACATAGGGTCTTTTGGAAAACCTGAGCCTATTAATTGTCCATCATGATGTGCCATCAACCCACAAACCCCAGCACAGTCCTTATAACCTTTACACTGCTCATAATACTGTGCGATTGTTACTAAGGAGTCTACTGGTAATGTATCATCACTATCGAGTATTAAAATTAACTCTCCACTCGCTTCTCGCACACCTCTATTGATTGCGGTATGCTTTCCTCCATTACTTTTTTTTATATAACGAATAGGAAATTCCGCATTCTCAATATTATGTTCTATCCAAGATAACGCATACTGCTCCGTATCATCTTCAGAACCATCATCAACTATCAACCATTCAAAATCTTTAAACGTGAGATTTTTTAAGCTATCATAAAGAGATAAAAGTAGTTTTCCTCTATTATATGTTGGAGTTAGGATAGATATAAATGACATATACGTATTATTTATGATAGTAAGGAGTATATTTTTTCTATCTCATTACTATTATCAACTACATGTTGTTTGAGATAATCTATATACGATTGTCTCAAGTTCGCATTATGTATCAACTCAGTAACCTTGTCTGTTGCATCTTCAACTGTCATTCCACATATACTTGCATTAACCCTATCTTCAAATTGATCATGGACGGTAGAAAAGTTGGTAACCACAATAGGTTTACAGAGAATTTTTACTTCATCAAGTGCAATGGACTTACCCTCAAACTTTGATAAATGAACATAAAGGTCTGCATGTTTTATATATGGGTAAGGATTGGCTTTCACTCCTAAGAATTTTACATTATCTTCCAATCCATTTTTCTTAATGAACCCTTGATAATCCCAGTCATTCGTAACACCTCCTATAAACCACCATTCAAAACTTATTCCTGCCTCTTTTAGTTTCTTTGCCACCTGTACTGCAAGCTCACTTCCTTTCCCAATACTTACGTATCCCAAAGAAGCTATTATAAAATCATGCTGTTGCTTTGTTAAAGTTGGCTCTATAAGTTCATCTGCTAATTTATTAATAAGAAAAGGACTTGTTATATTCTCCATGAGATGAATCTTATCTGTATGCTCAGGAAAAACCTCTTTAAGAGCAGAAACACATTCTTCCGATATGGTATATATCCCATCAATCTTTCCAAAGTACTTTCTGTCAGCCTTCTCGTAGTATCTCCATTTACGGTAATCACTATGAAAGAAGGTTATTTTCTTTTTCCCTTGTAACTTGTTGACCATATAATATAAATTTTGTTGGCCATTATAATCAACTATTAGATTAAAATATTCATCAGTTATCTTTGGAGATATACGTGCAAGAAAAATACCTGCTAAGGATTTATCAATAAACGATACAACAAATCTAATCAACGACAAAATTGCTAACAAAGGATGAAAGCCAATTCCCTTTCGGAAACTAATTAAATCCTTAACCCCACTAAAGCCAGATGTTAATGCTGTAAGTCTGCTATGAGAGAGTACCCTTACTCCTGCAGGAATCTGATCACTAAAAGCCCCTGAAGTGTTCATCATAAGAAGAGAGACCTCGTACTTCTCCTTATCTATAACATTTAAAAGGCTCAGCATACTTTTTGATACGCCACCTGTGTCTAATATTCCTATTATAAATAATATTTTTTCACGCATAAACAAACTACTTTAGAAATGTGAATGCAGGTCTATATAACTTATTGATGGTATAATTATCATCGTATTCATACTTATTATATATATTACCATTACCTGCAGGAACTCCATTGGTCAAAAATGTTTTATAAGGAACTTGCATTGGAGCCCATGCATTATTAATACGTACAAATAGAGCAAAGAAAACACAGACAACCAAACCTCTATTCACAGAAGATATTCTCCTCTGACATAGCAACTTTGGCAGCATATAAAAAAGACCTAAGAAAAATGACCATGCAAAACGCCCACCTTGTCCAAAACGCATAAAGACAAAAAGAATTGCACACAAAACATAGCACATATTTAAGAAGGTCAATGTCTTTTTATCATCACTAATATATTTATGATTTTTAAAGATTATAAAAATAAAGAACATAACCTCAAGTACGTATTCTATTCTAAATCCTTGGTCTTGATCTGTATAGCCACCCGTTTTACCTGTTGTATCTCCAGCACTAGCAAGCAGCATATTAGGAATTGGAGTAAGACCTATTAAAAGACAAGCAATTAATACCCATAAAATACTTTTTTTTGAATACTTCTTCAATGGTATAAAATAGATTATTCCAAATATAAGAACAGCTGTATGGAATGTTGCTGCAAGAGTGACATATATAAAGAATCTTACCATATTTCTTTTCCAAATATGTTCTATCCCTTGCCAAGCAACACCGATAGCTATCATTTGTCTTAAGTATGTCATCGTAAAGAAAAACATCATTCCTAAGAAAACAATACAAGCAAAGGGGTAGTTATCTATATATTTGACAAATGACCTATAAAATAGGGCATAAATCAAGACTGTTGTAAATAGTATAAAAACATATCGATTAGTCGTTATAAAACTCATCAATATCTGCCAAGCAAAATATCCATATTCATTTCCATTTACAAGATAAATGGCATTAGCATAATTTTTATCTCCCCAAGTAATATCTGCAATATAATCAAAAGCCTCACCATAAATATATCGGTCATAGCCGCCAATCATATCACCAAGCCCAACAAATAGAGCTAAATAAAGAAAGAAAATAGCTAAAAGACGATTGTCTTTAGCCATTTTTTTATTTCCTCCTGCTACTAAAAAATACAACAGGCAAACAGCAAATACTAAAAAATAGATTCCCATGAAAAAATATTTTATACATTTCTCATATCAAACTCACGCTTCCATATACGAAGACGATTCTTTACACGCTTAAAGAAAGGAACTGGCTTAGATATTCCTCTTTGCTGGAAATCGACTTCTATACCATACTTTCTAAATAAACAGTCCATCTTGTAAATATTACTACGATCCCATTTTCCTCCTTCTATTCCCGTATAGATATAAGGAATAACCTCATAGCAATCTTCAATAATCCAAGTTGGATCTACAGCCAAGTATATATGACCTAATCTTGATGAACGACGAGAAGCAAACTTTTCAGTATCCCACCCACTTTCATTATCAGCAAGTATCTCTAAAAGCTCTTCCTTTCTCCATAAAGCAGCCTGGCAACTCATACGATAGGGATGTCCAACCGGAATTTGTTTGAACCCTTTATAGGGTGACTCTTCTGTACCATATCCTTGCCAATTCAATACATGAAGACACTTTACTTCTGGATGCTCCTCCATAAAGTGTACAAAATCTTCAACCAATTGGTTCTGTACTGGAGATTTTAAAAAGTAATCCTCTTGCATATACAAAACAATATCCGTATCTGTCTGCATTATAGCGTCTTTCAGACATAAGGACCATGGCATTCTCTTATCTTTTGGGAAATTACGCTTCTCACAGACCTTTGTTGGCGTTATATTTAAACCAGGGAAAGAGTAACCTTTATATTCTGTGTTCAAGAAGACTTTTCCTTTACAGTCTTTCCAAAATACAGAAAATAACTTGAAAAAAGGTTCCCAGCAATCCGAATACGAATCACATGTATTTACAATAATTGAATATCTCATTTTATTATTTATTTAATAGCTAAAAATCACAATATAAAATAAATATTATAACTCGAATGAAGATTTACAAGGAAATTTCTGTTCAAACAGATTTATGACTAATGGCTTTGTTCGCATATAATCATCAAAATCGCAAAGTGAAGAATCATTTACGCAGAGTGATTTTACATTAGTGTCATTTAATTTAGCTTCTAAAAGAGATAAGGCAGATGTAGCTAACTGCACAACCTGCTTCTGCATAATACTATTCTCTGGGTAAAACTTATTTGATGCAAGCTGCCAATAACGGAAAAAATAATTATTCAGACTAACTTCTTCACGAAACTTTGTACAACTTTTAGCCAACATATCTTCCTCTTTACTCCACGCCTCTTCATATACTGATTTTAAAAATGCTTTTTCATTGTGAGGAGTATAAAAATGTTGAAATTCAGTTCGTCTAAAAAGACGTATCAGATAGGCTTGTAAGCGATACTTCCATCCCAGATAGCTTCCATACCACCCTTTTAGATTAGCTTTAGTTACCTCTCGCCTATTAAAATGAGCATTAACAACCTGAGTGTCACAAAACTCCATTATATTTATTCCCCAACCATCAATCTCTGGAAAATAACATCGTGGAGTGAACACATGTTCAAATGGCGCATCACAAGGTAATCCATTTTTAAAATAATATTCAGGAGTTATAGGGGCATTAATAAACATATCATCGTTGAATACTACAAAATGTTCACTTAACCCTGATATCCGGTGAAGATTATTTTCGATAGTGTTTGCCTGAAAAGTTGGAAGAAATTCATTAGGAATAAAGTCCTTATGATCTACATAAGACAATTTAGGATTATTCCAATTCAGCCATTCAGGCTTCTGGCTATCTGCCACAAAATATACATGATTTACCCATGGAGCATATTCCTCTACGGCTCTAAACCAATACTTCAGAATATCCCAATCTCGATATCTTACATCAGCATTCTGAAAAGGGGTACCTTTATAAAGCGATTTCTTCTTCTGCCATTCAATATCAGAACCGTCAACCCAGAAAATAATAAAATCAATATTCATCACAACTTCAAACAATATATATATTGAGTATTTTAGCTTACCTATATATAATTAGTACAGATTAAATTAATTGATAATAGGATCATGTATGATGTTCTGTTGGAAGTTTTATAAAATGATCTTCAAGCAAACGAGCATGAATATCTTTCTTTGGATTATTATACCAATGGTCTGGAGAGATTACAATCTTCTCCTTATTTTCTGCAAGATATTGTGCCCACCAGCTTAATGTACTATTAGAAATAATAAAATGTTTACAAGAATACATCATTCTAAAAGTTTCCCATAAAGGATTTCCATCAGGTTCGTAAAAACAGGGGGCATCGACATGAATATTCTTTTTAACCCAGTCTATATCATTCGAACAAAAGAAGAAAATAGGATTATCAACCTTCTCTAAAATTAAATTTACAGCATCTATATAGTACTTCTCATCGCAAACATAAAAATCTTTTCTAAACTCATCACTTAAAAAATCTCCCCTCCTTATATGTACACACACTGAATTACTTTTTTTTATAATATCATAAAGCTCACGATTTGAATCTAAGATTTCATGTTTAGGAGTGAACTCTCTTTGAAGAATAGGACGTATATCATTAAAAAAGAGCGAATTCTCAAATTTACCATAAATAATTAAATTCTTAGAACTTACATTGTAAGCTAAAGGGTCATTTTCCCAATACTCAGAGTATAAAAGACCAATCTTCCGAAATATCGAAAACCAGAATCCATTCTTATTAAAAAATATTCTACAAAATCTATAAATCAAAAATGTCATTAACTGAAAAAATGTTCCATAATTCAGTATTAAATTTCTATTATCTGTAGAATAAGGGAGAACAGAGAAATCTTCAAAAGTATCTTTATATCCTTTCTCATCGTTTCTTTGATTGACCAAAGAGAAATTAAAAATAATTTTTTCTTTCTTATTCCGTTGCTCCCATAATTTTCGCATAAAAGCATATTGGAACATTTGATTACCTGTCCGACCTGAAAAATAATTAGCAATCACAATCTTAAAATTTTAATGGTATCTCCTTTTAAGAAAATATTTATTTATAAAATAAGCAATAGGAAACAAATGATTAATCAGTAAGAAAATATAAAGGACATCAACCATAGATTCACACTGACTATAAATATTATCTAAATTACTCCGTTGTATAAATTCAGATGTCTCTTTTTTACATCTCAGATACGATAATGTAAAGGAATTATAAAAACCCCATATCACAGAACGTTTTGTTTGAAGACTTATATTGATTTTAATTTCTTCTTCAGGAACATTTATACCTCTCAGAATCCGCGTTTGCCATTCTATAGAACGTTGCCTTCTTTCATATAATTCTGGAATATATTTGGGAGTATGTGATTCAGAGGAACTATTAACTGTCCATATATAAAAAGACTCTTTTGTTAAATAAACCTTTTTAGAATATAATACATTTTCTACGCAAAACTTCCAATCATCATCATAATCTACAAAAGCTTCAAAGTAGATATTATTTTCCTTTATAACATGAGAAGAAAAGATACAATTCCAAATAGAATTAGGAACATTAACTTCTTGTTGTAAAGGATACTTCAAAGGGAATTTTCGTCCTCCAATATAAAATCTAACTAAACTATTGATAGCATTTAAATCACAGACTTCATCTAAAACAATTCTATTTTGTTTCTTTAATTGTCCATCTTGGCAGACTGTAACATCACTGATTAATGTGTCGCAATTATTTTTTTGCATTACTTCTATAAATGGCATATATGCTTTCTGAACAAAATCATCTTGATCACAAAATGTTATAAATTGCCCTGTAGCATATTTTAGTCCATAATTTCTTGCAGAAGCTATTCCTCCATTTTCTTTTGAAATACATCTAACCTGCTTTATTTCCCCAGCAAATTTCTCACAATATTCCCAGCTATCATCGGTTGACCCATCATTAACAAGTATAATTTCAATCTTGTCAATAAGTTCATTATTCTTACTGATAATACTTTCAATAAGTTTAGAGAGATAGTATCCACCATTATAAACTGGCACAATCACTGAAAGTAATAGTTCATCCATTCTTACCTATAATTTGATTATTTACAGTAGTTTTAAATAAAATAGTCACATTCATCTAATTAGAAAAGAAAATAGAACGGATTTTTTTACGAATTTTTTGCTTATAATGCGTATTCAACAAGAAATAATAAGACAAAATACTTATTGAAAAAGTTGATGATAAACTTACAACTATAAATCGTAACCATCCACTTTGCTTAAACAATAAACTGCAGAGCAATGTCAAGGACATACATAATAATGCCATCATAAAACACGGCAAAGCACTCTTCTTATAAAAGTTAGATATTTTATACTCAGGAATATTCTTCTTTAATATAAAAACGTAGAGGTTTGATTTAATTAATTCAATAACAATTAGAACTATAAACGGAATCAAAGGACTGTACCCTGCTTTAAGAAATACATAAGTTATAGGTAATGATAACACCATCAATATACTATCCTGTATAGCATAAAGCTTATTTCTCCCAGTTGCAACTATACCATAATATACAGGTGAATACAACACTCCTATAATACAAGTAGCTAATTGTAATTGACAAAATATAACAGTCCATTCTGGTGGATTCTTAAGCCATAATGTTACTATAAAATCCCCCTCAAAAAAGAATGGCATTGATAACAGAAGCATCAAAGAGAAAGAGAAGTTAGAACTATCAATTATCAGTTCTTGCATTCTTCCATAATCCTTAATGGAATAGCATTTTGTGATAACTGGCCTAACTGAAATCATAAAATTATTAGCAAAGCCACGTACTGTTGCATAGATTGTATTTGAAAAACCACAAGCTGCATTTATAGCAACAGAGAAAAAAGTATTAAGCAAAATATTTAATCCCTGCTGTTTTATTCCAAAACAAAAGTTATTAAACAAATCCCATCCAGAGAAAGTCAATAAAGGCTTCATAATCTCTTTGTCAATCTTCCAAGAGAAAACACACTCTTTAAAATGACGCTTACAATATACCCAATATATAAACTGAATAATAGCTCCTGTTAATGAAATCAGTATGGCATAAGCTACTAACTTGTCCATTGGTAGAACTACTACAAGAAAACAAATTAACAACTTTAAAAGAGTATCAAGTATCCCTATATATGCAAAAACAGTAATTTTTTCATGTGCAATAAGAGCTGCATTGTATGGAGTCTGTATAAAAGTCAAAACTGTAGAAAGAATTGAAAACTGATATACTATCATTGCAGCACCTTCACGTCCGGGTGGAATTGACAACACATTTAAAACCAGCCAAACGCCAGCAGTTTCTGCTACAAGAGCAAAAAGGAAAGCAGAGACTATATTAACATTCAGAGAAGCAGAAAAGGTCTTTTTTAAACGTTCTAAATTTCCT
Organism: Prevotella melaninogenica; assembly: GCF_003609775.1. NCBI lineage: Bacteria > Pseudomonadati > Bacteroidota > Bacteroidia > Bacteroidales > Prevotellaceae > Prevotella > Prevotella melaninogenica. The sequence continues at coordinate 1,072,035 of NZ_AP018049.1, forward strand.
AAAGGTATTTCGTATGCAAGAAAACGAGATGTAGCACCAGCCATTGCTCCACCAATAAAAGTAAAAATAGAGACTATACCACCTACGACCTGATACGTACCGAGATCATCAACTCCTAATACTTGAAGAATTACACGCGACGTATAAAGAGATACAACAAGATTAAATAGCATTCTTACATATGTAAGTAGCGTATTTTTTGCAATTGTTTTATTTGAAGAAATTGTTTCTGACATATAGTTAAGAACATACTTAAGTATAAGAAGAATTTCTTAAACCTGTTATTCCATTATAGAAAACACTTTTAAATCTCTCTTGTTCTGTAAATCTAATTTCAAAAATAACACTTTACTCCATTTATAAGGGCTATGTTTGCTCATCCCTAAAGAGCACTTTTTAATATTCCAGGAGTAATCGGACACATTGTCCGAAGGCTTCGGACAGAGCGTACGAAACTGTCGGACAAAGATAAATAATGATTTACTATGAATGAATTAAAATACTTTTATAATTTAACTGAGTCTATTTTTATTCGTGAAAAGATAATGACTCAAATGTTCTGTCATATCGAGGTGCATCATAGCCATATTTTTTGAATATAGCTTTAACTTCTTCTGCCATCCGATATGTAAAGAGGTAGCCATTCTCAGCATTGCCGTAACGATAGAAATTACTTCGTCCTCGAAAGTAGGAATATATTTCATTGCGGAGGTCGGGTAAGTCTTTACGGCGCACCTCGTCAAAGAAATGAGTAAAACCTGCATAACAAGTGATTAGCATTTTATCTTGAAATTTCTTACAATAACCATTCACAAGATTCTCTGGTAAGAGTGCAGATGGGTAAATAGCTTCACCCCATGTATTGGTAGATGGTTGTAGTTTGAAATATAAATGATGCAGGCAGTTCTCTTTTACAGAACAAGATTCCAAAAAGCAAGCTTCATAACTCTTAGGGAAAGTTTCTAAGCTCAGCGATTCGTTTACTTCTATTGGTTAATCATAATATTAAGATATTCTTAGATTAGATAAGGAAATGAGAACAAAACAAAGAACACGCAGGGTAACCAATTGAGGTTAAGGAAGAAAACATCATCTCCTCCCTACAAACAATGAATAGCTTGCAGGCTGACAACTATCACGGTTCCTCCACATAAGAACGAATGTACAAAAACAAATAGACGTGGTACAGTAACAATCGTTAGTTAAACAACAAAAACTGTGCTGGTCAATTCAGTAGATGCTTCGTTCGCAGAATCTTTCTGTTAATAGTTCTAATTTCCTTTATTATGGGTACAAAATTAAATAAAAAAAATGAGAAAAGAAAGAATATTCATAGAATAATTACAAGCTTTATGTATGCAAAACTAAGACTGGGTATAGGAAAGACAGAGGAAGTGCTTTATACACACTAACAAAAAATTCTATACCCACCCAAGACTCTATATATTGCTATTGCTAAAGTAAAACAGCTTTTTCATGTTTTGACATACAAATATTAGAAAACAGAAGGAACCAAACGTTTTAAAACTACTGACGTTAACTTACCTATTACAAAAACTATAACAACCGCAACAAGCCCTAATAAGATATTAATTGTAGTTTGTGTTCCATCATATCCAACAAACGAAATTGTTGAATTAACAAAATGAAGAACAAACATTTGTAATGAGAAAATAGTCAAAGTATGCTTGCCTACTGCTGCAAGAAAACAACCAACAGCAGTATTTTCAATACTTTTACCCATCCAAACTAAGAGAAATGTCCCCATAGTTCCTGTAAGTAAACATAACAGGATAGACTGACCATAAACTCTAATAGATAAATTAATTGATCCATTCACTTTACAGGCAACAATTAATACTATTACTGTAAGTATCATTTTCCATCCCTGTAAAGAGTCAAACATATTGTATCTAAAACATAAATGACCTAGATACATAAATAAAGTAAAGAATGGTACCATATCAAGGCTCCATGGGAGAAGTAAAGGAACTTGATTGAGTAAAAAACTTGTCACTAATAAAATAAAAATAATAAAAAAATGAACCAATTTATTCTTTTTTGTCAAATCTATTATTTTAATTACACCAATAAATAGTATATCTGTAAGGAACATTGCGGTGAAGAACCATAATGGACCATTTAAACTTCGTAGCATTACTGGCATAGGTTCTCCGACTATATTAAACTTAAAACGAGAATAGAATATACCTAAAAAATCATAAAATGAAAAGTGTCTGCATAAAATGATAAATATAACATTAAAGAAGAAATACGGGATTAATAATCGTCTTGTGCGTTTCATTATATACGTCTTCCATGATAGAATCGGTTTAGATGTGTATCCAGACATAAGAAAAAATGCAGCAATAAAAAAACTACCTAAATATACTTGCCCATAGCAATGTGCAGTATGACTATAAACTATAAGTATCAAAGCTATTGTTTTAACTATATCAATATAAGGTAAACGTTGATTTGGGATTGATTGAGAATTCATCTTTGTTTGATTATTTATTAAAATTATTTGCAAATATAAATAAAACAAAACACACTTCAAATAAATTAAGTCAAAACAAGCCAAATGTATCTTAATATTTACTAAATAGATGATTTTGTTTTTTCAAAAGAAATCACTATAACTTGGTCTTTTTGCAAAAAAGCAAACATATAGTTCTTATATTTTCAAACCTCTTTGCTTATGTAGACAATCGTTGTCATTCTGGCTGTATCCCACCATCTACATTCCCTCCATCTGTTACTATGACTTCTATCTTAACCTGTCATTCATATGTTACGTCATATGTTCGTTGTGTACATCCTGTCATTTTAACCTTGTACATTCCCTATAGTTAGCTTTTATACAAAGGAAAAAAGCCACAAGATATCAATGGTTTGAAGAAAAATCACTATCTTTGCATCAGAATCAGTTATCCTAAAAAATGAAAAAGATTATATTGATTGCTGCCATCCTTGTAGGGGCATTAACAAACGGACAGGCTCAGGTAATAAACAAGAACGCCGCGAAACGTATTGGCGAGGCTGTGAAAGAAGGCTACCAAGACGTTAAGGGGGCTATTGTTCAAGACACCAAACCAACTGGTGAGCATACAATTTGGGACATCTACGCAGCTCCAAAAGTTGGATTAAACTTATCTAACGTGCTTGGTCTTGATAACAGTGTGAAGCCTGGGCTTGTTGCTGGTGCATACGTTGAAGTCTTCGTGGCTAAAAACATTGCCATAGACGTAGAAATGCAGTATAGCCACCAAGGAGGTTCAAGTATCTATCGTAATATCAACACCACAGACGACTATGGAAACCCTATTATACAAAAATATGGTCCATACAATGTCAATTTACATTATATCAACACGAACTATATAGTACGTTGGTACCCTTGGGCTGATTTACCATGGAGCTTCACTACAGGAGTACACGCTGGATATGTTATCAGTGCACATGCTAAAGAGAAAAATGGTGAAGATATCAACCTCAAGAATCATATCCATAGTGGTGATGTCGCACTTCCTCTTGGTGTTAGTTACGAATGGAAGCAATGGCAGATAGAGGCGCGTTACAACCTATACTTCAGAAAGTTAGCAAGAGACACTGAAGCAAAGGATTTATTAAAGAATGCTCGCAATAGCATGTTGGAAGTAACACTTGGCTACAGAATACAGGTGCTTTAATGTTGCCTGAGAACAAGTGAGCAAAATCCTTTTCATACCATTATTACTACTCTCTGCAGTTGCTTCTGCAGAAGAGTATGATTCTATTGCTATACCCCAAACTGGTATAGAAGTGCGTTATACGCCTGCCCAAACTTTATGTTTGGACAAAGAGCCACGTATTTGGACTAAGACGAAAGAAACGCATGCCATAGCTGCACAACTAAATATCACACCATCAGAGAATGATTTTGCACGCGATTATAATTATCCAACATTCTCTGCTGGCCTGCGTTATAACCTTAACCATGGAACAACAATGCATAAAGATGATCCATGGGGAGAAGCACAGCCAGTAGACTACACCAGTAAATTAGGCAATTTTCTGACGCTCTATGGCACTTTTAATCGTCCACTTTATCGTAGTAAGTACTGGCAATGGGGCTATTACTTAGGCACTGGCGTAGGCTATACTTCGCTAAAATATAACCAGAAGAACAATATTGACAACGAATATATTGGCTCACACCTTAATATATTCTTTACAGCTGGACTATACGGACAATATAAGGTGGCAAAAGAGTGGAGTGTAAAGGCAGGATTAGACTTTGCACATCATAGCAATGGCGCAATGGCACGACCCAACAAAGGGGCAAACTATTTAGGTCCATTCCTTGGTGTCGTATATGAACCAGAAAAACATATAACGAAGGTAGCAAAGGGAGATACTCATTCCAATGAGCCTTTCCAAAAGTATTGGTTTACAGAATTTACACTTGGAATAGGTGGTAAAACCTTAATAGAGGATTGGCAACAGACACAATTTGAAACTCCGCAAGGACATCCTGACTACCGTAAAGAGCAGTTTGCTTTCTACGGAGCCTATTCTTTCCACACTCACCTACTCTATCGATACGCACGTCGCTGGGCATCTGGCATAGGGCTTGGTATTTTCTATGGAGATTATGCCAGTAGGGTTGCACAACATGATAAGGAACACGGATACACAGGAGAAAAGCATAGCCCGTGGTCACTTAGCATTGAAGCTCGCCACGAAGTTTTCTATGGCAACATGTCTGTTCGTGTAAGTTTAGGCTATTACCTCTACCGACACATGGGCTATAAAGCACGTAATGGCTTGGAAAGACCTTATCATGAACAAGTTGGTGTGTTTTATAGTTTCCCTAAACTAAAGAATCTTACATTAGGCTTTAGTGTCAATGCACATGCAACGAAGGCTGACTTCACAGAACTACAAGTAACAATGCCAGTGAAGCTATAAAGCAAGCCAGAATGACGATAGTTTAGACAGAATGACATAAAGACATATTTCATTAGTGACACATTTTGTTGTTTGGTTTAAAAATGTGGAGTATGTACCAGACAGAAATACATAAGCTCTCTTAATCCAGAGCCCACAAATCTCATATAAAATATGTCATTAAGGAAATATGTCTTTATGTCATTCTAGCTTCAACTGAAATATGTCATTAAGGAAATATGTCTTTATGTCATTCTAGCTTCAACTGAAATATGTCATTAAGGAAATATGTCTTTATGTCATTCTGGCTTCAACTATCGTCATTCTGTCTGGAAGCGGTACTTCTCTATCTCTTTAAACCCATTCAAGAATGATTGAACATCCATTCGCTTCTTACCAGTCAACTGAATATCAAGAAGTTCCAAGAGATTGTCAGACGTATTAACATATAGGCGAGACTTCTCAACAACAAGCATACCAGGTTCTCCTACAGCTGCGCGATCTGACTTTGCAGTCTTATAAACCTTCATTACCAAAGGTTTTACTCCATTGTCTTCAATAGAACAGAGTGTACTCCATGTGCCTGGATAAGGACTGAGTCCTCGCACAAAGTCGTAAACCTTTTTAGCGGACTGATTCCAGTTAATTTCACAAGTCTCTTTAAAAATCTTCGGTGCATGTTGAAGTTCAACATCTTCACACATTTGAGGAGCACTGATTCTATCCAAAACAGCAGAAAAATCAACATCATCCAAATTGTCTTCAGACAACTTTGATGCGATGAGATCGATTGTTTCCATAGCTATCTTTGCACCTAAATGCATCAAGCCATCATAGACATACTCAACATCTGCAGTATCAGGTATGACAAATGATTTTTGAAGAATAATACGTCCTGTATCAATATTTTTATCAAGGAAGAAGGTCGTAACACCGGTCTCAGTCTCACCATTGATAACCGCCCAGTTGATTGGAGCCGCCCCACGATACTGTGGGAGCAAAGCTGCATGAACATTAAACGTACCCAAACGAGGCATTCCCCACACAACCTCTGGCAACATACGAAAAGCTACAACCACCTGCATATCTGCCTTATAAGAACGCAATTCTTCTATGAAATCAGCATCCTTCATTTTAACAGGCTGTAAAACAGGTAAGTTATGCTCAAGTGCATATTGTTTCACAGGTGACGGCTGCAACTGCTCTTGATGACGACCCACTGGTTTATCAGGTTGTGTTACGACAGCTACAACATTATATCCATTCTCAACTAATGCTTTCAATGACTCCACAGCGAACTCTGGAGTTCCCATGAATACAATACGTATATTTTCTTTTTTCATTGCCTTTGAGGATTTGATAAGGGAAGATAATAAGTTAGGATAGGCAGATATAAGCTTTATTCTGCGCTAAAGTCAGCTACAAACTGACGATACATACTATAAAGGTGAGCACGAGAGATATAGCCAACCAATTCACCTTCAATATTAACAACAGGTAAATACTGTGCTCCCGTACGTTCAAAAGTCTTCATTACATCTTCCATTGGATCATTGACACCAAGCGTTGCTGCTGGTGGTGTCATAAGTTGACTCACATGAAAGCGATGATAAAGTTCTGTACGGAAGATAATATGACGTAGTTTGTTAATATCAATCTCACCCAAAAGTCTTCCAGACTCATTGAGAACAGGAATATAGTCATTACGGCTGGAACTAATTGCATGAACAAGCTTACCCATTTCCATATCTGGACCGACCGAAGTAAACTCATGGTCAATAATCTTATCCATGCTCATCAGCGTAAGAATAGACTTATCGGTATGGTGTGTAAGAAGCTTTCCCTGCTTTGCCAAACGAACAGCATAGATACTATGATGCTCGAAAATATTAATAGTAAGATAAGAACAGACCGTCACAATAATCAATGGGATGAAAAGTTGATAGCCACCAGTTAGTTCGGCGATAAGAAAGATACCCGTTAATGGTGCATGCATCACAGCTGACATCACGGCTGCCATACCATAGAGGGTAAAGTTTTTCTCTGGTACATACACACCAAGTTGTTGCATATTCCAAAAACGAGCAAAGAAGAAACCTCCAAAGCCACCGATAAACAAAGATGGAGCAAAGGTTCCACCACAACCACCAGCACCATTTGTAGCACTGGTTGCGAAGACTTTGGTCATCATAACGAAGCCTACATAAAGCAATAGAAACTTTGTTTCTCCTGCAAACATGGAGCCACTCATCACCTGCATCCAGTCGGCTTCTGTCTTACCTTCAATAAATAATCTCAAGCTACTATACCCCTCACCATAAAGAGAAGGAAAAAGGAAAATTAACGGAGATAGCACCAAACCACCTATCAAGAGCTTCAAATAAGGCTGAGAAGACAACTTACCATAACCATTTTCGCACCATGACATTAATCGCATAAAGTAAAGTGAAACGAATCCACAAGCAATACCCAAGAGAATTGTTGGTGGAACGCGATCAAGTCCCCAAAGGTAATCCATCTGAAAATGAAACATCGATGAGCCCCCTGTAAAGAAGTAGGAGAAACAAGTTGCGGTAACAGATGCTATCAGAATCGGCAGCAGAGAAGCCATAGTCAAATCGACCATCAACACTTCAAGTGTAAACACCAATCCTGCTATTGGCGCCTTAAAAATACCTGATACAGCTGCCGTTGCACCACAACCAACGAGAAGCATGAGGGTACGATTATCTAAATTGAAGATACGCCCAAGGTTACTTCCGATAGCTGAGCCAGTAAGCACGATAGGTGCCTCTGCTCCTACTGAACCACCAAAACCAATGGTAATAGCAGAAGCAACAATAGACGACCATGTATTATGTCCCTTCAAGCGAGACTGCTTCGTAGAAATAGCATAGAGTACTCGCGTGATACCATGTGAAATATTATCACGTACAACATACTTAACAAATAGACTCGTCAGCCAAATACCTACGATTGGATAGATAAGATAGAGCCAATTAGTCGTTGCAACATGAAAACCTGAGGTAACAAGTTCTTGTATAACCTTAATAATAACATGAAGAATATAGGCAGCCAAAGAAGCCAAAAAGCCAATAGCAAACGCCAGTACTAATACCAGTTCGCGATTGGATACATGCTTATTCCGCCAATTATCAAGCCAAGATATAAACCCCAGACTACCTGACACTTTCATCTATCTATTCAATTATTTCCTAATAATTTTCACTTCGCCATCAGCTGCCAATTTGATAATGCTGGATGGAGTATGCGGCTTATGTTCTTGACGTCTTGTTTCACAAACGTAATCAACACCATCAAGAATCTCCTGCGAGATATCACGATAATTCTGTGCAGCAGGTTCACCACTAACATTTGCCGAAGTACTTACGATAGCTTTCTGGAATCTATAGCATAACTCATGAGAAAAAGGTTCCTTTGTAACACGAATACCAATAGAACCATCTTCAGCTATCAGATTTGGTGCAAGATTTACAGCACCATCAAGAATCAATGTTGTTGGCTTCTCAACAGCTTCTATCAACTGCCAAGCAACATCAGGAACATTACGTACATAACGCTGAAGGCGATTTTCAGAGTCAACCAAGCAGATAAGTGCCTTCGAATCATCTCTACGCTTCAAGGCATACACCTTTGCTACGGCTTCTGCATTGGTAGCATCGCAACCTATACCCCATACCGTATCAGTTGGGTAAAGAATAATACCACCCTTTCTCATTACTTCAATCGCTTTCTTGATGTCGTCTTCCTGTTTCATCTTCAGTTATTATCTTTTTTTTCTAAGTATTATAAGTAAACGCAAAGATAGAGTAAAAAAACGAGAACACAAAACAAAAACTATAAAAAGAAAGTCTGATAAGGACTATTACAGTTCAATAAATCTTAAATTGTACACTCTCCTGTACACTTACTTTTACTTGAACGATTCTATCCTTACCTCAAAGTGCGTTCTTCATGACAACCTATAGCAAGGTAATTAACCCACAACACCACTGGTGCTAAGCCTCAACACAACATGTGCGGGGCATCAACACGGCATGTGCTAAGATGAAACACATAGACAAAAGATGGGAAGTAAAGTTCTTTGTTAACATTGTCAACATTGCAAGACACTCATGACTACTTGTCCAAGCATAATTATCAATCACCACGTATAACAGAGTAAACTTTCCATTATAAACGGGATAACACGCTAAGTTGCTAATATAGACAAAACGCAATAGGGACAAACAACCTCAACAGTCAGTCCTTCTTATTAAGCAAGGAATAGCTGACAAGGCTGTTTGTCCCTATATTGAATATGTAAGTTTTAAACTCTCTCAAGCATACATATAGATAAACTGCACGTACAATCCAAGAGAAACCTAAGCTTTATATCTTAAATTACAACTCCCAACCGATAGCAGAAGCACCAAGAACGGCAGCAGCAGCATCATCAAGAGAACTTACCAAGAATATTGGCTTCTCCTTGAAGATTTCCAAAGCGTGCTCCTTGTAAGAACGCATGATAGGCTCCATCAACAAATCACCAGCCTTAGTCAGACCGCCGAAGAAGATAAATGCTTCTGGAGAAGAGAAGGTTGCAAAGTCTGCACAAGCCTCACCTAACATATTACCAGTGAACTCGTAAACACGCTTAGCAAGTGCATCACCACGACCTGCTGCGATAGAAACATCCAAAGAAGTAATATCTTCTGGATTAATCTCACGCAACAAAGAGTCTTCTGTGCTCTCTTTCAAGAACTCACGAGCAGTACGAGCTACACCTGTTGCAGAGCAATAAGTCTCCAAACAACCTGTACGACCACAACCGCAAGTACGTCCCTTCTCTCCACGAACCATAATCATGTGGCCTAACTCACCAGCAAAACCATCTGAGCCATAAATCATCTGACCATTGATGACAATACCAGAACCAACACCTGTACCGAGGGTAATCATAATAAAATCCTTCATTCCGCGGGCAACACCATACTGCATCTCACCAATAGCTGCAGCATTTGCATCATTGGTAAGACCAACAGGAATACCCAACTTCTTTGAGAACATTTCTCCCAATGGCACTACACCATCGTGACCCCATGAAAGGTTTGGTGCAAACTCAATCGTACCACGATAAAAGTTACCATTAGGAGCACCAATACCCATAGCACGGAACTGACCAATTCCACCATATTTTGCAACGAGAGGCTTAACAGCCTCTACACCAGCCTCTACAAAATCATCTACAGTCTTATAAGCCTGTGTCTTTATAGAGTTTGTGGCAAGTAGCTGACCACGCTGATCAACGACACCAAATACTGCATTTGTTCCTCCTAAATCCAAGCCAATTACAAATGGCTTTTCCAATCCAGTTACAACTGGTTTCTGCTCTGTTACGTCCATGACATAATAAGTTTTTAGTTTGAATATACTATTGGCAAAGTTATGAAAAAAGTGGAATACCACAAAGTTTTGTTAGCTAAATTTGCTTATCTCATATTATTTTTGCAATTTTGCACTCAAAATAACAAGCATGCAATTTCCTATTCAATTAGATATACTGGATTTCATTTTTAAAGGGCTTCTTATTGGTATCATAGCCTCAGCTCCTATGGGTCCAGTTGGAATATTATGTATACAACGCACCTTAAACAAGGGTCGTTGGTACGGTTTTATAACGGGTATTGGGGCTGCTGTTAGTGACACTATATATGCACTTATTGTTGGATTAGGTATGAGCTTTATCATGGGACCTTTAGAGAATCCCACATACAAACTTATACTACAGATTACAGGAAGTGTTTTATTGTTGCTCTTTGGAGTATATTGCTTCAAATCAGACCCTATGAAGAAGGCTCATCAGAGCGGAAAAGAGAAAGGTTCTCTCTTCCACAATGGTCTTACAGCCTTCTTGGTAACCCTTTCTAACCCAATGATTATCTTCCTATTCATTGCAAGTTATGCACAGTTTGCGTTTGTACAGCCTGATCGTCCATTAGAGATGATTATCGGTTTTGCTTGTGTACCAGCAGGTGCGTTGCTATGGTGGTATGGGTTATCATGGTTGATTGATAAGATTAGAAATAAATTTGATGTAAATGGTATCCTTATTATAAATAAGGTTATAGGCTCTGTTGTTATTCTGTTCTCTATCATTATGCTTTTGGGAACAGTATTTAATCTTTACCATCTGCCAACTATTGATGGATTGATGGATTGATGACTAAGGATAACTTCAAATACAGATTATGTTTATAGCAAAGGAATTAAGGAAAAAGAGTATTGCAGAATATCTGCTTTATATGTGGCAGATAGAAGATACTATACGTGCATACGGTTGTTCATTGACACGAATCCGCAAAGAATATATTGACCAGTTCCAATATACCGAAGAACAAAAAGAGGAAGAAGAAGACTGGTTTGGAGACCTTGTTCGCATGATGAATCAAGAAGGTTGCCGTGAAGGTGGACACCTACAGATTAACAAGGTACTCATGCAGGACCTCACAGAATTGCATGCACAGTTGTTGCAATCATCTAAGTTTCCATTCTATTCTGCTGAATATTATCGTGTTCTACCTTTCATTGTGGAACTGAGAGGTAAGACAAAACGTACAGCAGATAAGATGGCACGCACAAATGACGAACGTCTAAAGAGTGTAGCTGCACAATTAGGAAAGAGCGAAATTGAGACTTGCTTTGACCTTCTTTATGGAGTAATGATGCTCCGTCTACAAAAGAAAGAGATTACACCAGAGACAACTCGTGCACTTAACGAGATAACAACCTTCATCGGTATGTTATCAGACTATTACATAAAGGATAAGACTGAAGGATTAAACTTCGGCGAAGAATAAAGGAGATTGCTTATGAATATTTTAGTTACAGGAGCTAACGGACAGCTTGGCAACGAGATTCAGCTTGTTTCTAAGCAGAGTAAAGACCACTATATCTTCACAGACGTATGTGAGGGATATACAAAGTTAGACATTACTAATCTCGAAGACATCCGCAAGATGGTACAAGACAATAAGATTGAATGTATCATCAACTGTGCTGCATGGACCAATGTGGACAAAGCTGAGACTGCAGGTGAGATTGTAGAATTGCTCAATGCAATTGCTCCAGAGAATCTTGCAAAGGCAATGAAAGAAGTAGGAGGCTTGCTTGTTCATGTTAGTACGGACTATGTCTTTGGTGGCGACCCATATAATACTCCTTGTAAAGAGGATATGAAGGGTACTCCTACTGGTGTTTATGGCTTAACAAAGCTACATGGTGAAGAAAAGATTCAGGCTACAGGTGTGAACCATATTATTCTTCGTACAGCATGGCTTTACAGCGAGTTTGGTCATAATTTCGTTAAGACAATGATGAATCTCACTGCGACTAAACCACAGTTGAAGGTTGTCTTTGACCAGTGCGGAACACCAACCTATGCAGGTGACTTAGCTGATGCTATCTATGATATCGTTGAGAATCGTAAGTATGAAGGAAATAGTGGTGTCTATCATTTCTCTAACGAGGGTGTATGCAGCTGGTATGACTTCACGATTAAGATTGCAGAACTTGCTGGAAACACAGCATGTGACATCCAACCTTGTCACAGCGACGAGTTCCCTTCACCTGTTACACGCCCAGCCTACTCTGTCCTTGACAAGACAAAGATTAAGGAAACCTTCGGTATAAAGATTCCATATTGGGTTGAGTCACTGAAAAAGTGTATGAAAGGTTTGCAGGAACAAGACAATTAAATAGGAGTTAAGAAAGTAGGAATCATCAGAAAGAAGTAAGCCATTACCTTCCCTAAAACATAAGAGGAAACAGGAAGACTTCAATAAAAAACTACTGACAAATCATTTTACTCCCTAAGATAATAAATCAAATGAATGAAATAGAACGCAGGCGAACGTTCGCCATTATCTCTCACCCAGATGCTGGTAAGACTACTTTGACAGAGAAATTCCTTCTCTTCGGTGGTCAGATTCAGGTTGCTGGTGCGGTGAAGAGCAACAAGATACGCAAGACAGCTACATCCGACTGGATGGATATTGAGAAGCAACGTGGTATCTCTGTATCAACTTCTGTGATGGAATTTGACTACGAAGATTATAAGGTAAACATCCTTGATACTCCTGGTCACCAGGACTTTGCCGAAGATACTTATCGTACATTGACAGCTGTAGATTCAGCTATCATCGTTGTTGACTCTGCTAAGGGTGTCGAGGCACAGACACGTAAACTGATGGAGGTGTGCCGTATGCGCAACACTCCTGTTATCATCTTTATCAACAAGATGGACCGTGAAGGTCGTGATCCCTTCGAAGTATTGGACGAATTGGAAGAAGAACTCCAGATTAGTGTACGCCCACTTTCATGGCCTATCGGTCAGGGACAGCGTTTCAAGGGTGTATATAACATCTATGAGCAGCAGCTAAACCTCTTTACACCTAATAAGCAGCGTGTGACAGAGAAGGTTGAAGTTGATATCAACTCTAACGAATTGGACGAGCAAGTTGGTGCTGAATTTGCAGAACAGTTACGTAATGACCTCGAATTAGTCAATGGTGTTTACTCTGACTTTGACGTTGAAGCATACCGCCGTGCAGAGGTTGCACCAGTTTTCTTCGGCTCTGCATTGAACAACTTCGGTGTACAGGAACTGCTTAACTGTTTTGTTGAGATTGCTCCAAGTCCACGTCCTACGAAGGCTGAAGAGCGTATGGTTGAACCAAATGAGCCTAAGTTTACAGGTTTCATCTTCAAGATTACAGCCAATATCGACCCTAACCACCGCAGTTGTATCGCCTTCTGTAAGGTATGTTCTGGTAAGTTCCAGCGTAATCAGCCTTACCTCCACATTCGTAATGGAAAGACGATGCGCTTCTCCTCTCCTACTCAATTCATGGCACAACGCAAGAGTACTGTAGAAGAGGCTTACCCTGGTGACATCGTTGGTTTGCCTGATAGTGGCGGCGTATTTAAGATTGGTGACACACTTACAGAGGGAGAAAATATCCACTTCCGTGGTCTACCAAGCTTCTCACCAGAGCTTTTCAAATACATTGAGAATGATGACCCAATGAAGTCTAAGCAGTTCCAAAAAGGTATTGAACAGCTGATGAATGAAGGTGTTGCACAGTCATTTGTAAACCAATTCAACAACCGTCGTATTGTAGGAACCGTTGGACAGCTTCAGTTTGAAGTTATCCAATACCGATTAGAGCATGAGTATAATGCCAAGTGTCGTTGGGAACCAGTACACCTTTACAAAGCTTGTTGGATTGAGGCTGATGACGAGAAAGAATTAGAAAACTTCAAAAAGCGTAAATACCAGTATATGGCTAAGGATATTGAGGGACGTGACGTCTTCCTTGCAGACTCAGGTTATGTGCTAAGTATGGCTCAGCAAGACTTTGAGAATATCCGCTTCCACTTTACAAGTGAGTTCTAATCTAAGAATAAGACAATATAAAAGCGCCAAAGAACATATCGTTTCTTTGGCGCTTTTTTATATGATTAAACGAATAACAAAACCCTTTACTACCCGCTTATTCTAAGTAACTTATGCTGTCCGATAAAACTTAATCTGCAAGCTCTCCCAAATTATCTCTCTATCAACAAACTATACCGTTTCATCTTAGAAGAAACACATTCCTACCCCAACCACTAATAGCTTCTACCCGATGATTATTTTGCACGAATATCGGGTATAACATCTTTAGTTTTCACCATGCGCACCATGCGTGCTAAGCATCAACACCACATGTGCTAAGCATCAACACCATACGTGCGGACACTCAACACACAGGTTAAAGATTAGAATACGTGTTCAAAAATGTCTCCATTAAAAAGGTAAGACACTAATGAATCAATTCTATGAGAGGGGGTTATCAGACAGTTCAATAAACTTGTTTACTTCTTGATGAACTTCTTACCGTTCTGAATAACTACACCCCTGTAATCCTTGCCTACACGCTGACCAGCGAGGTTGTAGATAGGTGCATTTGCATTTACAGTACTGTTACTAACTTCGTTAATACCTGTAGGATCATTCTTCAAAGTAACAGTAATCTTCTTAACACGTACCTGATGACCAGGAGTCTTAAACTCAACAGAGTTCTTATCGCCTGTCCATGTTACGTTAATTTTGTCAGCAGAGATTGTTAACCCTGCCATAGATGAATCGAAACCATCACCTAAGTAGCTCTTACCACCAGCTTTATATGTATCGCATACAAAAGCAACATTGGTAATGTTTGCTGCAGACGAAGTAATTGTTGTTGTAGCATCCTTGTACAAACGATAAGAAAACTTATCGTCTACCTTACCTGCGCTGAGAGTAATAGTGACACCCTCCTTTTCAATAGTCAAACCAGTTCCCTTATCCTTACCAGCTTCAAATGTAACTGTTTTCTGTGCAAAAGATAAAGAACTAACAGCAGCAAATGCTGCAACAAAAGCAAAGCGTAGAATTTTATTCATAATAACTTTATTTAATTAATAAAAAGGTTTAATTACTATGCAAATTTAGGCAAATATTATGATATATGCAATTATAAATCCATGTATAATCTTTTTTTTATTCATTTTCCATACTCATACGCTACATATCATGGTAGATGTGTGCGCTTACAATGTTAAAAACGCATTTTTTTGTTGATAAAATTTGTTTTATTCCACTATTTACCCTATATTTGCGAAGTGTTTTTCACTGATTTAGATATTTTGCTAAATCATTTTCGAGGTTGGTAGCTTCCTGCACCAACCTCTTTTTTATTTCTCTTTAAAGTAGAAAAATAATCCCAAAACTTGACACATAATGAATCTTTACTTACCTTTGTATCAGATTATTAAACTTAATTCTATGAAACAGTACAAATCTTTCCTCTTACTTTTAGCAGCTTTATTATTGTTTAGTTGTGGAAAAACAATTTTACCATCTGATGATGATCATAAAGAAGAAGAGCAACACTCTCCTCAGCCCAATGGTGACTCACAAATATATACAGTTTCAGAGTTTCTCAAGGGAGACTTTGGAAATAATGGAGTTTGGGTACATGGTTATATTGTTGGAGCTTGCAAACGAAACATCAAGCAGGCTGAATGGGAACCACCTTTCACCTATGACTCTGCAATCCTATTAGCTGACGACCCAGAAGAGTCTGACCCAGAGAATGTTATTTCTATCCAAATGGTCAACAAACAAATGAAAGAAGATATTGCTTTAGCCGCTAATCCTCAGAATTATGGTAGACATATTGCCTTCTTTGGCATTAAACAAAAATACTTAGGAATACCAGGTATGAAAAAGCATATACTGGCAAGCGAATGGTTGAACGAGTGACTTTTTACATAAAAGACTTGCAGCAAATAAGAAAATTGATTATATTTGCAACCCCAAATAATAATAAAAGTTAGAAAAGCCTATCGACATACTTCTACTTCATAAGAAAGAAAATTGAAAATGAAGAATCTGAATGAGATGACCGACGAGCAGTTGGCATTGTCATACATTGAAGGAAGCAACGATGCTTTCGATTTGTTGCTATCACGCAATCAATCGAAACTTTTTTCGTATATTCTATTCGTTGTGCATGATAGGGATGCTGCTGACGACTTATTTCAAGAGACATTCGTGAAGATTATCACGAAGTTGCAACAGGGAAGATATTCTCCAACGGGTAAGTTCTCTGCATGGATTATGCGCATTGCTCATAATGTAATCATGGACTGGTATCGTGCGCAGCGTGCAGACAAGGTGATTGACGCACCTAAGGACAACGACTTATCAAATGTTGGTGGTGACGATACAGTCATTGACAACATTGAGTGTCAATTCATTAATAGCCAGACACTCTCAGATGTAAAACGAATGATGAACCTTCTTCCTGCCACACAGCGCGAAGTTGTTTTTATGCGTTTTTATCAAGAGATGTCTTTTAAGGAGATTGCTGAGACGACAGGTGTCAGCATTAATACCAGCCTTGGGCGTATGCGTTATGCCATATTCAACTTACGAAGAATGGTCCGCGAGCATAAAGTAAGTTTGCAATTAACATAAGAATAAATAGTTCTTTTATTAACTATACAAAAAGCCCTCACTCGTTTCTTAACTATCTTGTTAAAACAAGTGAGGGCTTCTTCTATATATTACTATTATCTATGCAGTTGCTTGAGCGAGTGGATAGTAGCCTTGGGGTCAGCTGCCTTAAAGACATAACTACCACTAACAAGGATGTCAACACCAGCTTCAACAAGACGAGGTGCCGTATCTGCTTGTACTCCACCATCTACTTCGATCAGCGCCTTACTACCTTCACGGTCAATCAACTGGCGCAAGCGTTGCACTTTCTTAATACTGCTCTCTATGAATTTCTGTCCACCAAAACCTGGATTTACACTCATAAGCTGAACAATATCTAAATCGCAAATAATATCCTCAAGAACATTGACAGGTGTTGAAGGGTTAAGCGTCACACCAGCTTTCATTCCAGCAGCATGAATCGCTTGTATTGTTCGATGTAAATGAACACAAGCTTCATACTGAACATTCATAATAGCTGCGCCTGTGTCAGCAGTCTGTTGGATATAGTTCTCTGGATGAACAATCATAAAGTGTACGTCCATTGGCTTCTTGCAGGCTTTTCCAACGGCTTCAAGCACAGGAAAACCAAAAGAAATATTAGGGACAAAGACGCCATCCATTACATCCATGTGAAGCCAGTCAGCCTCACTTTCATTAATCATTTCTATCTCCTTATCCAAATGAAGGAAGTCAGCAGAGAGCAGGGAAGGTGATACTATTATTTCCATATCAATATTAGTTCAAGCAAAAGGTTTGCATCTTCCCATTGATTTTAATGACACGATAGGTATAAGCTATCTGTCGGATAATATTAAGCGTCTTCTCAGACGGCTTAAGTTCTTCTGGAGTAAATATTCTAACCATAGGCCGAAAATGTATTATTGAGAGTTATTATGTCATCTAAACGCTATATGATAGATATTATTATATCTTCTTACAAGAATATTTTCACTTTATATGCATTAATTTGTTGGGATTATCTTGTATCATTCCTTTTTATTCATCTTTCCTTTAAATAAAAGAGCTTTTCTTTATTTCACAAGCGTATAATTCGATAATTTTATGTAAGTTTGTAGCGTAAAAGTATTTGAGAATTTTATATCTATATGATTATAAAGGTATGTGGCATGCGTGAAGCCCACAATATTCACGAAGTTTCTCAACTTGGCATAGACTGGGTAGGATTGGATTTCGAGCCTAAGAGCGAACGTTATGTCAGTCAGATATCATCATGTGCTGGTATTATTCCAGACTATAGCAGCCTGTCTGACTTATCGTCACACGAATCATCTCAACAACAACAAAGACCAATTCTTTGTGGTGTTTTTGCTGATGACATGCCACAGAATATTGTTACACGCGTCTATAACTTCAATCTTGATGTTGTCCAGCTTAATGGAGAAGAGAGTATGGTGATGATTGACAACCTTCGCCGTACCCTTGACCCTGATATTCATGCTGGAATAAAGATTATAAAGCGTATTGTTATTACAAAGCGTGAGGACATAGAGAAATACAAGGAATATGCAGAAGGAGTTGATTACTTCCTCTTTGACATCCAAGATAACCTAAAAGATTGGAGTGTTTTGGAAGCGTATGACGGCAAAGTTCCTTTCCTTGTAAGTGGAAATATTGGTATCGAAGAGGCTGATAAGATTAAGACTTTCTCTCATCCTCAGTTCTATGGTATCAGCGTGAATGAGAAGTTTGAGACAGTTCCTGCCGTAAAAGACGCAGCATTACTGAAGGACTTTCTTGAGAAGGTTAAGTAAGTTCATCGCTTAGAAGGCAGAGATACTAATGAGAACAAATTGTGTTATCATTGATAACTACGATTCTTTTACATATAATCTTGTTCATCTCATAAAGGAATTAGGAGTTGATGTAACGGTGGTCCGTAACAATCAGTTCTCCCTTGAAGATTTGAATAACTACGATTGTATTGTTTTAAGTCCCGGCCCTGGCATCCCATCGGAAGCTGGTCTGCTATTGGACGTTATTCACCGCTATGCTGGCGTAAAGCCAATCTTAGGTGTATGCTTGGGCCATCAAGCTATTGGTGAGGCATTCGGAGCAAGACTAAAGAACCTATCTGATGTCTTTCATGGTGTAACAACAGAAACGAATCAAATTGTTAATACCCCTTTGTTTGCTGGTTTACCAAAATATTTCTCAGTGGGACGATATCATAGTTGGGTCGTAGAGAAGACTAATTTCCCTGATTGTTTAGAAATAATAGCCGAGAGCAAAGAAGGATTAATCATGGCATTACGCCATAGAACGCATAATGTTTATGGTATCCAGTTTCACCCTGAGAGCGTTCTAACACCAGATGGGAAAAAGATTATGGCTAATTGGTTACACATCTAACAAATAATTATTCTTATACATACTATGACAACAGCAGCAAGCTATATAGACGGAGTCATTGATGATGGAGCGCCTTGGTATGCAGTAAGGCTCTTCACTCTTAAGCTTGAAGAGGTGAGAACCTACTTTACAAGTCATGGTTTGGAATGTTTTGTTCCTGAACAATATGTTGACGTAGAAGGGCGTGATGGTAAGCCTCACTCTGTTCTTCGTCCTGTTGTCCGTAATCTTCTCTTTGTTAAAATGTCAGGAGAAGACATCTCATTTCAAAAGATTGTACAAGAAGCTAACTATAAAATTAGCGTTGTAAAGAAGTCGAAGGATTCAAGAGAGTACGCACTTATCCCTCACGACCAGATGTATGAGTTCCGTCTGATGTGTAATCCTGAGATAACTATGCGCAAGTTCCTCTCTTCTGACGAGGCACAAATGAAAGCTGGTGACGAAGTTCTTGTTAAGTTTGGACCACTAAAGGGAATGACTGGACGATTGGTTCGCTCCAGTAAGAAGTATTATCTCTTAAAAGAGATCCCAGGCATTGGTGTAATGCTCAAGGTTTCTCGCTGGTGCTGTGTACCAATGGAGGGGAAATAAGTCTCACATTGGCTGTATCACTACCTATTTTATTATCACTCTCTGACTCAGAAAAACTTTTCTTTAATACTTCAAAGATTCAAATAAGGCTTTGAAAAATCATTACATAATTTCAGATAAATCCTCTATATTTAATAGCAAAATAGCATATTAAAAGCAGGTCTGTAACTAAAAGAAAATCAAATAGTTATAAATCAGCACAAGAAAAGATGCCTAATTGGACTTCAAAAGGGCGTTAGTTAGACCTCAAAAGAGCATCTTTTGCAAGCCTATTAGGCGTCTTTTAAAAGCCAAAAGAGCATGTATCGACTTTAAGTCATACAAAAATAGTTTACAAAAACCAATGACATAAGAATACGTTACTTGAAAAAAACGCTCATATAACACGCCTGATAAAATCATCAGTTTGCTATACGAGCGTTATACGTATGTTATATAAAGACCTTACTTAGCTTTAACATCTTCAGCAACAGCCTTTACCACCTTCTTAGCAGGAGCTTTCTTTGCTGGTTTCTTAGCTGTAGCCTTTGGAGTAGCTGCCTTCTTTGCAGGTGCTTTCTTCTCTAACAAAGCACGAAGTTTATCTCCTTCTAACTCCAATTTCTCTACCTTTGCTTGGAGATTGATGATATCCTTAGATTTCATTTCTATCTCATCACCTTGGTTGCGAATTGTCGTAAGCAAGCTGTTCAACTCCTCATTGTCAATCTCAGCTGGATAAAGTGTATTTACACGATTCAAGAAGTCGCCAAGAATATTCATATAATTAGTGAAGGCATCAAATGGACTATCATAGATACCACGGTCCATACCAACACGTGAAGGTTTGGTTGACATAAAGCGGAAGTTATCACTTGCCTGCAAATAGTCCCAATCCTGATTAACGCGTGGGTCATTGGCTATGCGCACACGGTCAGCAATACTATACAATTTATTGAATGCTTCACGCTGCATTGGATTACCCAACCATGTGCTAACATCACGCTCCTCATCCATCCAACTTAATGTATCTGGCACATAAAGATTGTCAACACTCTTCAACTTCATGCAAATCTCCGTTGGAGTTGAGAAGGTTATGCCATGCTGCTTAGCACATGCAGGCAACGCCTTGAAGAACTCAAGGATATTGCTTGACAATGGCTGCTCAATACCAAGTGCTGAAAGGTTCATAAAGATGCCGATGACCTGCTCCTCCTCTGGGAGTGCTGCAATCTGTGCCATATAGGTATCGGCGAACAATGGATAACCATCCCAATCTGAATTATTGAAACGCAATGAGATATCATCACTCAACTTCACATCACGCAACAGAAGTTTCAAGTTAGGAGCAAGAGCACAATTATATACATAATGTGGACTCTTCCAACCTAAGACATGCTTTGCCCCCTCTGTCAACATTGCCTTGAAGCCCATCTGAGAAGCTATCAAACCAATATCGTCACTATAAATAAGAGAAGAGTTGCGCAATACCTTTGGCGTCTGACCAAAGTATTCCTTAATCTTCTGAGCCTGACGCTTTACTTCAGACTTGAAGCTTTCTTCATTAGCTAATGACGCTAAACCATGAGAATAAGGCCCAGCAAGGAATTCTACACAGCCTGTATTATTCAGTTCTTGCAGTTTGTCAAGCACCTGTGGAGCGTGCATCTCAAGCTGCTCAATACCTACACCCGAAAGTGAGAAGGCTACCTTAAATGCTTTCCCATTATCTTCAATCATCTGCAACAGCGTATCCAATGCTGGCATATAGCTTCTCTCAGCGATTTCTGATACTGATCGTTCGTTCTCGAAATCGTCATAATAATAATGGTCGGTACCAATATCAAAGAAGCGGTAGCGTTTCAGGTGAATTACCTGGTGTATCTCGAAATATAAACAGATTGTTTTCATTATCTTTTTGTTTTAGTTTAAAAAAGGTTATTAGTACTCTCATGGCTTTTACTGCCAGCCTAAGGTACGAAGGTAAAGTTCACGAATCCACGCACCAACCTTCTCCCATGTTATCTGGTCTACTTCTCGCTTACCCTCTACAGAGAGATAATCGAAGAGGCTCTCGTAATGACAAATGGAGTAAATAGCATCTGCAAGCGCATGAATATCCCAATAGTCTATCTTGATACAGTTATTGAGAATTTCTGCACAACCGCTCTGTTTTGAAATAATACTCGGTGTACCGCATTGCATTGCCTCTAATGGAGAGATACCAAAAGGCTCACTTACTGACGGCATCACATAAACATCAGATGCCTTCAGACATTCATAAACCTGCTTCCCACGCATAAAACCTGGGAAATGGAAACGATCAGCAATACCACGTTCAGCTGCAAGATAAATCATCTGGTCCATCATATCACCTGATCCTGCCATACAGAAACGAACGTTACGTGTACGATGAAGCACCATATTAGCTGCCTCTACAAAGTATTCTGGACCTTTCTGCATTGTCAGTCGACCCAGGAATGTTACGACCTTCTCCTTACCCTTATGGTCAGGACGCGGCATATCTGCAATCTCCTTAGCCAATGGATAAACGGCATTATGTACCGTAAACACCTTGCGTGGGTCCTGATGATACTGGTTAATTACGGTCTGGCGTGTAAGTTCTGACACACACATAATGCAGTCAGCATTGTCCATACCGTCCTTTTCTATACCATATACAGTTGGATTAACCTTACCACGTGAACGGTCAAAATCGGTTGCATGCACATGGATACACAAAGGTTTACCAGACACACGCTTAGCGTGAATACCCGCAGGATAAGTCAACCAGTCGTGTGCATGAATAATATCAAAGTCGTATGTACGTGCAACAACACCTGCTATAATAGAATAATTATTAATTTCCTCGTGCAGATTAGAAGGATAACCTCCCGCAAAATCCATTGCACCAAGGTCGTTAACGCGCATATAATTGAAGTCAGCATAGATGTGCTCACGCAACTTGAAGTAAAGTTCTGGCGACATAATGTTGCCAAGACGATTCTTTACGTAATCATAGCTAAGCTCGCGATAAGAGATTGGCACGTGATTCATTGCCACAATCTCAGCGTACGTGCGGTCTTCATCACCAAAAGGATGTGGCAAACAAAGTATTGTCTCAATGTCGCCCTGCGCATGAAGACCTTCTGAAATACCAAAGTTAGCAGTTGCTAAGCCACCATATACATGAGGAGGATACTCCCATCCAAACATTAAAACTTTCATACTGGTCCCTCCTCTTAAAATTTATACTTCTCAAGTAATTCTAAAGTACGAAGCACCTCGGCTACATTCATGGCAAAAGAGATAGCCCCACGGCCATGGAACGGTGGATTGCCATCGAAGAGTTCTGGTAGTGTACTTAGACAATGATTTATCATCTCATCTTCATAACCTACCAACTGACGCTCTACAAAACTCAGACGTGTCTGCTTATAAAGTTTCAAGCAAGCTTCAAGATAGAAACCACCCAACCACGGCCAAGCAGTTCCTTGATGATAAGCAAGGTCACGCTGATGCTGTGGACCCGTGTACATCGGATTGTATCCGCCACTCTTTGGAGAAAGAGAACGTAATCCTTTCGGTGTAAGTAGCTCACGTGTACAAACATCCAGTACTCCTCTCTTCTGCTTCTGGTCAAGTGGAGAATAGTCAAGTGCCACCGCAAACACCATATTTGGGCGTACACTCCAGTCAACCATTCTACCATCAACATAGTCATAAAGGTAACCATATTCGTTGAGGAATGTTTCAACGAATGAAGTCTTACATTTCTCTGCAAGTGCTTCAAGTTCGTTTGCACGTTCTTCATCGCCGCCCTCCATTTCCATTGCGGCTGTAAAACGCAACACATTATACCAAAGCGCATTAAACTCTACGATATATCCAGAGCGTGGAACAACAGGTTTGCCATTATCCATGGAGTTCATCCATGTAATCGCTTCTCCCTTTGCATCTGCATAGAGTAATCCATTCTCATCCAAAGTGAGATTCGGATGCTTGCTTGCCATGAGATATTCAACGATATCACGTATCAAATCCATGTAGAGTTCTCTACAACGACTCTTACCAGCCTCCTTTGCATACTGTTGGATTGACCATATACACCAAAGAGGAACGTCTGGTTTCTCCATCTCGTATATCTTCACGCTAAGTGGCTTACCTTCCATAAACTCACGTAAACCCTTTTCAGCTGTCTTCATTACAAGTTCGAAGTAATCTTGTTCTTCGATACTTAAAGTAAGACCAGGCAAAGCAATGAATTGATCACGGGCACGACACTTAAACCAAGGGTAGCCCGCAAGAATATAACGCTCATCGTTCTTTGTACGATTATGGAACTGATGAGCAGCATTGACAAGGCAATGGAAGAAGTTGTCACGTGGACTACGTGACTCCACTTCCTTATCAAAAAGATTCTTTAATTTTGATGTACGGCATTCTGTAGTTGATGCAGCAAAGACAACACTTTCACCCTTACTGATATTCATCTCAAAGTAACCAGGCACATAAAGGTCTTCATTAGAAGCATAACCACGCTCCTGCTCCTTTGGATATTCCAATCCACGATACCAATATGGATCAAAGTGGAACTCGTTCTTCTTTGAGAATTGCATAAAAAGCGATGGATAACCAGCATACATACAAGTACTGATTCCATTATCAACAATCTCATACGAGCGGTCGGCAGCACCATTCTCATGCGTAAATTGGCGAACACTACGGAATGCAAGGAATGGGCGGAACTGCAAAGTAGTCTTTGAGTGCGCCTCCAATAAAGTATAACGAATTAAAATACGGTCTTCATAATGCTGAAAGACAACCTCCTTCTTTAATAAGACACCACCTACTCTATAAAGCGTAGTTGGCACAGTATCACAGTCAAATTCACGAATATACTTATGTCCTTGAGGACTAAAGTTATTGCCCTGATACTTATGCAAACCAAGATTGAAAGAGGCACCATGCTGAATGACGGTAGGATCAAGCGAACTCAGCAGTACATGATTCTCATCATCCAGTTCTGGAACTGGGACAACGAGCAGTCCATGGTACTTGCGTGTGTTACAATCAACAACCGTCGAACAAGAATAGGCACCAGAGCGATTGGTTCGCAGCAGCTCTCTGGGGAGCGAATCTTGAAGATTGGTCATCAGAGCTTTTTCAAATTTTAAGTAGCTCATGTCTTTTAAGGTTTATTGTTTGGTTTTTATTTTCTTCTGGTATAAGTCTTTACAGACTCCGCCATTCGGCACTCCAAAGATACAAATATTTTTCATAATGGCGTTATAAAGTAAGATAATATTTTTATTATTTTATTCGGTTAATACTTACCTTTTGAAACTTTCATATAGAATATCTGATGACAAATGGTATAGATAGTTAAAGATAAATGAAATAGTGTCTGGAGATTTAATCTTAACACTTTAACAACCCTCTATTCCCTTTGAAGGCAATGTGTTGTTGCCCAACACTAATGGTGTTGTTGATGAGCACCAATCGTGCTGGGGGGTTAAATGCTCTGCAATATATTGCTGATTAGATTCTAATTTACACCCGACAATAAAAAAAATGACGTGATATGCGATTGCATATCACGTCATACATTATATGTAAAGTAATTTAACTCGGTATGATAAAGTTGATTACTTCTTTCTCAACACCAACCGTAAACGTACCAATAGGAGTACCATTCAATAGTCGACCATCCACACTGACTGGTGTGTGCTCAGCTATCTGCCCACTCAACTCCTGCGTTCTATAAGGCATCACATTACGATGATTTAGTATTTTATCCCGCAACAAGAGATACATTCCCTCAATTGCTTGTAGCATCTTTGGCTGAGAAACAATTGAAACATCTAACAAACCATTATAAGGAACGGCATTTGGAGTCTGTCCATAACCTTGTGCATTGCCGATACAAACCGTCATCAGACGTTGCTTAATACTATCAGTATTAATTTTCAACGACATCAAATAATCCATGCGCTGGAACAGAAGTAGGAAGCAAGAGAGGATAAAGGAGATTGTACGAGAAATAAAGAGATGACGCATACGACGACGAAGACTCATAATATTAGCCACCATACCGATATTTACACAGTTAAGGAAATATCGACGGCAACGCTCATTCTTCTTATTCTCGTAGCGAATACAGCCTATATCTATCCGTCTTACACGCTTTTGCTTGAGCCAAACAATCGTTTGCTCCAGTCGTGATTCATCAAAACCCCAGAAGTGTGCAAAGTCGTTTAGCACACCATTTGGAATAACACCCAGTGTAATACGCTCACGCTCCTCTGGTTCTAAGAGCATCAGATAATTAACCGCATCATTCAGTGCAGAGTCACCACCATAGATAATAATGGTCTTGTAACCATTGCTTATCAGCATACGTACCAAGCGTTCCACGCTACGTGGATTCTCGCTTTGCACCATATCATATTGTATATTATGTGCTTGCAGACAGCGTTCAGTCTGCTCCCAACGCTTTACAGGATTAGCAAGTAATCCACCTTTGGGGCAATAAATAATGCCCCATCTTCCTTCCTCTACCATAAGCTCAATATTTCTTCTACTTTATCTTCCATCTTTTGCGCAGCATTTACCCAATGTATTGTAAAGCCACGACGCTCCATACCACGGAACCACGTCATCTGTCGCTTTGCAAACTGATGAATAGCGATTTCTAACTGTCGGAACATCTCATCGTAAGATAGCTTCCCTATGAGATACTCTGTCACGAACTTATATTCCAGACCATAATAAATAAGGTCTTCTGCAGAAATACCTCGTTTCAAAAGCCCTGCAATCTCGTCAACCATTCCTTCCTCCAGACGCACTTTCAGACGGTTGCTTATCTTCTTTCTTCGCATCTCACGATCAATGTCTACACCTATTATTAATGAGTCAATCGGTGGACATTGTCGTTCTTCTGTTGGCTTTGTAAGATTATAGGTTTCTATCTCTATTGCACGAATAGCACGCTGGCAAGAGTCAACATCTGTCTTGTTGTGCATGACAGAATGGTTCTTTGCCTTCAAATCAACGAGCATTGCAGTTAGTTCCTCAAGCGTCTTATCTTCCAACTCTTTGCGAAGTTCGGGATTCTGTGGTACAGGTGAAAGGCTATAGCCCTTCAACACAGCCTCAATATAAAGTCCAGTACCACCACAAAGAATGGGCAGCACTCCCCTACTCCGTATATCCTCATAACTATCAAGGAAGTCCTGCTGATAGCGAAAGAGATTATACTTCGTTCCAGGCTCACATATATCTATAAGGTGATAAGGTATGGTATGCCCTTCAACCGTATAGTCGGCCAAGTCTTTACCCGTACCGATATCCATGCCACGATACACCTGACGGCTGTCAGCACTGATGATTTCAGCGTTGAGCCGAGCAGCTAAATGCGCAGCAAGATCGGTCTTTCCCGAAGCCGTAGGACCAAGAATAGTAATCATACGCTTGTCAAAAGCAATACCTGCAGCAGTTTTCTCACCCACATGTTCGTTCTTCATGTCGCAAAGATAACAAAAAAATCCCTGCCAGCAAGCTGACAGGGACTATTATTTTATCCGTCAATCACTCTCTACGCAAGAGAAGATTGCAGATGACCTTACGGTTGGTATTACTTCAACTCTGCGAAGTACTTGATTGTACGAACCATCTGAGAAGTATAAGAGTTCTCATTGTCGTACCAAGAAACTACCTGTACCTGATAAGTGTTATCGTCGATCTTACTTACCATAGTCTGAGTTGCATCGAACAATGAACCATAGCGCATACCGATGATATCAGAAGATACGATCTCATCCTCAGTATAACCGAAGCTCTCGTTAGCAGCAGCCTTCATTGCAGCATTGATACCCTCAACAGTTACGTCGTTACCCTTAACAACAGCAACGAGGATTGTTGTAGAACCTGTTGGAGTTGGGATACGCTGTGCAGAACCGATCAACTTACCATTCAACTCAGGAATAACGAGACCGATAGCCTTAGCAGCACCAGTTGAGTTAGGAACGATGTTGCAAGCACCTGCACGTGAACGACGGAGGTCACCCTTGCGCTGTGGACCGTCGAGAATCATCTGGTCGCCAGTGTAAGCGTGGATTGTTGACATGATACCTGACTGGATTGGAGCGTATGCGTTCAACGCAGCTGCCATTGGAGCCAAGCAGTTTGTTGTACAAGAAGCTGCAGAAATAACAGTATCAGCTGCAGTCAAAGTCTCGTGGTTAGTATTGAAAACAACTGTTGGAAGATCGTTACCTGCAGGAGCAGAGATAACTACCTTCTTAGCACCAGCCTTGAGGTGAGCCTCAGCCTTAGCCTTAGATGTATAGAAACCTGTACACTCGAGAACTACGTCTACGTTGTTAGCAGCCCATGGGCAGTTAGCAGCGTCCATCTCAGCAGAGATCTTAATCTCCTTACCATCAACGATGATTGAATTCTCAGTAGCCTCTACAGTGTGCTTACCCTCACCGAACTTGCCAGCGAAACCACCCTGAGCGGTATCATACTTCAAAAGATGAGCAAGCATCTTAGGACTTGTCAAGTCGTTAATTGCAACAACCTCATAACCTTCAGCCTCGAACATCTGACGGAATGCGAGACGACCAATACGGCCAAAGCCGTTAATAGCTACATTTACCATTTTACTTTAAATTATTTATAAAAGTTTATAAAAACGATTCTCTTTTTACCTCCTTATAGAAGATTTTCTTTCTTACGATTGCAAAGATACAATTTTTTTTTTATTTTTGCAGACGCTTAGCGTATTAATTATTATAAAAAATAGCTCGTTTCGCATACATAGGCAATCAGACGCAATACAACAAACCGAGATTGCAAAGTCTATATAACAAAAGAAAGGGTATTAGTATAAAACGCAAGACAAACAAATAAATTAACAACAAAATTAATTATGAGCAAACTTATTCAAGAATTCAAGGAATTTGCAGTAAAGGGTAATGCTGTTGATATGGCTGTCGGTGTAATCATCGGTGGTGCTTTCGGCAAGATTGTTTCATCTATCGTTGACGATATCATCATGCCTCCTATCGGATGGCTTATCGGTGGCGTTAACTTCGAAGACTTAAAGTACACACTTCCACAGGTAGAGATTCCTGGTGTTACTGCTCCTGCTCCTGCAACCATCAACTATGGTAACTTCTTGCAGACATTGCTTGACTTTATTATCATCGCTTTCTGTGTATTCATGATGGTAAAGGGTATCAACAAACTCTCTAAGAAGAAGGAAGAGGAACCAGCTGCTCCTGCACCTGATCCAGAGCCAACTAACGAGGAGAAACTTCTCTCTGAAATTCGCGACTTGCTAAAAAATAAGTAAGCAACTATCTGAAATACAGACATAATAAGTCCGAAGAGTCGTAATGATTCTTCGGACTTTTTTTGTTGACATCAACACCCATCTCCTTTCATTGAGATTACCGAAAGACTTTGCTTCCTACGTATCTTCTATTCTAATATCAACCTTCTAATGCAACTAAAAACGCTGCATCAAAACAATGAAGTTTCCCCTTTATTCGGACAACAAAGTATTGTTCCCCGAATTTTCTTCATGAAAGAAAAGAATTATTTTCATGAACATAAATATTTTTCTTCATGAAAAGAAATATTTTTTTTCACGTAAATAATTTGCAACGAATAAAAGACTGTAATGAAACCAACCAACTAAAACAAGACTTTACAACCTGATTATCAATACAACAAACAATATCTTACACTATCCTAAAGTCCAATATAATTTCCTTTCTTATTTCTTTATAATATTGTATAACGAAAAATAGGGACGCCCTTGCATCCCTATCCTTCTATATTTGTCTATTTTCTTTCTTACTCCCACTCAATTGTTGAAGGTGGTTTTGAAGAGATATCGTAACATACGCGGTTGACTCCCTTTACCTTACGGATGATTTCATTAGAAACATCTGCCATGAAGTCATAAGGGAGGTGTGCCCAGTCAGCTGTCATTGCGTCCATTGATGTAACGGCACGGAGAGCAACAGGATGCTCGTAAGTACGCTCATCACCCATCACTCCTACTGAACGAATCGTAGAGAGCAATACGGTACCTGCCTGCCAAACGTGGTCGTAAAGACTTGAACCATCTGGCATAGTATAGTTGTGCATCTTCTCGATATAGATATCATCAGCATCCTGAAGAATACGAACCTTATCACGAGTAATATCACCCAAGATACGAACAGCAAGACCAGGACCTGGGAATGGATGACGCTTGATAAGACGTTCTGGCATTCCAAGCTCATAACCTACACGGCGAACCTCGTCTTTGAAGAGCCAACGAAGTGGCTCACAAAGCTGAAGATGCATCTCTTCTGGAAGACCACCCACGTTATGGTGACTCTTAATAACCATACCTGTAATACTCAGACTCTCAATACGGTCTGGGTAAATAGTACCTTGTGCAAGCCACTTAGCATCAGTAATCTTCTTTGCCTCAGCATTAAACACCTCAACGAAGTCACGACCAATAATCTTACGTTTCTGCTCTGGGTCAGTAACTCCTTCAAGATCCTTAAAGAATTGCTCAGAAGCATCAACTCCGATAACGTTCAACCCGAGTCCCTTATAAGCATCCATCACCTTTGTAAATTCGTTCTTACGGAGCATACCATGGTCTACGAAGATACAAGTAAGGTTCTTACCGATAGCCTTATTGAGCAATACTGCACAAACAGAAGAGTCAACACCACCTGAAAGACCAAGGATAACACGGTCGTTACCCACCTGCTCACGAATCTCCTGAACAGCACTTTCTACGAATGAAGCTGCACTCCACTCCTGCTTGCTACCACAGATATTTACAACGAAGTTCTCCAACAACTGCTTACCCTGCAATGAGTGGTAAACCTCTGGATGGAACTGAACTGCCCACACAGGCTGTGTCTTTGATGCAAAAGCAGCATACTTAACGTCACCAGTTGAGGCAATGATATCGTAATCCTCTGGGA
The DNA here is from genome assembly GCF_003609775.1 of Prevotella melaninogenica. NCBI lineage: Bacteria > Pseudomonadati > Bacteroidota > Bacteroidia > Bacteroidales > Prevotellaceae > Prevotella > Prevotella melaninogenica. The sequence continues at coordinate 1,103,007 of NZ_AP018049.1, forward strand.
TAGCAGTAATCGTGTCACCGTGACTCATCCATACCTGCGAGCCTTTCTCAAAGCCTGCAAAAAGGCGGTTGTTAAGGTCGATACTCTCTAAGTTGGCACGACCATACTCACGTGTACCCGTCTGCTCAACCTTACCTCCATTTGAATAAGAGAGGTACTGAGCACCATAACAGATACCGAGAACTGGAATCTTACCGATAAACTGACTGAGGTCTACCTTGAAAGCCTCTGGATCATGTACGGAATAAGGTGAGCCAGAAAGAATCACACCAATCACAGATGGGTCATCCTTCGGGAACTTGTTGTAAGGGAGGATCTCGCAGAAGGTATCCAACTCACGTACACGACGGCCGATAAGCTGTGTCGTCTGTGAGCCGAAATCCAAAATGATAATCTTCTGTTGCATGTAAATGAATGTATTTAAAGAATATCAGTTCTCCGTCTTGGAGCTTCGATACTCTGAATTTGCAATAAAGTCTTCAGCAGCCTGCAAACTGTCGAGTTTGCCTACATCAAGCAGATGGAGGTCGGTTTTTAGTTCTCCACGGATATCAAGTCTGTCACAATTATTGAGATAGAACTCCATGATTGGGAACTTATCCGCTTCAACAGCTTCTACAGCTTCTACCGCAGAGGAAGCTAACACGTGAATACCAGAGAAGGCACAGAGGTAGCAGTTGTTCTGAAAATAAGAACTTTCTGCCTCTGTTGGGGAAACAAAATGCAACTGACGTAACTCGGCATGAGGAGACTTCACCTCGCCTGTAGCCACATTTGTCCACCCCACTAAGCGCATATTGCTGTCGAAAACCAAGTAACGTTGGGTCACACGACGGCTTACCAACAGCAGAGCATCTGCCTTTGTTTCTAAAGCATGACGATAGAAAGCTGCTAAATCCACATTACTTAATATGTCAACATTATGAATCAGCACTGGCTGATGCTGATTAAAAAGCGAAGCAGCTCGCTTGATACCACCACCAGTATCAAGGAGCTGCTCTGTTTCATCAGACACATAGATATCCACACCATAGTTGTGTGCATCCAAATAGTCTGTTATCTGGTTTGCAAAATGATGTACATTGACAACCATACGACTGCAACCAGCATCTGTCAATCTTCTGACAACATGCTCAAGCAGTGGCGCACCTCCCACCCTTACCAACGCTTTTGGCATTGTGTCAGTAAGCGGTTTCAAACGGGTACCGAGCCCGGCTGCAAAAATCATTGCCTGCATTTGCTTTTCTTTTTATGCCTACAAAATTAATGCTTTTATTTCAGTCTACAAAGGAATGACAGACATAAATCAAAAAGAAAGGGGTTTACTTTGTATCTTGTCGTTATAATATAGTCATAGAATAAGGATAGAAAAAAGACAACAAAAACCTTATCCCTCCAGTTTCCATTGCCATTTTCTCATATCTACACAGCCATTGGCACGGAAGGTTATTCCCTCTGCCTTCAACAAGTTTCGCTGTTCTTTCCAACAAGGAGCCGTACGTCCGCTACCATTAACGACCCGATGACATGGCAAATATTCTGCTTCAGAGACATCATGTAGTACTTTTCCAACCAAACGAGCATGACGAGGACAGCCTACAAGCCATGCTATCTGCCCATAACTCAGCACACGACCACTCGGAATTGATGCCACAACGTTATAGACCTCTTTGCGAAATTCGTCTATATTTACAGCCATTCTTACTCTAAATTGCCCTAATAAAAAGGAGCGAAGGAATTTAGTAGGGATTAAGCCGATACCTTTCATATCCTTGCATTGCTGTTCTTTGGAAAGAAACAGTAATGGCTTAACCCCACTAAAACCTTCAACTCCTAAACGATTGTCCCACAAGGGATTATTAAAACTTACCTATCAGCTTCTAATTAAAGCGCAGCCTCAACAGCCTTCTGAACCTCCTTGAGGTCTACTGTAGGCTCGAAGCGTGCAACAACCTCACCATTGCGGTTAACGAGGAACTTAGTGAAGTTCCACTGGATGTCATTCTGCTTGCGTGGCTCTGTGTTTGCCTTGTTGTAAAGGTCTTCCATGATAGCAGCCAACTTCTCCTCGTATGCACCGCCAGCATAGCCCTTCTCGCTCTTCAACCATGTGTAGAGAGGGAGCTCGTTAGCACCATTCACCTCGCTCTTCTTGAACTGTGGGAAGTCAGTACCGAACTTTGCTGTACAGAACTCATGAATCTCCTCGTCTGTACCTGGAGCCTGATGACCGAACTGGTCACATGGAATATCGAGAATCTCAAGACCCTTCTCCTTCAGACTGCGGTACATTGCCTCCAACTCCTCATACTGTGGAGTGAAGCCACAACCTGTTGCTGTGTTTACGATAAGAAGTACCTTACCCTTATATGTCTCGAGACTTACCTCGTTACCTTTCTTGTCTTTCAAACTGAAATCATAAACTGTTGCCATAATTCTTTACTCTTTATTAAATTCTACAATAATATTTTATAAGCCGTAAAGGCTATATATCAAACTTTTAAGTCTTATCTTTCATAGGCTTGGAGAGCATTAATCAAAACCATTTCAGTCCTTCCAAAGTCTATTCCGAATCCCAATGATTTATTTTCTTATCTTCGAAATCCACTCCTTGCAAACCTTCCATCCACCAGTAGACCACAATGCCCATGCTATCAGTACAGGCTGGAAGAATAGTCGGATGAGGCGTGCAGTATCAGTATTCAGTCCGAACGAATCAATATGATAGAAATATTGATTGAGGTTTCCAGGGAAGATGAGAACAAAGAAGAGGGCGAGCAACGCTCCTACTACCGCCTTATGCTTATACAAGAGTAGCATACTCAATCCTAAAGCAATCTCTACTACACCTGAAGAAAGTACCACGAAATCGGTAAATCCCTCTGAGAATCGAAGCCACATAGGCACCTGTGCCACGAACTCCAATCGGTTAAACGTTAGATGCGACACACCCGCATACGTCATAAATGCTCCTAAAAGGAGGCGGAAAATCATCTTTACTTTGTTCATCCTGTTTCTTTGTAAATGGGGTCGCAACACCTTCTCTCAGCGTTAACTGATGTCTGTGTCACGCCCCCGGAAATACCTTTACTAATTAATCGTCTTTACAATCTTTTCTTAATCAAATCTTACTAAACCATTATTTTCAATTGCAAAGATATAAAAAGACACTTATATCGCAAGCGATCACACGTTAAATTTAACATCATTTTGCACCTACAACATGCTTAACAACCACTATTAAACTGCCTTAATAGGAACGATAAGCCCCTCACTTATGCTTTATTATCATTGTGTTAGTGCCGAACACATATTGTGTTCATGGTAAGCACCAATGGTGCTAAGCCTTAACACCACACAAAATGATGCTGAGGAAAAGCGTAATCGCTTGTAAGAAGAAAGGCGTTTAACGACCAAAAGCAAACAAACATCCCTATTTCAAAAGCATATAAGAAGTGAGAAATCTAACGACCTCCTTTCCGCCTATTACACTCACGACAAAGCATCTGACAGTTTTCTATCACAGTTCTTCCGCCTTCACGCCATGGAGTAATATGGTCACCCTCCATAAACTCATAATCAAACTCTTTTTGACAAGACGGACAAATATGATGTTGCTTTTCCCACACAGTAAGTTTAATATCATCTGGAAAACCACGCAAATCGAGGTGACGCTCATCTCCTGTCAGCACGTATGGAATTATACCCATTTGTTTCTGTACATCACTATCAAGAATCAGTTTAGAGATTCTGCTGGCTAAGTCTGCTGTGTCAAGAGTTGTACTGTGATATTTATCATAGTATAAAGCCCAATTAAGACCCTTCATAATCTTTTTAAACTTCTTCAAATCAAAGTTTGTTATAGTCCAATTGAGTACATTCTGAAAGTAAGTCCAAAGATTATTTGCATTTGGGTCATGCTGATGTTCCGCCATATAACCAACCACAGACTGCGGTTTTCCTTCTCTTGTTTCGTGTTCTGCCATCCATTCCAGTGCCTTCTTCAAGAACTCTTGTCGAATTGGCGTACCATTAACCAAGTCTTTTCCCAAACGATATGCACCACAGTTTGACTTAGAGAAATGGCGTTTAGCATCCGTAACAAACGGACCAGCATAGACAGCATTATTTATCTCCTGCTCGTTTAGGGGTTTACCTGCAATATTTATTGTCTTGAACCATTCTAACTTCTCTGAGGGTTCGCCCTCACAAAGGTAGATAGTCAACGGATAATCGAGGATAAGTTTCTGTATATCTGCAGGTTGATTGAAAAAGTTTTTGAAGTCATAAGCAAACTTTCCGTCTACATACTCACAGAGTGAGAGCGTTCTTTGCTGTCCATCCATCACTTCATAAGGACATTCTGCATCCTCACTACGCCTTACCCAATACATAACATTGAGTGGATAACCCTTCAAGACTGTTGAGATTACAGCTTGTTGTTCGCTCTCATTATATATAAACTCACGTTGATAAGGTGGACGAATGTCCAATTGTCCACCATAACCACGCACTCCCTGCTCCTCATTGTTAATATAACCACGTGCTATATCACCAACAGTTACCTCTATTTGTTTGATTGTCATCATAAGACTTCTTATTGAATATATCCTTATTCTATGATAGTTTAAGACCGAAAATATTTAAAGACGTTTATTACGAATAATTATTCTACTATATTGTCGTTTACCATTAACGACTCCACAACCGCCTCGATCTTCTTTATGATTAGTATAACCCATTATTTCTAATACTTCCTTGGGAGCAGAAGCACGTGTATTCCCACTTGCTTGCCAAATAATTTCAAACTGATTTGGATTATACTTATCGAGAAAAGTTATAGGAACTCCCATTAACCCTTTATAATCCATGGGAATATCTTGAGTACGTCCAACATTAATAGCATCATAGTTATCATACTTTGGATACTCCTCTGGTGAATAGCGACATACTAAATCTAACTCTTCATTGCGCTTGGGTATTTCCAAGTTAGTAAACCAATTGACCCCAGACACACGTATTTGGTCTTCTTTATGATTACCAGCCGTTGCCGTATCTTCATACGGTGAATAGAAATGAGTTGCTCCTCCTTTGAATCCATAACCTAACCATAGCTTATTCTCTTTGATGAGTGGGAATACTTCCTTATACGTAATAGCATTCTGATGCCCCACAATAATAAACTTCTTATCGTAAGCCATTAACTGTCCTATATACTCTCGGAATAAAGAGAAAGGCGGATTAGAAACAACGATATCAGTTTCCTTCAAAAGAGCAACACACTCAGGTGAACGGAAATCACCTGTCTGCAGAATAGACATCACATTCTTATCATTCATTAAAAGATAACGAACATCGGATAAATCAACAGCTCCATCCCCATTCATATCCTTCACTTCGGTTACTTCCATCTTATAAGCAACCTTCTGTGGTTCGGAGTCTGCATCATCAAAACGGAACACCAACTCGTTACCTTGCATTGGAGAGCCATTATAACAGGTGCAGATAAGTTTCTTTAATCCCAACTGATTAAAGCGTAAAGCAAAATACTTAAAAAAGTTACTCTCGTAAGGGTCATCACAATTACAGAGCACTGTCTTTCCACGGAAGTGTTTCCAATAATGTTGTAATTCTCGTTCTATATCGCTCAACTGCGTATAAAACTCGTCTTTTTTAGCTGTCTTTGCAGCATTTAGGTTTTTATTTGCCATTATGAATGATAGTCTTATGCATTACGACTATCAATCACGCCAAGACACAATAAAGGCGTGGATGCACCTTATTGCGTTCAGCTATGAGGCAGCCTCGGATGGAAACCTCAGACAACTAACAAGAATGCACCACGCCTATTGCGTGTGCATTGCTATTAATTAATTGTCCGAAGCATACCATACGATACGCTCGTCACATATTATTCATGTTACATTATTTCCAAGAAGTTTCCGAGGCTTTTGGCTGAACGCGAATAATAGCGAATGCTTTATTTACCAACAATGTAATGGACTGGCTTAGCCAAATCCGCTTCAAAGATACAAAAAAGCTATGAAAAGCCAAAAACAACTGTAAGAAAAACGAAATAAAGCTTTAAAGACAGAGCCTTTTTACTTTTAATTCTTTTACTTCATATATTTATTACATTTACAGAAATATCTCCATACTACACAATACTACCCAATAATACAAGTTGTGTAAACGAAACATAGTGTGGAAGCTTTGATGACGTGAAAAGGAATAGTTCGTAATTGACAAACGATTTCTCTAACACAAACTTTCCTGTCACTTCTGTCATCCAAGGTTGATACATAAACGGTTGATTTATAATACACTTACGCTAAATGTTAAAAATGACAGGAAAATGAAATCAAAAAAACTATTGTATAATACGTGATAAATCTCTTCTTACTTTAGTAGACTTTACCACTCCATATTATCGAAGTGTGGCAAAAAAGAAAGGAAAACACTAATATTAGCTATTTTTTCGTTATCTTTGCAGCAACAAAACATTGAGAACGAGAATGGAAAGTGCAAAGAAGTATTTGTTGGGAATGACACTTGGCGAACTGAAAGAGGTTGCTAAGTCGCTCGGAATGCCAGCTTTTACAGGCGGACAGATAGCCAAATGGCTCTATACACAGCATGTGAAAAGTATTGACGAGATGACTAACATCTCTAAAGCAAACAGAGAGAAACTGGCTGCTGAATATGCTGTTGGCTGTAAAGAGCCTATTGATGCACAGCATTCTAAGGACGGAACCATCAAATACCTCTTCCCTACTGATAGTGGTAAGTTTGTTGAAACGGTGTATATACCCGATGAAGACCGTGCCACGCTCTGTGTTTCTTCACAAGTAGGATGTAAGATGAACTGCCTCTTCTGTCAGACAGGAAAGCAGGGTTTCGAAGGTAGCCTTTCGGCTACAGACATACTCAATCAGATTTATTCCCTCCCTGAACGTGACAAACTGACGAATATCGTCTTCATGGGTCAGGGCGAACCAATGGATAATCTTGACAACGTACTGCGTACCACAGAGATTATGACAGCTGATTTCGGTTACGGATGGTCACCAAAACGCATCACTGTGAGCAGTGTGGGTGTCAAAGGAAAGCTCAAACGATTCCTCGATGAGAGCGACTGCCACGTTGCTATCAGTATGCACACCCCTCTACACGACCAGCGTTCGGAGTTGATGCCAGCAGAAAGAGGAATGTCTATTGATAGTATTATCGAGTTACTCCGCAATTATGATTTCTCGCATCAACGCCGCTTGTCATTCGAATATATTGTCTTCAAGGACTTTAATGACAGCGAGAAGCATGCGAAAGCCATCGTAGAACTACTCAAAGGATTAGACTGTCGAATGAATCTTATTCGCTTCCATCCTATCCCAAATATCCCATTGCAGGGTGTTGATGACAAGAAAATGGAGAAATTCAGAAACTATCTGACACAACATGGAGTCTTCACAACTATCCGTGCCAGTCGTGGACAGGATATCTTTGCAGCCTGCGGTCTGCTCTCAACAGCAAAGAAGATTGAAGAAGAAAGAGGAAGAGGGAAAAAGTAAAAAGAGTAAGATAAGAAAAAGTAAGAAGACTAAGAGACTACGCTTGAGAACCAAAAGGAAACGGAATATTACAAAATAATACAAGATATAATTATATGAACGATAATAAAAGAGTCCGCGTAGCGATTACACACGGAGATACTAACGGCATTGGATATGAGCTTATCTTTAAGACCTTTGCCGAACCAGAGATGCTGGAGCTTTGTACGCCCATCGTCTATGGTTCACCTAAAGTAGCCACCTACCACCGTAATGCACTCGACATTGAAGCTAACTTTACCATCATTAAAGATGCATCAGAGGCACAAGACGGACGACTCAACCTACTCCCTGTATTTGACGACGAGATTAAGGTTGAATTGGGCGCAGCTTCAGAAGAGTCTGGTGTTGCAGGCTTGCGTGCTGTTGACAAAGCATTAGAGGACTATCGTCAGGGTCTATTTGACGTTCTCGTTACAGCTCCTATTGACAATAACGAGCACTTCCACTTCAGTGGTCAGAGCAGATATATCGAAGATCACATGGAATCAGAAGAGCAAGCATTATCTGTCTTGATTAATGACGGACTACGCGTTGCCCTTGCTACACGTAATCTCCCACTGCGTCAAGTAGCTGAGTCAATCTCAAAGGCAAGTATAATCAATAATGCGAGTGCACTCTTTAAGAGCCTTCGCCGTGACTTCCGCCTTTCTTGTCCACGCATTGCCGTGCTTGGCTTAAACCCTAAAGCTGGCGACAACGGCTTGTTAGGTTCTGAAGAGCATGAGATAATCTTGCCCGCTATTGACGAACTTGTTGAGAATGGCATACAAGCCTTTGGTCCTTACCCTGCCGATACGTTCTTTGGGTGCAATAACACAGAGCATTTTGATGGTATCTTGGCAATGTATTACGAACAAGGGCTTGCTCCTTTCCGTACGCTTTCAGCGTCTCATGGCATCATTTACACAGCAGGATTACCACTCGTTCGCACTTCTGCAGAAATTCCTGATAGCCTTTCATTAGCTGGTAAGGGTATTGTTGATGAGCAACCATTCCGTCATGCAATCTACCTTGCTATCGACATCTTCCGCAATCGTGCAGAATATGATGCACCAATGGGCAATCCACTTCCAAAACTTTACAAGGAAAGAAGAGACGAAAGCGACAAGGTGCGCTTTGCTATTCCACGTAAGCGTGAGGATCGTATACTAAACAATGGCGAAAACCGTAATGCGAAGGAGACACACTAATTGTGTCTTCCTTCATTCTTAATAATGAATCTTGATAGAGAAGACTTATGAACAAAAAGTTTCAGAACATCTTCTTCACTTTTGGCTTGGTTGTACTCTGTATTATGGTGTACAACCTTGACTTTGCTGATGCATGGCAGAAAATCCAGCATGCAGGCTACTGGTTCTTTGCTGTAGTTATACTATGGGCATTCCTATACATATTTAATACAGCTGCTTGGCTTACAATTATACGCAGTCAGACACAAGATGCTGAGGAGAGAAAGAAGGTTTCATTCTTTTGGCTCTATAAGGTTACTGTATCAGGCTTTGCGCTTAACTACGCTACTCCCGGAGGACTAATGGGTGGTGAACCATATCGTATCATGGAATTGACACCGAAGATTGGAGCAGAACGTGCTACATCTTCTGTCGTCCTTTATGCCATGACACATATCTTTAGTCATTTCTGGTTTTGGCTTATTTCTATCTTTCTTTATATCCTTACACAGCCTATCAATCTCATGATGGGTGTAATGTTAGCAGTAGTCTTTGCCTTCTGTGTATCTGCAATTTGGTTCTTCCTCACTGGGTATAAGAAAGGGTTAGCAGTCCGTGTAATGAACCTTGTTCGCCATATACCTTTTATAAAAAGGTGGGCAGAACCCTTTGTTGCCAATCATAAAGAAGAACTCGACAGGATTGACACACAGATAGCATCACTCCATAACCAAAATCCTCGAACCTTCCTCACTGTTGTTCTGCTTGAATTGTCTTGTAGAATTTGTAGTGCTTTAGAGATATTCTTCATTCTTTTGGTATTGCTACCATCTGTCAATTACTTTGATTGTATTCTCATCCTTGCCTTTACCTCTCTTTTTGCCAATATGCTCTTCTTCATGCCGCTACAATTAGGTGGTCGCGAAGGAGGCTTCCTCATGTCTATAAAAGGCTTAGGACTCACACTCGAAGCAGGTATCTTTGTCGCGCTACTTGTCCGTATACGTGAACTTATTTGGACAGCTATTGGCTTGTTACTTATCAAGTTGGACAGGAAGAAAAACAAGTAATCAACACTCGATAGATTTATACACTGCAAATTATTTTCATGTAAATAATTATTTTTCTTCATGAAAAGAAACAATTATGTTCACGAAAATAAATATTTCTTTTCATGAAAATAATTCAAAACAAGTTGCTTTGTTCCATCTGAGGATAGCAGAGAAAGACAGAAAGAAAGTTGTTAAAGTCTGCCAAAGTTGCAGATTTTTCAAATAAAATAGGTAAATTTGTCAGTTAAATGAATACAACAGAATTACAGAAAACCAAACAACGATATAACATTGTCGGTAACAACGACGAACTGAATCGTGCTTTGGATGTTGCCTTACAGGTAGCACCCACAGATTTGTCTGTGTTGATTATCGGTGAGAGCGGTGTTGGTAAAGAGATTATCCCACGTGTAATCCACGACAACTCTCCTCGTCGCCGTGAGAAATACTTTGCTATCAACTGTGGTTCTATCCCAGAAGGAACCATTGACAGTGAGCTTTTCGGACACGAGAAGGGTTCTTTCACGGGAGCTATTGGCGAGAGTGAGGGCTATTTCGGTATAGCCAACAAGGGAACGATTTTCCTCGATGAGGTGGGTGAACTTCCTTTAGCTACACAGGCTCGACTGCTTCGTGTACTCGAAACAGGTGAATATATCCGTGTTGGAGGTCAGGAAATCCGTAAGACAAACGTACGTATCGTAGCTGCTACTAACGTCAACATGCAGAAAGCTGTTAGCGAAGGCAAGTTCCGTGAGGATTTGTACTATCGACTTAACACGATTCCAATCAAGATGCCACCACTCCGTGATCGTGGCGAAGACATCGTGCTTCTCTTCCGCCTCTTTGCTATGCAGATGGCTGAGAAGTATCGTCTTCCAAAGATTACACTCACAGATGAAGCACGTCAAATTCTGTTACAGTACAAATGGCCTGGAAATGTTCGCCAATTAAAGAACATTACCGAACAGATGTCTGTCCTAAGCGAGAAGCGTGAGATTGATGCAGAAACACTGTTACACTTCATCCCACGTGACCAAGACAGCACACAGCTCGCTACGATACAAAGCGGTGGTTCACACAGCTACGAGAGTGAACGTGAGATTCTCTACAAGATTCTCTATGAGTTGAGAGGTAATGTAAGCGATTTACGTCGTGACCTCAACAACGTTCGCAAACAATTAGAGGTAAGCAGACAACTAAATGGTGCGAGTGGATTCCAGCCTGCGCCATCAACAGTATCTAACCTTCCTGCCACCACAAACAAACAGCCTATTACTCCGACAAGAACAATAGCACAGGTTGAAGACGCTGTGGCAGAAGAAATATCTGAACCAGAAACGCTTAACCTCAATGATATTGGAAAGCAACTGGTGGAAAAAGCCTTAGAACGTAACAATGGTAATCGAAAAAAGGCTGCATTAGAGTTAGGTATCAGCGACCGCACACTCTATCGCCGAATCAGGCAATACGGATTAGACAAAGATTAATATCAATAGACACAAAGGGAGCTACCCTCTTAGAAAACAATGAAGATAGGAAAGAAATTCACATCTATTCACCCACTGAAATGGGGTGTGACAGCTATCTGCTTGCTCTTGCTGGCAGCTTGTAGTGTATCCTATAAATTTAATGGTGCAAGTATTGATTATAGTAAGGTGCGCACCATTCAGATTGCAGATTTCCCTATCCGCTCTACATACGTATGGGGACCAATGGGACCGATGTTCAACAATCAATTGAAAGATGTCTTTGCTAACCACACTCGCCTACAGCAAGTAAAGCGTAATGGTGACATGAAGATTGAAGGTGAAATCACACAGTATCAGCAACGTAATAAGAGCGTATCAAGTGAAGGATACTCTGCACAGACAGAACTTTCCATCACTGTTAACGTACGCTTTACGAACAATACAAACCATAGCGAGGACTTTGAACGTCAGTTCACAGCCACGGCAAGCTATGAAACAGTCCGCAGTTTGAATTCTGTACAAGAGGAGCTCGTCACACAGATGGTGAAGGATCTTACCGACCAGATATTCAATGCAACTGTTGCTAACTGGTAATCATCTTACATCATCACTTTTAATTTCATTGACTAATATTCTTTATCACCCCTCATAAACGCCTATCACCCTATGGATATAGCCAATCTTATTAATCATCCGGAGAATCTAAACAAGGAGACCTTATACGATCTCCGGAGTATGCTTGCGCTTTATCCTTATTATCAGCCAGCTCGTATTCTGTTGTTGCAGAATCTCTTTCTGCTCCATGACCCCACTTTTGATGATGAGTTACGACGCGCAGCTGTATACATCTCTGACCGTCATATCCTCTTCAAACTCGTTGAAGATGCCCACTATCAGCTAATTCCACAGCAGAAAAAAACAGATAAGCAGTCGGCAACTATCAACTCAGAAATGACTACTGGGCAAGATCAAGATCGTACAACATCGCTTATCGACACCTTCTTGGAGCAAATCCCTGAGGATGGAGAGGCTACACAAGAAACGGAAGGAAGACGCAAGCCAACGCCTGCTGATGCCACAGTAGACTACGTTGCCTATCTATTGGAAAGCGAAAGTAAGCAAAATGAGCATGTTACTCCACAATTGAGAGGACAAGAACTTATCGACGATTTCATCTACAATGAAGGAGGTAAAATCACTTTACAAGACGAAACAGAGTACGAACCAGAAGAGAATGACCACAATGAAGCAGCTGAAAATGAAGATACTGGTTACTTCACTGAGACATTAGCACGAATTTATATAAAACAAGGTCGATATTCTAAGGCATTGGAAATTATTAGGCGATTAAATTTGGTATATCCGAAAAAAAATCGTTACTTTGCAGACCAAATACGATTTTTGGAGAAATTGATAATAAATAACAATAAAAAATAAGACAAGAAAATGTACACGTTATTCGTAATTCTTATCGTGATTGCAGCACTCTTGATGATTGGCGTCGTTCTGATTCAAGAATCAAAGGGCGGTGGTCTTTCATCAAACTTCTCATCATCTAATGCTATCATGGGTGTTCGCAAGACTACAGACTTCGTAGAGAAGACTACATGGGGTTTAGCTATCGCAATGGTTGTTATCAGCGTAGCAAGTGCTTACGTTGCACCATCAGCAAGCACAGATGCAAGTGTTATCGAGAAAGCTGCAGTACAGGACAATACAACAAACCCTAACAACTTGCCTAACTTCGGTGCAAGCCAGCAGAAGCAGGCTGCTCCAGCAGCACAGGCTCCAGCAACACCAGCAGCACCAGCAAAATAAGGGAAATAATAAAAAAAGTACGGGAAATATTTGGTCAGTCCAAATAAAACCCGTACCTTTGCACTCGCTAAAAAGAAATAGCCAATATGGTGGATGTAGTTCAGTTGGTTAGAGCGTCAGATTGTGGTTCTGAATGTCGTGGGTTCGAATCCCACCACCCACCCTTCAAGAATTAAGCGGAAGTCTTTAAAGACCTCCGCTTTTCTTTTTATATCATTCTATCTTATAAAACAGAAATTGAATAAGTGGCACATCTAAAAATCTTGCCTACAAATAAGGATGTAATTTTCTTTGAGAATAAGCCTACTAATAAAACCAGGCTCGCTTACTTTTGATAGAATGGTCTTTTCTTAACGACAATTTATATTCATATTTGCTATAAATTGCAAAGTGTTTAGTTCTTTGCACCATTAGTGTTGATGCTCCGCACATCTTGTGCTATTGGTCAGCACCACACGTGCGGAGCATCAACACATCAGTTAAAGATAAATAATAAGACCCGTTAAGAGTATTATCATAGGTATATATAATAAAGCAATATAACCTTCTTATATAGGATGTGTTTTCATGCCGATACCTTTTATTACTCATCTATATATCTGTTCTAACCGTAGTTATCGAACTCTCCTGCGGCTATAAGTAATCTTAGTTTTTCATTCTTATTCTCACCAGCTTTAGTCTATCACCCTATCCTTGTACATTCTACATACAAAAACAAAATAAGAGACAGTTGTTTACAGATTATTTCCTATATTTGCAAAAGAAAGAAAATACCTAAACGGAATGGATATATACATTATAAAAAAGAAGTTGGGAAGTAGAAAAGAATTAGGAAGGCACCTTGTAGAAATTGATGAAACCGTCAATACGCTCGGAGCCCTACTCTACATATTAACCCTACAAGGCCTAACAGAAGCGCAGACACCAAAAGAAAACTATGCGTTATCCGACAGTGAGATAGCTGCACAGGCTGAAGAAGGACGCATCCGCTTTGCAGAAAACTATGGCGAAAACAACGATACGATGGCAAAAGCGATGGAACGAACAAAGCAGGCATACGATGACGGTCTCTTCAGAGTATTCATCAACGGTGAAGAAATAACGGAATGGGATGCCCCTATCACCCTCTGCCAAGGAGCAGAAGTCGTCTTTCTCAGACTCACAATGCTCACAGGTCTTTATTTTTAAGGTTAAACTTAGAGAGAAAATTGTGAGGGGAAAAAGTATTAGATTCAGCAAAGATCACTACTTTATAAGTCTTATTAACCAGCAAATTCGCATTGACTGGAACACATTTACCATCTAAAAACTTATTGAAAGGAATAAAATATGAAAACAAAGAAGGAGTTACAGGAACACTGTTCACAATATATCAATAGCATCAACCTATCCCAATGCAATATATGGGAGAAAAGATTTGTAAACACATGCAAGGAAGAAGACTATCAATTCAATTACTACCGAAATGTTTTTTACAAAGGTTATGACGAAGAGAAGATTCCTTTCCGTACCATAAAGGAACTTATTTCTGCAGGTGCAAACCTCCCTCACATTCTTCCAGAGGATTATTCTCAGCTTTTAGAAATACATTTGAAACAGCTCAAAGACCTTTCCCATACGAAAGGAATCTATCGTATAGATGTGAGAGGTGATATTGATTTGCAGGAGAGAGCAGACGATATATCTAATATCATGCGCTCTTTCTTTGCCGCAGCTTCCTACGGTCTCACAATTGACGAGCTAATCCGTGGACAATACCCTGACATAACCAGCTATTACCTCTCATTTACTCCTGTACTTACAGCTGCCATCCAGCAGGGGAAACCAGAAACTATCGAAGCTGTGAAAGAGGTACTGACCAGTGAAAATAACGTCGGAATCCTTACGCAAAGCCTCATCACAGCCATAGAGTCTAATAACAACGAGGAGTTGCATACCCTCCTCCTCAACGTGCTGAGGGCTGCAAAACTACAAGAGGGTCTGCGCCAGAGTATCGTAGAATGTGGTAATGAATACAGCCTGACATTCTATAAACGGATGCTGGATGTCATTGCCGAAGAAGGACTTCTGCGTTATAGTTCCGTTAGACGATCTGTCCAAACATGGGCTGGTATCGGCTACGAGTCTGTTTCCGACAAGGATATCAAAACTATCTTCGAAGGTATTCATCTATTCTTGACCCACCCAGAGGAACGAGTAAAAGCCTATACGGGTCCGAATGCACTACTCGTTTACATTGCTTTATATACGGCTGGTGTTGAGGATTTCAGTATTGCACAGCGTGATGCCTTACAGTTAATTGATGGCGACGCCCCTCTCCAGAACCGTATTGCAGCCATCTACTATCTTGACCGTTCAAGTCATTTCAAAGTTACTGACCACTTCGAGTTCTTTGCAAAGCATCTGGATGATCCTTTCACAAAGGCTTTCTTCATTGATCAGCTAAGTGATGTGGCGAGAGAGGACAAGTATAAATATGGAAAGGTTGAAACGGTTTCAAGCAAAAAACGTGAACTTTTCCAAAAGCTTTTTGATGAGATTGCGAAATGGGAGAAGGAGATTAAGAATAACACAGACTTCACCTTCAAAGGCTTTGAATGGTTCAAAATCCGTCTTTCACGCGAACGCTTCATCAATGCTCTGTGGGTACTTGCCAGCCAAATGAAGACACAGGAAAGTATTGACCATATTCTTCTTGAGAAGATGCCTAACTGGGGAGTGCACTTCATAAGATATTATAACAATAGCCAAGAAGATGAGAAAAAGAATCCTTTATACACCTTTATGAAGGAATATTACTCTTTAGGCAGTCCTGAAGTACGTCGCCAGTTCCTTGTTAAGAATATCTTTGGCAATAAGAAAGATGGCTTTGACTTCCTCTTAACCTTCTTCTACAAGGAAGAATTTACCACAACAGATGTCAAAGATATAGAGAAGAAACTAAAATCCAAGGTTTCTGACACACGAAGTACGGCTGTACGTGTACTGCTTACGTTACCCTACGAACAGCTGAAAGCATCATACGAACGCTTGCAGACAACAAAGGGAGACTATATAACAGCCGCTTTGACTGAGCTTAGGGAGGGCAGCAAACAGCTTACAAAGGACTTTGCTCCTACAAGTGAAGAAACAAGTACAACTACACCAACAACCTATCCCGGAGCAGAAGGTGGTTACGGTCTGTACAAGGTGGGAGACATTCCGACTATTAAGCTATCCGATCCTTTCCTGACAAAGAACGATTCGCAGTCGTTCCTTGGTAAGGTATTCAATAAGGTTACCGGTAAGAACCGTGCAGATGCAGGCTCTGTCTTTACCTACTCCATTGATGAACTGCGCAAGCTATACACCGAACTGGAAAAGATTATAAAGGACAATGCTGACAAGGAGTACAAGAACCGTTGGGGAGGAACCGAAACAATTGGTGACAGTTTTTTTTCCTTTACGTTTGACGAGCATACCCTTGACACACTTCCTTATCCTGAACTCTGGAAAGGTTTTCTTGCAACTCATCCTCTCAAGGATGAAGATTTGTTGGGTATCTACTTAATGCTATTAGTACTTGAAGACAGCTATAGCCCCGAATTCGTAGAACTTGATGCAGACAATTATCCATTCAAGAACAAGAAAAGCATTGAAACGTGGAAGTATGGCAGCCATTTCCGACTCATCGTACAAGCATTGCTCAACGATTTAGAAAAGAAGAACCCTTCCCTACTTTTCTCTCAAGCCTACTCCATTCTGGCGTTGATTTTCTTCCATTGTCCAACCAACAGATACACAAGGATTTCCGGTTACGGTTCAGATGATGATAAACACGTTTTCAATAGCGAACTCTTCCAGATTGCAATGAGATACGCAAGAAGCTGTTGGAGAAATGAAGAAGAGTTCAAACTCTTTGCAGATATGACAATGGCTATGTATGGAAAGTATGCGCCAATAGCCCGAATGGACAAGAAGCTATACCCTACATACTTTACAATTGATGCACTCATATTGTCACGTTACAACCTTCAAGGCAAGCTGTCTGACGATGCCTTTATGGAATTACTGCTGAATGACGAAGGAGAAGAACTACGTAATGCAGGAGATTATATCTATAATACACGAGGTCACCGACTTACTTTACTATATGAAAATGAGAAGAATGTTGACGCACGTTATGGCAAAGAGACTTACAAGAATCTGGAGAGAATCATCAACAAGACAGCTCAACACCTCTTCAAGATTGAAATGACTCGCCTCAATGCACCGACAACAGCCTCTAATATCATCATCCGTATAAATGACGCAATGGTACTTCAGGGTGCTGAATATATGGTTACAGCAATGAAAGCATTGGGCAAAGACCACCTGATAGCAAGTAGCTACGGCACTGAAAAGCGTGCAGTGCTGACCGATATCATTGAGCGTACCTTCCCACTCGAGACAGATACGCCAGAAATACTTAAGACTATCAAAGACGACAGACTTTTAGAACTGGCATATTTTGCACCACAGTGGGTTGCACTTATCAAAGCACATCTCAACTGGGAAGGCTTCGATCTTGCCTATTACTACTTCATTGCACATACTAAGGAGATGGGTGAAGATGAGAAGAAGGCTGCAACGGCACTCTTCACCGACCTCGACCCAGCTGATCTTGCCGATGGAGCCTTTGACGAAAAACTCTTCCACGAAGCTTATACCGTGGTTGGAGAAAAGCGTTTTGACCTGTTCTACAAGGCAGCACGATACATTGGAAACAGCAACTATCACAGTCGCGCACGTCGCTTTGCAGACACAGCACTCGGCAAGATAGACGAAGAAACCATCATAGAACAGATACACTCCAAACGCAACAAAGATGCTGTTTGTTCATTGGGACTACTCCCAGACAAGAGTGATAAGGCATTACAGAGCCGTTATCAACTTATACAAGCCTTTCTGAAAGAGTCTAAGCAGTATGGCGCACAGCGTCAAGCATCAGAGAAGAGGGTATGTGAGATTGCCTTACTCAACCTCTCACGCGGTGCCGGATATGCTGACCCGATACAGCTAACGTGGCGTATGGAGAGCCAGCAGGTGACTGACAACGCAGCTTTCCTGCAAGGAATAGACGTGGAGGGATACACACTGAAACTACAGTTAGCAGAGGATGGCACCAACAAACTCATCATTCAACAAGGTGAGAAGGTGTTGAAAACGGTACCTGCAAAGATTAAGAAGCACCCTGACTACCTCAATATTGCTGCTATGGGCAAGGAGTGGACGAAGCAGAGAAAGCGTGCCCGCACGATTATGGAGGATATGATGATACGCCAGACACCATTACGTCCACAGGATGTAAAGGTGATTGCTGAAAATCCTATCGTCAGTCCGATGTTCCGCTTGCTACTCCTTCGACAAGGAACAACCACAGGCTTCTATACCGACGAGGGACTGGAAACGCTCAATGGCGTCCAGAAGATAAAAGCAGACGAGCCCATTACCATTACCCACGCCCAGCAACTCTATGCTGATAGTACGTGGTCAGCATGGCAAAATTTCGTCTTCAGCAAGAAGATTGTACAACCTTTCAAACAGATATTCCGTGAGATTTACATCCCAACACCTGATGAAGCAGAACAAAACGAGTCACTTCGTTACAGTGGATATCAGATTCAGGTGAAGCAGGCTGCAGCTGCATTGCGTAGCCGTGGGTGGAGTGCAGACTATGAAGGAGGGCTGCGCAAGGTATTCTATCGCCAAGGAATCTCTGTTGAACTCTATGCACAAGCCAACTGGTTTACTCCTGCCGATGTGGAAGCTCCCGCCATTGAGTATGTCTACTTCTCATCTACACGCAATTACAATCGACTAAAGATTGCGGATATTGACCCAATTCTCTACAGCGAAGTGATGCGTGACGTGGACATGACGGTTAGCATTGCCTTCGTCGGTGGTGTCGACCCAGAGACAGGAAACTCAACGAAGGAACTACGTGCAGCTATTATCAAGTGTACTGCTGACTTAATGAAGTTTAAGAATGTAACAGTTTCAGACAACTTTATTCACGTTAAAGGCTCACTTGCCGACTATACTATTCACCTCGGTTCGGGTAATGTGCGTCAGGTCGGT
This sequence comes from Prevotella melaninogenica, assembly GCF_003609775.1. Classification (NCBI taxonomy): domain Bacteria; kingdom Pseudomonadati; phylum Bacteroidota; class Bacteroidia; order Bacteroidales; family Prevotellaceae; genus Prevotella; species Prevotella melaninogenica. The sequence goes on from NZ_AP018049.1 coordinate 1,122,227, forward strand.
GGCGTAGAGATTCCTATCATTCCTGTACACAGTCAGCACCGTGGGAAACTCTATCTCCCATTTATGGATGAAGACCCAAAGACCGTGGAGATTGTTTCTAAGATGGTACTCCTTGCAGAAGACAACAAGCTGAAAGACCCAACAATTCTGAAATGGATTAAACGAGAATAGCGTTATAACCTATTCCCAATAACTCTATCTATGGTAAAGCATTGCCAAAAAGGCTATCCATAGTATTGTGTTTAGTGCTCCGCACCATTGGTGCGAGGCGTTAGCACCATTGGTGCGGAACCTCAACACCACACGTGCGGAGCATCAACAGCATAAAAGAAGATGGGGAATGAACTTGTTATTGACCTGATTCTTGTATATAATAATACACTAATGACTCACGTATATAGGAAGAGAATTATTAAACCTCTATATTTAAAAAAATAAAAAGAGCGTATATAGGGGCATAAAACAGAATCCTACTATACCTTATAAGTCAACAAAAGGAATATATAAACCAGTGATAAAATATTATATTCAACGCCTATCAACGAAAAAGAGGATGCTTCGGAACATTCCCAAAGCATCCTCTTCTTTTATATAATAAGGTTAAGTTTACTGCATATCGTAAACAACCTGCATCAATTTCTTGCCCAATGCATCAGCAGCCTCCATTGTGTTAGCCTCGCTATACACACGGATAATAGGCTCTGTATTTGACTTACGGAGATGAACCCAAGCATCAGGGAAATCAAGCTTAACGCCATCGATATCAGTTACCTGTACATCCTTCTCCTGTCCGTAAAGTTCTTTCACGCGAACGAGGATTGCATCAACATCTGTATCAGCTGTAAGGTCGATACGATTCTTTGCAATGAAATACTCTGGGAAGGTCTTACGAAGTTCGCTTACCTTCATTCCCTTCTGTGCCAAAGAGCTAAGGAAAAGAGCAATACCAACGAGGGCATCACGACCATAATGACTATCTGGATAGATTACACCACCATTACCTTCACCACCGATAACGGCACCAACTTCCTTCATCTTTGTGGTAACATTCACCTCACCAACAGCAGAAGCATAATACTTACCGCCATGCTTCTCCGTTACATCACGCAAAGCACGAGTTGAAGATAGGTTGCTTACAGTGTTACCCTTTACATGTTCGAGAATATAATCTGCCACTGTGACGAGGGTGTACTCCTCACCATACATCTGGCCATCCTCCTGAATGAATGCCAAACGGTCAACATCAGGGTCAACAACGATTCCCAAATCATAACCGCCCTTAGCAACCTCATCCATAATACCAGTAAGGTTTGCTGCGATTGGCTCTGGGTTATGAGAGAAGTCGCCAGTAGCATCACCATTGAGGAACTTATATTCAACTCCTAAACGGTCGAGCAACTTAGGAAGGATAACACCACCAACAGAGTTGATAGCATCTACAACGACACGGAACTTACGGTTCTTAATAGCTTCAAGGTCGAGCAATTCAAGGTTCATCACCTCTTCTATATGACGCTCATCGAACGAATCATCGTCAACATAGCTACCCAAACCATCAACATCAGCGTAATCAAAGTCCTCACGCTCTGCAATATCCAGCACCTCAGCACCATCAGCTGCAGTAAGGAACTCTCCCTCCTCATTCAGAAGTTTTAAGGCGTTCCAATGGCGTGGGTTATGAGAAGCAGTGATAATAATACCACCATCTGCACCACTCATACGCACAGCCAACTCTGTTGTAGGGGTTGTAGCCAGGCCGATGTTCACAACATCTGCGCCAATACCCATCAGCGTACCGCATACTACATTCTTGACCATTGGACCAGAGATACGTGCATCACGACCAACAACAATCTTCAACTTCTTTCCTGGATGCTTACGCGCAATGAAAGTAGCGTATGCAGAAACAAATTTAACGATGTCCAGCGGGTTCAGTGTATCTCCCGCACGACCTCCGATAGTTCCACGGATGCCGGAAATAGATTTAATAAGCGTCATACTTAAAATATTTTTTGAAGGGTATTACCTTTATTGTTCTCTTGCGTTATTATTCTTTCTCGCACTTCCTTCTTACTCTATTTCGCTTTCCTTTTCTTTAAAGTCCTCTTTGGAAAGTAAGGTCGTAGTAGCAAGGATAGACTGACTTTGACGCATTAATCTGTCCCTGCTGTGAAGGAACAATGAGTCTCACATGTGATAACTTAGATGATGCATTAACCAATCTACCAAGGCCAATATAAGGCATTGGGACCAACCAACCCGCAGGCACAGAAGTACTCTGATAGATTTCGTACATCACACTTGAAGATGGGTCAAATGAAGCAGTGTATGTTCCACTTGTGTTTGTAACAGACATCTTATCTACCTTAGGACCAAAGACGAGGAACTGATTTGACAACTGCAAAGTATCTCTAAGAAGATTGCGCTCCGTAAAACGGCAGAGAACAGTAGCTGTCTCGCCTTTCTTGATTACTTCGCCAGTTCCTTTCTCTACAATCTGCATATAAACACCAGTATTTGGAAAGAGAACATACTGATTCTTTGTTGTATCTGTTGTATTCCCCTGCTTTGCAAACTGCTCTTCAGTAATTACATTTATACCTTTCTTGACTATAAATGAGTTGATTGCCTCAGTTTCTCGTTCCAACTGATCAGCATAGGTCTCAGTCTTACTACATGAACTAAATGCCAGCACTGCAGCCAACACAACAAGGAGAAAATTTATCTTCTTCATTCGCTTTTTCATTTTTAATATGTTGTGCAAAGATAACAAAAGTATTTAGAAAGGGAAAATAAGAAGTAAGAAAAATATATCAAGGTAGCTTGTAAAAATGCTCTTTGCAGGGTTTTTATCATTTAGAAGTCTTATTTAATCTTCTATTGAAAGGGTATAAGGGAGAAAACAATTATGGTAGAAAAGGGAAGTCAAAGAGAGTAACAATAAAAATAGAGGCTATCCACTAAGACAGCAGGTAGCCTCTATTCTTCTATTTATTTCTTGTATATTCCTTTGTACAATAAACCTTTACGGCAGATTATCAGAGAAGTTTGGAAGATTATCCTTTACGAATCTTTCGCCCAACCGGAAACCTTCCTCATAAAGATTCTCAAGTTTCTCTACATCTTTCTCCATTCGACCAACAACAACAGGCTCTTCAGGGCGGATAACAAGTATCTTACCTTCTTCCTCCAACTCATCCACCAAATCAAGCTGACGGTTATAAGCCTCTATCCTACGGCTCAGAGCAACACGTAAACGAGGGTAATTACGATAGATAAACTTGGGTTGCTTAAGGTCACGTCCAGATTCTCTCCATCCTTTGTTACGCGTGCTGATAACCACATTCGTTTCGTGCCCTGTATCTATAGAGCGTAATACAGGAATAGAGTCAACAATTCCACCATCCAATAACTCCTTTCCATCTACCTCAACAATCTTACAAACGTATGGAAGACTTGAAGAAGCACGTGCCAATTCGTTTAAACGATGCGTATCACCTGATGATTCTGTAAGATATTCTGCAAAACCCGTCTGACAGTTTGTTACCACCATCTCAAAGATATCTCCATTCTTACAATTACGGAAATACTCTTCATAGTCAAAAGGAATCAGCTCATAAGGGAAACGATGATAAAGTAATTCTGGATCGAAAATACATCCCTGCGTAACGAGATGACGTAAACCTATATAATCATATTTGGCAAGCATATCAATATTGGAGATACGAGCGCGACGCGGTTGACGACTGGCGTATGACAAACCATTACACGCTCCGGCAGAAACCGCTACAGTGTAATGAAAATAAAGCTTATATTTCATAAAAGCATCCAACACACCAGAGGTAAATACACCACGCATACCTCCTCCTTCTAACACTAAGCCCGTATTCCTATCTATTTGCATAAATTCTCGTTAAAAAACAACTGCAAAGTTAATAACTTTCAAACAAAAATAACTATCTTTGCAATCAAACCAACTAATAATTGAAATATGTTTAACAAAGAAACCTATGTAAAGCGCCGTGCAGAGCTTAAGAAGCTTGTTGGAGGGGGTATTGTTATCCTCTTTGGCAACAATGAGTCGCCTGCAAACTTCCCTGCGAATGGGTATTATCCATTCCGTCAGGATTCATCATTCCTCTATTATTTTGGTCAGAAACGTGACGGATTAGTTGGTGTTATTGACATTGACAATGACACAGAAACACTTGTTGGTGATGACATTGATATCGACGATATTGTTTGGTACGGTAGCGTTGACTCTGTAAAGGATATGGCCGATGCTGTCGGTGTAGCTAACACTGTCAACATGAAGGGTCTAAAGACTATCTGTAACAATGCGTTGCGCGAGCATCGTAAAGTTCACTTCCTACCGCCTTATCGTGCTGATATTAAGATTCAGATATTCGACCTCTTCGGAATTCATCCTAACCAGCAGAAAGAGTCTGCAAGTTTGGAACTTATCCGTGCGGTTGTTAAGATGCGTTCTGTAAAGACACAGGAAGAAATTGAAGAATTAGAGCGTGCGGCTGTTATCGGCTACAAGATGCACACAACAGCTATGATATTGGGTAAACCTGGCGTAACCGAGCAGTTCGTTGGTGGTCAAGTTAGTGGTATCGCTAATTCATACGGTTCGATGGTATCATTCCCAACCATCTTCTCTCAGCATGGTGAAATTATGCATGGCAATCCTTCAATGGCAGTATTAGAGGCTGGTCGCCTTGCTCTATGTGATTGTGGTGCTGAAACCATCAACCACTATTGTTCAGACAATACCCGTACATTCCCTGTAAGTGGTAAGTTCACTCAGAAGCAGTTGGAGATTTACAAGGTTGTAGAAGAATGCCACGATGCAGCATTGAATCTTTCTAAGCCAGGTGTTAAGTACATGGACGTACACTTTGCTGTTTGCCGTATTCTCTTTGACCGTATGAAAGAACTTGGATTGGCTAAGGGTGATACAGATGCTGCCGTAGCTGCTGGTGCACATGCAATGTTCCTACCTCACGGTCTTGGACACATGATGGGTATGGATGTTCACGATATGGAGTCATTCGATCAGATTCACGTTGGCTTCGATGAAGAGACTCGCCCTAACCTTGAGCAGTTCGGTACTAACTGCCTGCGTATGGGTCGTCGCTTGGAAGAAGGCTTTGTTGTTACGGATGAACCAGGTATTTATTTCATTCCTGCCTTAATCGATGATTGGCGTGCAAAGAAACATTGTGCAGATTTCCTCAACTTCGATAAGTTAGATGAGTACAAAGACTTCGGAGGTATCCGTCTCGAAGACGACATCCTCATCACAAAGGATGGTTGCCGATTCATTGGCAAGGATATAATTCCTTATCATCCGCAGGATGTTGAAGACTTCATTGCAGCAAACCGAAAGTAATAGAACATTTATAATTAATATTTACATCAAGGTTGCTGCAAGAGTACAACTCGTAACGGCAACCAAACTTTTTAAAAAGACTTATGAAAAAAACTTTAGTTGTAGCATTGCTCGCTTTGGTTGCGATAGGTGCTAATGCCGCAGACAAGAAAGAGGGTGCAGCCTCTAACAAGCCTGTTTTTACAGTAGTAAAGCAGAACCCAATTACAAGTATCAAGGACCAGAACCGTTCAGGTACATGCTGGGACTACTCTACCCTTAGCTACTTTGAGGCTGAGATTTTGAAGAAGACTGGTAAGACATACGACCTCTGTGAGAGTTTCGTTGCTAATAAGACATATATGGAGCGTGCTATTCAGGTTGTTCGTTTCCATGGTGACTGCCAGTTTGCTCAAGGTGGTTCGGCATACGACGTGTTGCACACACTTGAGACCCATGGCATCTGTCCAGAGAGCGCAATGCCTTTCCCAGGCTCTCTCTATGGTGATTCACTGAATAACTTTAATGAGTTCTTCTCATTGTTGGAGCCATACGTAAACGGAGTTGCACGTAATAAGGCAAGCAAGATTTCTGGTCAGTGGAAGCAGGGTTTGCAGGGTATTCTTGATGCTTACCTCGGCAAATGCCCTGAAACCTTCACATACGAAGGCAAGCAGTACACTCCAAAGAGCTTTGCAGCAAGCCTTGGTTTGAACTGGAGCGATTATGTAACAATTACTTCTTACACACATCATCCATTCTATACACAGTTTGCTGTTGAGGTGCAGGACAACTGGCGTTTCCCATTGTCTTATAACCTTCCAATGGACGAGATGATGCGTATCATCGATAACGCTGTTATGAACGGCTATACAGTAGCATGGGGTGGCGACGTTAGTGAGCCTGGTTTCACTCGTAAGGGTTTGGCTTACATGGTTGACGGTAAGAAGGTTGAAAGCATGAAGGGTAGTGATATGGCTCACTGGCTCGGTCTTTCTGCATCAAAGAAGAAGGACATCATCGACTCACTTGGTGTAAACGTACCTGAGATTGTTCCAACACAGCAGCAGCGTCAGGAGCGTTTCGATAACTGGGAGCTCACTGATGACCATGGTATGCTCATCTTCGGTATCGCTAAGGACCAGAACGGTAAGGAGTACTACATGGTAAAGAACTCATGGGGTGAGACTGGTGACTACAAGGGTATTTGGTACATGACCAAGAGCTTCATCGCAGCTAACACGATGGACTACATGGTAAACAAGAATGCTATCCCTAAGGACATTCGCAAGAAGATGGGGCTCTAAAAAAGGCAAGATGTTGAGTTGAGAATGAAGAAATTCTTTTCTTGCTTTCCCTTTTCAACAACCCACACTGAATTATAAACAATCCCGCTTCAATGATTTGGAGCGGGATTGTTGTTTTATTACCAATTGGGCTAATTAGCCTAATGGGCTAATATCATAAAAAAACAGAACCAAATAATACTCCACATAACATTCTCATTTGCCATTTTTTTTGTACCTTTACGGACAGAAATAAAAACAATTTAAAATGCAATTTAAATGGAACTACACTCCACCTGTAGATACTCAGGTCAATGCGGCTAAAGACTTAGGAGAGAAATTGGGGATTAGTCCCATTCTCGCTTCGCTGCTCATTCGTCGTGGTATAACCACGGAGAGTGCGGCTAAACGGTTCTTCCGCCCACAATTGGCAGACCTCATCAATCCTTTCTTAATGAAGGATATGGATGCAGCTGTCGACCGTCTTAATGATGCAATGGGCCATAAGGAGCGCATTCTTGTCTACGGAGACTATGACGTAGACGGCTGTACGGCTGTAGCGTTGGTGTATAAATTCTTACGCCAGTTCTATTCAAATATTGACTACTATATTCCCGATCGTTATGACGAAGGGTATGGAGTTAGCAAAAAGGGAATAGACTTTGCTAAAGAAACTGGAGTAAAACTCATCATTATCCTTGATTGTGGTATAAAAGCTATCGAAGAGATAACCTATGCCAAGGAACAAGGGATAGACTTTATCATCTGTGATCATCACGTCCCTGACGAGGTGATGCCACCTGCTGTGGCGATTCTTAACCCCAAGCGACCAGATGACACCTATCCTTTCAAGCACCTATGTGGTTGTGGTGTAGGCTTTAAGTTCATGCAGGCATTTGCTAAGAACAACAATATTCCGTTCTCTCGCCTCGTTCCCCTACTCGACTTCTGTGCTGTCAGCATAGCGGCCGACTTGGTTCCTGTGGTTGATGAGAACCGTATTCTTGCATTCCACGGACTAAAGCAGCTGAATCAAAACGCAAGTCTTGGACTGAAAGCTATCATTGACATCTGCGGTTTGAATGGTCGTGAACTGTCAATGAGCGATATCATCTTCAAGATTGGACCACGTATCAATGCCAGTGGGCGCATGGAGAATGGCAAGAAGAGTGTTGACTTACTTGTTGAAAGAGAATATAGTTTGGCACTTAACCAAGCAAAACATATTGACGAATACAACGAACAACGAAAGGATGTAGATCGTCAGATGACAGAGGAAGCCAACCAGATTGTGGCTCGCTTGGAAAGCCAAAAGCACCAATCCAGTATCGTCCTCTATGATGAACACTGGAAGAAAGGTGTCATAGGAATCGTTGCTTCTCGCCTGACTGAAATCTACTTCCGTCCAACGGTAGTATTGACACGTGACGAAAACCTTGCAACAGGCTCAGCACGTAGTGTAGCGGGATTCGATGTATATGCAGCTATTAAGAGTTGTCGTGATCTCTTATTGAATTTCGGTGGACACACTTATGCCGCTGGACTTACCATGAAGTGGGCAGATGTGAAGGAGTTCCGTGAACGTTTTCAGACATTTGTGGAAGAGCATATTGAGCCAGAACAGCGTGAGGCAATATTAGATATCGATGCAGTTATTGACTTCAAGGATATCACCAAGAAACTGCATACCGACTTAAAGCGCTTTGCACCGTTTGGTCCAGGAAATTCAAAGCCTCTCTTCTGCACATTAGACGTCTATGACTTCGGAACAAGTAAGGTTGTAGGACGTGAGCAAGAGCATATCAAGCTGGAACTGGTTGACTCCAACTCTAACAACGTGATGAATGGTATAGCCTTCGGACAGAGTGCATCTGCTCGTTATATCAAATCAAAACGCTCGTTTGACATAGCTTATACTATTGAAGACAATGTCTTTAAACGTGGAGCTGTACAGTTGCAGATAGAGGATATTAGACCAACTGAGGATTCTTGATTATTGATTGAATTTTATAAGTAGCACTCGAACTAATAGGCATCTTCCCCCCCCCTAAAGTTCAAAATTCAAACCTCAAAGTTCAAAGTCTAATGTCCTACCTTGACATTCTTCATCAATACTGGGGCTATCCTGACTTTCGCGGTATTCAGAAAGAAATTATCGAGAGTATCGGTTCAGGAAAGGATACCTTAGGACTAATGCCAACAGGAGGAGGAAAGTCTCTCACTTTCCAAGTACCAGCATTAGCCCAAGAGGGAGTATGCTTAGTCATTACCCCTCTTATTGCGTTGATGAAGGATCAGGTTGACCACCTTCGTCGTCAAGGAATCACGGCTGCTGCTATATACTCAGGTATGCGCCATGATGACATTATAACCACCTTAGAGAACTGCACCTTTGGAGGAATAAAGCTACTTTATATATCTCCAGAACGTATAGGCTCTGATATCTTTAAAGCAAAATTACGACATATAAAAGTAAGCTTCATCACCGTTGATGAAGCCCATTGTATCAGCCAATGGGGTTATGACTTTCGCCCTTCTTACCTGCAGATTGCAAACATTCGAAAGTTAGTTCCCGACGCACCTATCCTCGCTTTAACTGCAACAGCTACACCAGAGGTTGTAGATGATATCCAAGACCGTTTAGGCTTTAAAGAGAAGAATGTCTTCCGAATGAGCTTTGAACGTAAGAACTTAGCTTATGTCGTACGCCAGACTGAGGACAAAGACGCAGAGATGGTGCATATCCTACAATCAATTCCCAAGACAGCTATCGTCTACTGCCGTAGTAGAAAACGCACGAAGGAGATTGCACAGATGCTTACAGAGCAGGGGATCTCAGCCACTTGGTACCATGCAGGCTTAGAGCCAGGCGTCAAAGATCAACGCCAGAATGACTGGCAGAACGACAAGATACGTGTCATGGTTGCTACAAATGCCTTTGGTATGGGTATTGACAAACCTAACGTACGTGTGGTTATTCACATTGATAGTCCGAGTTCTTTGGAAGCTTATTTCCAAGAAGCAGGACGTGCGGGACGTGACGGCAATAAGGCATACGCAGTATTACTTTATAACGGGAACGACAATCGTACTCTACAGAAACGTATTGAAGATACCTTCCCTCCAAAAGACTATATTCAGACAGTGTATGAACACTTAGCCTACTTCTACCAAATAGGTATCGGAAGTGGCTACGGATGTATCTTTGAGTTTCCTATTGACAAGTTCTGCAACACCTTCAAACATTTCCCTATTCGTGTTAATGCAGCACTGACGATTCTTCAACGCGCTGGTTATATTGACTATGAACAGAACCCAGACACTAAGGCACGTGTACGATTCCTATTGAATAGGGATGACCTCTACCGACTGGACTCATTGACAGACAAAGAGAATGACATCGTCACTGCCCTACTCCGCAACTATGGCGGTTTATTCTCTGACAGCGGATATATTGATGAGAGCTATATTGCACAAGAAGCTGGACTCGATAGGAACCAAACCTATATGGTATTGGTCAACCTAAGCAAGAAACGTATCATCAACTTTATCCCACGCAAAAATACACCGCTTATTAGTTACACGCAAGACCGCATTGATGGTATTGACGTTATCCTTAATAAGAGTGTGTATGAAGATAGAAAGGAGCAATTCATAAAGCATATCAATTCTGTTATTAATTATGCACAGAATGAACGAGTATGTCGTAGCAGACAGCTACTCTCCTACTTTGGAGAAACAAAATCAAAGGACTGTGACCAATGCGATGTTTGCTTATCACATACCAAGAAGGAGGATGCAGATGAGAAGGAGCTTATAAGACAACAGCTATTGACCCTCTTATCAGATGGGCAAAAACATCCTATTACAGAGATTCGACAGTTGAATGATGACTGGGACCTTGTACAACAAGTAATGCGAGAAATGGTTTTGGAAGAGGAAATACTTATGGATGGAAGTTTCTTACTTCTACCCTAAACTGATTAGATTCTTTAGCAATACTAAGTGAGGAGGTCTACCCCAAATCCTCTTCAAGTTATTAGAGTCTAAACTGATTTGGATTAAACCACACTTCTAACAAGTTTATTTTCAATTACGTTTACTGTCATTTTAACATATAAGGCAAACCCATTGTGAACTAATCACTTATATATTCACAATGGGTGATAAGAGTGACAGCAAATATTATATTATAGAATTTGGGTTAAACAAACTGTACTCTGCAACGACACACTTCTGTTTCTTCCCCTTCTGCATTACGCTTCGTTATTCTTACATTAAAATCGGTCTCCATTTCTCTCTGCTCCCGATAGAAGTGAAGTTTATCTCCCTGATGAGATTCTGCCACGTATGCTATCTCAAAACGCTTGATACTGTGTTGCTTATACCAAGACAAATCCCAAAGATCTAACACATGCTCTATATACTTGACAGAGTTAATATGTCCATTGATATCTACATCATTATAATAGGTATCTATTGAACGAATAGGAGCGGCATCAGCTGACATCTTAACACGTGAAGACTTCTCTATCGGGCAAGGATATTCAGTTTCTATATACTCGTTAATCAAACCGTCACGAACGGAAAGAATATCAACAGGCTGACGTGTGTCAAGGTCAATCATTGCCCAAACACTCTTGCCATAGCCATAAATATGGCCAGACTCACCGACAACCTTAAAGTTACGGCTTGTAAATGATTTCAAAGCACTATCAACCCAAGTCTCTACAAAGAACTTATCATACGCCTTTGGCATTTCCTCCATCTCAATAGCCAAGCGACTCAACACCCACGTCTTGTTGACAGTATTGAGATAGTTCATACCATAACCACGATCGTTGCTATGAAAATCTGCAGCATTCAGCAGGTGATTGCCTAAATGACCCATAAACAATTGATTAGAGAAGTCGCAATGAAACGGCTCCGCTAAAAACTCATATCTTCCTATCTTTGATAACTTTTCCATATACCCCTTTTTCACTATCAAGTTGTTTCAAGCGATTATACCACTTGTTACATTTTATATAACGGAGAATCAACAAGATTATTCTATCATTAGCAGGGAAAACTAAACTACTACTGCTGTACTTATTAATAATTTCTTTATGAAAAACTCCACATATAAACAAACAAAAGGGGATGCACCTTAAAGATGCATCCCCAATATTTATTGTTCGAAGGATAAACCTTCTTAACCTATTCGGTTAGATTACTTTACGTAAACAACAGCGAGACGGTTAGAAGTTGTACCCTGTACGCCCTTACCAGTAGCCTCATCAACGATAACACCACGACCCTTGAGGTAGTTAGCAACTACGTCAGCACGAGCCTGTGAGAGACGATCGTTAAGCTCCTTAGAACCCTCTGGAGAAGCTGTACCAACAACCTGAACGTGAACACCCTGCTTAACGTTGTTAAGAGCCTTCTTAGCATCGTTTGTAAGAGTAGACTTACCCTGTGCGAAGGTTACGAATACGAGGTCAGAAACTGTGAACTCCTTAACCTTAACTGTAGGAACCTCCTTAACAATCTCCTTAACAGTCTCCTTAGTTACAACCTGTGGCTTACGGTTACGGAGCTCGTTGATCTGAGCGTTCAGAGCATCGATCTCAGCCTGATCACGTGGAGTAACGATTGTGAAGTTGTGTGTACCGTTAGAGTTAGCAAACTTGTAAACGAGACCAGCATTCAACTGAACGAATGAGTTGTTGATGTTGTAAGCTGGCTGACCTGCCTGACCAGTTGCCTTGTAACCATAGTCTGCATGAACCTCTGTGAAAACAGGGCCTGCTGGACTTGCTGATACGTTGTGTGAGTTAGTCTGGCCCAAGAATGCGAAGTTGATAGAAGGCTCTACGTAGAACTGGAACTGCTTTGCTGAACCGAAGTTGAAAGCGAAGTCAAGAGCAGCCTTAGAAGTCATACGGTTACGATTCTCAGATGTAGCAGCCTTGAAGAGCTGGTTGTTAGAGAATACGTGCATCCAACCAAGACCATAGAGTGCGCTAACCTCGAATGTACGTGGCTCACCCTTGTAACCACCGAACCAGTTGCTAAGATTTACAGTACCGAGCAAGCTTGCGTTAGTAGCGCGAACTACTGTACCTGTAGAACCCCAAGGCTTGTTTGAGAAGTATGCGTTACCCTCAATAGCAAGACCGAATACTGGAGTGAAGTAACGACCGATACGGATACCAGCGTTTGGATCGAGGTCGCTCAACCACTTGTGACCAGTTGTCTTTGTTGCAACACCACCGTTAATACCAACGTAGATGTTATCAAATGTCTTGCTTTCTGCTACAGTCTGAGCAGAAACAGATGCTGCCATAGAAGCTGCAGCCAACATTAAAACTAACTTTTTCATTGTTTCTCTGAATTAATTAATATTTTGTAAAATGTATAATGTCAATGTTTTGAACTCGGTGCAAAGTAATAAAAAAATAATGAAACAACCAAATTTTTTTGGGGAAAAATCTGCACGCCCCCCTATATAATGAGCAAAAACAACCACAAAGGAGGAAATAAAGAACAATGTTTATATTTTTTTCGTCTTTATAATACAAAAATAAATAAGGAAATAAAGCAAAACTGCGCCTTGTAGGGGCATTTCTGCTTAAATATTTATAGAGTTATTATTGTCCTATAAAACTTAAATTACATCTTCTCTCTCATTAAGAAACAGCTTTTAACCCAAATCTGTCATTAGAGCCTAAACATATTTTGTTTTATTATCGAGCAGATTGGCTATCGTTTGGGCGCAGGCGTAGCGGGCTACGTCAAGTTACAAAGACAGACAAGATGTCGATAAGAAAATAAAATATGTTAGGAAACAATTCATATCATCGTAAGAATGTACATATTGTGGTCTAATGACTGATTTGGCTTTAAAAGAAAAACACTCTATAGTCTTTTGTAAGTGTAAGTAAACATATCATATAAGTTGGCTTATTTGTTACAAACCTTACACCGATTTTCAATAAATACAAATAAGACTTCCCTCTGTTTTATATTGCAAGCTAATTAATGCTCAACACCATTAGTGTTGACCTACAACACAACATGTGCGGAGCAATAGCACAATACGTGCGGAGCTATAATACATAGAATAAACATCGTCAAAGAGAGTCTTTATACTTCATTATATTATAGCAAGCTACTTATAATTAACTTATATGGGAAATATTTACTGGATAGAACCCATATAGAATAACATGCCATCACCTATAAGCAAAGAAAAAAAGGGACCCGTAGCATCACTGCTTAGGTCCCTTTAACAAATTAGAGAGTTATAAAAAATCAGGTTCACTTTCATCATTACCATAGAAGTTTCTACAGCAATGAGAGATTGATTATTGCTGAGCAATAATCTTCATACCCTCCTCCACTGCTTCCATATTCAGCGGAATGAGTTTATGATGGCGTTCTGGCAAACTCTTGAAAAGTGCCTTCTTGAGTCCATCAGTGCTGACAACAGGACAAACCTTGAGCAGACCACCCAGAACTATCATATTAAACACCTTAGCATTCTTCATCTCAGCAGCCTTATCCATAGCATTTATGCGATAGACTGTGATGTCCTTACGAGTTGGAGGATTGAAGACTCCATAACCATCATAAATAAGCATACCACCAGGTTTAACCTTTGGCTCAAACTTATCCAGTGAAGGCTGGTTCAACACAATCGCTACATCATACTTGCTGAGAATAGGAGAAGAGATACGATCATCGCTTACAATGACAGTAACATTGGCAGTACCACCACGCTGCTCTGGACCATAAGCTGGCATCCATGTTATCTCCTTATCTTCCATTAGTCCCGAATAAGCCAGAATCTTACCCATAGAGAGTACGCCCTGACCACCGAAGCCACTAATAATTATCTCTTTTTTCATATTACACCTTATTTATATGGGAGAAGAATTAAAGACCTGTAGTGTCTTTCAAATCTCCCTTTTCATATTCAGGGAACATATTCTCACGCATCCACTCGTTAGCCTTTACAGGAGTAAGCTTCCAACCACTATTACAGGTTGCAACAATCTCAATTAACGAGCTTCCCTTTCCTTGCATACTTGCTTCAAACGCCTTGCGTATTGCACGCTTTGCTTTATTGATTGAAGCAACGGTGTCAACACTCTGACGAGTTACATAGCAGGTTCCTTTCAGACGACTTGCCAAATCCGTAATGTTCAGATTATAGCCATGCAATTCTGGCTCACGACCGTATGGACAAGTTGCAGTCTTCTGACCCATAAGTGTTGTAGGCGACATCTGACCACCAGTCATACCATAAATGGCATTATTAATAAAGATAATTGTGAAGTTCTCACCACGGTTCAAAGCATGGAGTGTCTCTGCTGTACCAATACAAGCAAGGTCACCATCACCCTGATAAGTGAATACCAAACGATCTTCCCAAAGGCGCTTAATACCCGTTGCAACCGCTGGAGCACGACCATGAGGAGCCTCCTGCCAGTCGATATCAAGATAGCGATAAGCAAATACGGCACAGCCTACAGGGCATACACCAATCGTCTTATTACTCATTCCCATGTCTTCGATTACCTCTGCAACTAACTTATGTACCACACCATGTGAACAACCTGGACAATAGTGCATTGTCGTATCGTTCATCAAAGTAGGCTTCTTATACACCAGATTCTCAGGTGAAATGATATCATTTGTCATAATATACGTCCTCCCTTCTTACTTTACTAACTTTTCCTTGAGTGCATTGACAATCTCTTCAGGGTCAGGAACGATACCACCTAAGCGGCCAAAGTGCTCTACTGGTAATGCTCCGTTAATAGCCAAACGTACATCCTGTACCATCTGACCAGCATTGATTTCACTTACCAACACACCCTTCTTATCCTTGCAAAGCTCTGCAAGTTGCTTGCTTGGGAAAGGCCACAAAGTGATTGGACGGAACAAACCGACCTTCAATCCTTCCTCACGAGCTAACTCAACAGCTTTCTCGCCGATACGTGCAGCACTACCGAAACTAACGATAACATAGTCGGCATCCTCGCACTGCTGTGTCTCAAAGCGTACTTCGTTCTCACGAATCTGACGATACTTCTCCTGTAAGTGGAGGTTTCTCACTTCCATTATCTCTGGCTTCAATTCCAAAGAAGTAATGATATTAGGATTGCGATCAGCTGTACGACCCATTGAAGCCCAAGGACACTCCTTACGGATTTCCTCCTCTGTGCGACGTGGTTTCTGTGGAGGAAGTACAACCTTCTCCATCATCTGACCAATCACACCATCAGAAAGAATCATTGCAGGGTTACGATACTTGAATGCTAACTCGAAAGCCAAGTCAACAAAGTCAGCCATCTCCTGTACTGAGTTTGGCGCCAATACAATCACATTGTAATCGCCATTACCACCTCCACGCGTTGCTTGGAAGTAGTCACTCTGACTCGGCTGGATAGTTCCAAGACCAGGACCACCACGCTGAACGTTAACAAAGACGCCTGGGAGTTCTGCACCAGCCATATAACTGATACCTTCCTGCATCAAAGCTACACCAGGTGATGAAGAACTTGTCAGCACACGCTTACCAGCACCAGCACCACCATAAATCATATTAATTGAAGCCACCTCGCTCTCAGCCTGAAGTACAACCATACCTGTTGTCTCCCAAGGCTTTAAGGCTGAAAGTGTCTCAATTATCTCACTCTGAGGAGTGATAGGGTAACCAAAATAGCCATCAGCACCGCAGCGAATAGTTGCATGGGCGATAGCCTCGTTGCCCTTCATTAATTTTACATCTTGTTCTGCCATAATTATACCTCCACCTTTTTACGATAGACTGTGATACAGCCATCAGGACAAACCGTAGCACATGCGGCGCAACCGATGCAATCATCTGGTCGTGCAGACTCTATATACGGATAGCCGTGGACATTTACCTTTTTTTGAGCCAATGCAATAACATCTTTCGGACACGCAACGATACACAACTGGCATCCTTTGCATCGATCTGTGTTTACTACAATGGCACCTTTCATCTTGCTCATAGTTTTTGTATTTTAAGGATTATACGCATCCTTGTTATAGAAGTTAAGAATATTCTCCACCATTTCTTTTGCGATTACTGCTGGAGAATTAGGGTCCAACTCGATTGCCTCCATATAGTTAGCTAAGGCTTCTTGCCAGTCGCCTCTCTGTCGGCATTCATTACCTCGTTGGAAATATTCTTCTGCTGTCATCTACTTATAGTATTCTTTCTTGCCTGCAGCAAGTGTATTTTTCATTAGTGAACAGATGGTCATAGGACCAACACCACCCGGAACAGGAGTAATGAAAGAGCAGAGAGGAGCAACCTCATCAAATTTCACGTCACCACACAATCTGAAACCGCCCTTGCGTGTTTCGTCTTCAACACGTGTTGTACCGACGTCGATAACCACTGCTCCAGGCTTCACCATATCAGCTGTTACAAATTCAGGTCTGCCAATAGCTGCGATGATGATATCTGCCTCCTGACACTCTTTCTTCAAATCCTTTGAGCGAGAGTGACATACTGTTACTGTAGAGTCACCATACTGTTTTTGCATCATCAACTGTGCCATAGGCTTACCAACAATATTGCTTCGGCCTAAGATGACACACTTCTTACCAGAAGTCTCAATATGATAATGCTGCAACAAGGTAAGAATACCCAATGGTGTAGCAGAGATAAAGCAAGGTAGACCAATTGCCATACGACCCACATTGATAGGATGGAAACCATCCACATCCTTGCGATAGTCAACAGCCATTATGATCTTCTGCTCGTCAATATGCTTTGGCAAAGGGAGCTGAACAATGAAGCCATCAACGTCCTCATCCTTGTTCAGCTTATCCACACAAGCCAAAAGCTCTTCTTCTGTCACATCAGCCTCAAAACGAATGAGCGTAGACTTGAACCCACACTGTTCGCAGGCAATTACCTTATTCTTTACATAGGTTTCACTTCCCCCATCATGTCCCACCAAAACGGCAGCCAGATGGGGTTGTTTGCCCCCTTCGGCGACAATAGCCTTCACTTCTTTGGCAATCTCCTGCTTTATCACAGTTGCAGTTGCCTTTCCGTCTATTAACTGATATTCCATAGTAATGATATTATTTGATAAATATGTGTCTTTTACATCTTCGGCATATTTGGCATTCCCGGCATACCCTTCATCTTGCTCATCATACCAGCCATCTTCGAGCCAGTAACCATCTTCATCATTTTACGAGTCTGGTCGAACTGCTTAATGAGTCGGTTCACCTCTTGTATATTGGTACCAGAACCCTTAGCAATACGCTGACGACGAGAGTTATTGAGCAATTCTGGATTTGTGCGCTCCTTTGGTGTCATACTCTGGATAATTGCCTCAATACCCTTGAAAACATTATCGTCAATATCGACATCACGGATAGCCTTGCCTACTCCAGGAATCATAGAAGCGAGGTCCTTTAAGTTACCCATCTTCTTGATTTGCTGTATCTGATTATAGAAATCGTTGAAATCAAACTGGTTCTTCTGAATCTTCTTCTGCAGACGCTTTGCTTCTTCCTCATCAAACTGCTCTTGTGCACGCTCAACAAGTGAAACAACGTCACCCATACCCAAGATACGATCTGCCATACGACCTGGATGGAACACATCGATAGCCTCCATCTTCTCGCCCGTACCAATGAACTTGATAGGCTTTGTAACGACTGTACGGATTGACAATGCCGCACCACCACGTGTATCACCATCAAGTTTTGTGAGAACAACGCCATTGAAATCCAAACGATCATTGAATTCCTTAGCTGTATTCACTGCGTCCTGACCTGTCATTGAGTCAACAACAAACAGTGTTTCATCAGGATGAACATGATTCTTAAGACTTTCTATCTCGTTCATCATCTCCTCATCAACGGCCAGACGACCAGCGGTATCGATGATGACAACATCGTGCCCCTTTGCCTTTGCCTCAGCAAGTGCATGATCAGCAATCTCATTCACGTTCTTGTTTTCAGGTTCACTATAGACAGCTACACCCACCTGTTCACCAACAACCTTCAACTGATCGATAGCTGCAGGACGATAGACGTCACAAGCAACCAACAAAGGATTCTTATGCTCCTTTGTCTTGAGCATGTTTGCCAGTTTACCAGAGAATGTTGTCTTACCAGATCCTTGCAAACCACTCATAAGAATGATAGAAGGACGACCTGATAAATTCAGACCGACAGCCTCACCACCCATCAACTCTGCCAACTCATCATGTACAATCTTAACCATGAGTTGTCCAGGCTTAACGGCTGTGAGTACGTTCATACCTAATGCCTTCTGCTTTACGGTATCAGTAAAGGTTTTTGCAACTTTATAGTTAACATCGGCATCAAGAAGCGCTCTGCGCACGTCCTTCAGGGTTTCTGCTACATTTATCTCTGTAATCTTTCCCTCTCCCTTGAGAATCTTAAAGGAGCGTTCAAGACGATCACTTAAATTTTCAAACATTGCTTTTAAACGTAAACTTATATATTTTTATTCTATCTTACAAAGATAATAAAAAGGAAAATAATACCGCAAGCGAATGGCTGCTATTTTAATGTATTTTAAAACACACACCTTATAATAATGCGCATATAAATAGACTTTGTGCAAAAAAATGTAAAACAAATCGTACAATTGCCCTACTTTTTATCCATTATGGTAAGAAGAGAGAGTTAGACACAACTAAAAATCGCAACTTATTAGATTCAACTTAGCTTCTAAATTTGATATATAAAAATAATGATAAGAGTATTCCAAAGTCTAATAAAAGTCACGCAGTTTTTACTCTCCACCCGAAAGAGAAACTGAAGATATACACTTTTGTCTTATTTTTTCACAAACCAGATTTTAATTGATGCTTAATTGCCTTCGAAAAGATGCCCTTTCAGCTTGCAAAAGATGCCCTTTTGGAGTCTAACTAACGCCCTTTTGAACCCAAACTAAGCACCTTTTCTTGCACAGCTTTATAACTAACTGATATAATAACAGTTACAAGCACCCTAAAAACAACTATTTATATGCCTTTATTGAAGGATAAGAAGCCTTAAAGATGTAAACATTTTTCCAAACAGGAAACAAAAAAGAAGTGCCGACATCACTCTCTGAAAAGAGGAAAACGATGTCGGCACTTCCCTATTAATCAAAATACTGAATTCATAAAACCTTGTTTATTCTACAAAATTTATGAGCAGCAATAACAATATATTAGGAATAATCATCCAAGCAATGAAAACAAACAAAAGCGTAGGCGGACTATCATAAATAGATCCCCGATAATGAGTCATTACACGACTATGTCGTCCTCGCACCTGATATATATAATATACAATGATATACGATAAAAGTATAAGTACACAGATTACAGTTTTTTCTTTCCATCCAGTAAAATGAAGCAGTGTGATATTCAGCAAATTTAAGCAATACCCCAAAAGGAACATAATCCCTAAAGGTATTAGTAACACTCCATCAATACTACGACGCCCTGGGAAAAGTTGATGTAACCGCTCTCCAACAAAGTAAACCAAGTCGAAAAAATAAAACTTTCTCTTACCCATTCTTGCTTTAAAAGTCTATACAAGACAGTTGATGATTTCCGTAACCGACATACAGCCATGACGGTCAAGCCAGTCATTAATACCATCACGCACCTTTATCGTAACCTGTGGGTCAATGAAATTCGCAGTTCCTATCTGAATTGCCGTAGCTCCTGCCATAAGGAACTCAATAGCATCCTCAGCAGTAGAAATACCACCTAAACCGATGACTGGTATCTTCACAGCCTTTGCCACATCATTAACCATCCTCACAGCAACAGGTTTTACAGCAGGCCCACTCAAGCCTCCCGTACGGATACTCAACTTCGGACGACGACGCTCTATATCAATCGCCATTCCCATCAACGTGTTAATCAATGATACAGAATCAGCACCTTCATCTTCACAAGCACGTGCTATGCTGGCTACATCAGTGACATTTGGCGAGAGCTTCACAATCATTGTCTTATGATAATGCTGGCGCACAGCCTTAACAATAGAAGCAGCTCCAGAGCAGGTGACACCAAACGACATACCGCCTTCTTTCACGTTAGGGCATGAGATATTTACCTCGATAGCTGGAATACCTTCCAATGCATCAAGTTTCTCTGCGGTTTCTGCGTACGATTCTGGCGAATTGCCACTCACATTGACAATCATATTCGTGTCGATATCCTTTATCTGAGGATAGATATGTTCGATGAAGTAGTCTACTCCCTTATTTTGCAAACCTACGCAGTTAAGCATTCCCTGAGGTGTTTCTACCATACGTGGATAGTCATTTCCCTCACGTGGTTCCAGTGTCGTACCCTTGACGATAATACCTCCAATTTCTTCCAATGGTACGAAATCAGCAAACTCCAAACCATAGCCAAAGGTGCCACTGGCTGTCATCACAGGATTCTTGAGCTGTAAGTCACTTATCTTTACACTTAAATCAGCCATATTATAATCATCTATTTTTACAAAACTATGTGATTGTATGCTTCCTCTTCCTATTTAGCACTATTAATATAATAGGTATAATAAAAGGGAACTAAGCTTCAACCACTCCTATCTGTTTTATTCTCCCCACATCAATCTACGTGTATCGAAGACTGGACCTTCTGTACAAACGCACAGATTTCCTTCTGTCGTTTTCTCTACACAGCACAGACAAGCACCAACACCGCACGCCATCATATTCTCTAACGAAGCCTCGCAAGGAATTGATGCCTCATGAGCATAACGTGCCACTGCCATCATCATTGGCTTAGGACCACATGTCGAAATACGGTCAAAACGCTCTGTGGACAAAACAGAATGATTTGTAACAAAACCTTTCTCACCTATAGAACCATCCTCAGTAGTAATACATACCTTTCCATACTTCTCGAAAAGCGACACCTCTGCTAAGTCGGCTTCTGTACGAGCTCCCAACAAAAAGACAGGCGAACCGCCAGCATCCTTTATCTGCTTACCGAAATAAAGCAACGGAGCAACACCAACACCACCGCCTACAAGTAATACTCGTTCTGACGGACTTGTCAAAGGTGCAAACGTATTACCCAAAGGAAGCACGCAGTTTAACACGTCACCTTCACGTAGACGTGCAAGCGTGTGCGTACCTTCTCCAACAGTTGCAACAAGCAGCCACAACTCATTACGCTCTTTATCAACAAAATTAATGGAAATAGGACGGCGAAGAAAGGTAGAAGGCGAGCCGTCCACTCTCACCTCTACAAACTGACCAGGCAGCATCTCTGGAAGCGGTTTCTCATCTGTCAGCTTAATAAGGACATTCCTTGCATTGACACGTTCCACGGAAGATACCTTCAAGTCGAGGACATACTTCTTCATCTTGCTTTGCTTTTTAAAACTATGCAAATATAGGTAAAATATCCCGATTATAGACTGATTGAAGAAAAAAACAGAAAGAAATCCTTTCAAAATGAGTAATGCCCATAAACATCTATCACATTAATAACACAATTAACACCTTTATATATAATCAGAAAGAAACTATCTTATGCTTTTTCAGTCTCCGTGCTATAACCCAGCACATAATGTGTTAGTTCCTAACACACATGGTGTGGATGATTAGCACGATATGTGCTAAGGGGGTAAACATCTCGAAAAACAACAAAGTAAGCTATGACACGCTGTAAATCCTTGTATCAACAACCTTTGTATGAGATTGAATCACTTCTTTCGGAGGAATTAATCAGATAATAGATGTTTTTCAAAGTTAAACCTTGAAAACTTACCGAATCGATATTAAGCAGAGGTGAAACTAACGGCAAGGTATTCAGTTATGGAAGTTTTTTCAGTTCTCTTCTTCAGCTACCTTTGTGTGAAGATTGTCCAGAAGATATCAATGCGCTTACAAGACAGTTCAACCAGGGTCCTGACACGCTGTTACCTTGTGCTGACCTTACCAATACTGAACATCTACCGAGATTTACAATGAACATAAGACAAGCGAGAAGAACATAGACATACAAAATATTGACTTCGTAAGCTCATATCTGCCCCTTTCTTTTATGTTCGAAAATATAGTTTTTATGATGAATACTGCTGAATACAAACAAAATAGAGCAAAACTTTCTATACATAAATTGAAGAGTAAGAAAAGAGACGATAAGACACTATGTAATTGCTTTATCAAGTTTAAATAAATAGTCCGCTTCCAACATACGATTCCTTAGATTTACACTTTCCTGTCACTACTGTCACCCAAAGAGAGTGTATAACTAATTAGTTTATAAGGAGTTTGTGCTAAATGTTAAAATGACAGCAAACTAAATCGAAAATAGTTTTGTAAGTAAACGCTTAAATTTAAGTCTATCGTAACACCTCAAAACTCTGGATAGACATGATAAAAACGTAAGAACCCAGTAGTATTAATAAGAGAAAAGATCTTTGTGGGCTTAAAGTTCGTTTGCATGCTATAAACACCTATTTCTTTATAGTAAGAGCAAATACATCAAAATAGAAACAAAGGCTTGTAAGAAAGACTACATAGACTCCTATAGAATAATGTACGCTACTTAGAAATTGTTTTAAGAGATATCTAATGTAACTTTGCACTCGGAAGTTAACGAATACGTTTACAAACTCCGAGTGCTATTCTTTGAATATCATTTTCACATTCCGAAGGCTTACTTCTTTGGAACAAAAGTCTCCCATGTTTGGTCATCAAAGAAGATACGAATCTCTGTGATACGCCGTTGCGGTTTGTCAATATATTTTACCGCTGTGCGAGACGGACTTTTGTACATATTATCACTATATGGAGAGTTTATCTGTTCCGACTCTGGTAGTGAGGAGGGGGTAGGATTAGGAAAGTCAAGCATACCTTCAGAGACTCCAGGAGACATCATACCAGCTTCTCCAGATGAAGAATTAGGTTCAGTAACCTGATCCTTAAACATAGGTCCTTGTCCATACAGAAGCCAATCAAGATTAATCTTTGTAAACTTACTCTTGATAGCCTCAACTGTATTTAGAGTCGGTTTAGTTCTACCAGTAAAAATACTACTAAGAGATGCTGATGAGATTCCTATGAAATCTGCGAAAGTTTGTTGAGTCATGTGCTGACTCTCCATAAGCTGTCTGATTCGATCTTTCATATCCAAATTCTATCGTTCGTTAGCAAATAGAGAAGTTTTTTAGCTGATTAGCTACTTCTCTAAGAACTTTACAAAGGTAAACATAATATTTTAAATATCAAAATAATGAGTTGATGATATTTCATTTGTATATCTAACTTTTGATATTTACATTTTACAAACACAAAGGGCTAAGTATGTGCAATTCTAATATACATTTACAAAACGATATATACAAACCTATATAATATCAAAGGAATAAATAAGCCGAAAACTCTAAATTACTGGCTATAAACAACCTTTATTGGCATATACAAACCTAAAACAGCCGAATATGCAATAAAAAGGGAGATAACAAGAGTTTAAGCTGATAATAGTATTAATAAATTATAATAAACATCTGATTAACAATGTATTATATATTAAAACTGCTTAGTGCATGAAAATGCATATTGATTTATAAACGTAAATACTTTAATTTTGATTTGCAAATACATTTTTGTGTGTGCAATTTTCAATATAAAAACTATCCGTATTATTCAACATATACAAACATAAAATATAAAAATACCTGTTTTTTATTTCACAAAACTAAAACTAAAAGAATGTGAAACATAAATCAATTATTACGAAAAAGTCCCATTTTTTGCGTGCTTAAAGTATTTACGAACAAGGGTAAAGAAGTCGAAAAATACGCGAAAAATGGAGAGGACAAAATGAGTTAACTACACTATAAATCAATAGGAAACATAAAAAAAGCACCCTTTTCAGAGTGCTCCTTTTAGCTTAAAATATCATGATTTCGGGTAAAAATAAGTGATTTTTATGCCCCAAAAGCATCAAAAGTCCTACTACTTTTTAGTGAAGTATGAAAAAAATAAGCTCTTTCATCAAATCTCCTGCACCAGTATTAGGATTATCCAATCCTTTACTCTTTCCATCAATATCTCGAATCATAGAAATTATGTCCATCGTTTTACGAGCTGAATAATTCTTTTGGCCTATTACGAAATCTTTAGCTCCCCATGTATTACGCAAATCTAAAGCAGCAGCGATATCTTGCTCTGTATTTTTTCGAGGAGAATAATGAACTATCATCAAACTTTGGAAATAAGAAAAGAGTAATGGGAGAAAAGAATAAAGAGAACCAGCCTTAGGATTATTGTCAAAATATTTCACAATCTGATTTGCCTTAAAACAATCCTTCTGTACAATCGCGTTTCTAAGTTCGAACGCATTGAAATCTTTACTGACACCAATCTCCTTCTCCACTACTTCTGGTGTCACCATAAGATTGTCTGCAGGAAGAGAGATAAGCACTTTATCCAACTCAGAAGTAAGACGACTAAGATCTGCACCAATATGATCAGCTATTATCTGACATGCCTTTGGGTCAATACTAACTTTCCTCTCCTTCAAATAACTTTGGATAAAATCAGGGAGCTGATAGTCGCGCAACTTCTTACTTTCAAAAACGACACCCACTGCCTGTGCTAAACCAACAGTTTTCTTACGTGCGTCAATTTTCCCGTTTTTATGGCACCATACAAGGATGGTTGATTTTACGGGATTTTTGAGATACTTCTCGAGTGCTTCCAAAGAACGAATATTCTGCGCCTCTTTAACTATGATAACCTGATACTCCGCCATCATAGGATAACGTCGTGCCATATCCGCTACCTGAACAGCTGTAACGTCTGATCCAAAACAGATAGTCTGATTAAAGTCTCGTTCCTCTGGAGACAGAACATGCTCTGCTATATAACCAGAAATCTGATCGATATAATAAGACTCTTCTCCCATCAGCATATAGATGGGAGCAAAATTCTTATTTTTCAGATCCTGCATAATACTCTGAAATGTTGGTCCTTGCTTTGGTGGCATTTACTTTTTTATTAACTTTGCATAAAAGATAAACCATATACACAAGTAAGAAATATAAGGATATAAACCTATATTGATAGAAAAACTATCTAAGGGAATACATCTCCCAAAGTCTTACGGTATGGTCTTTCATGCAAAGTTAATAGAAAAGAGATAGAAAACAAAATTTTCATTTGACTTTCAACATACACTTTACACCTTATTATATATAAGATATTTAGATATGATGCAGCTTAACCTCCCTCCTTACCAGATTAGAGTAAGAGAGGTAAACGGACGAAAGCAGATTTTTGATGTACTCCGCAGGAAGTATGTAGCACTTACTCCTGAGGAATGGGTACGCCAACACTTTATTCATTACCTCATTGAGCATAAGAGCTACCCTGTTACCCTACTTGCTAACGAGGTTCCACTACAAGTAGGTGAGAAGAAAGTCCGCGCTGATAGTGTACTTTACGACAATCAGCTTCATCCGAGGATGATTATTGAATACAAAGCACCTACCATACCATTGACGCAGAAGGTTTTTGAGCAGATATCTGTTTATAACCTCCTACTCCACGTTGATTATCTGATTGTATCAAATGGCTTAGATACCTATATCTGTAAAATGGATTATGAGAATCAAACATACGCATTTCTCGAGACGATTCCAGACTATCAAAACATTTAACAATATAGTTGTTTAAACCTCATATATACGTTCTATTAATCTTTACAATCAATGAAGTAATATACTTTGGCACTATCTTTGTTTATAAGTCCGTATGAAACTATAAACAGAAGTTATTTCATATAATATAGAAGAAGACATGGCAATTGGAAAATGGATTGGTGGCGCATTAGGCTGGATACTTAGCGGAAATATGCTGGGAGGCTTAGTGGGCTATTGTATAGGTACTATACTTGACGAAGCGATTACAGGCGATAATAAAGATGATAGACAAAATGGATATGGAGATCAGAGCCATTTTGGAGATGCACGTCCTTTTGAAGAAGACCGCAATTCCTTTTTATTCTCGATGCTCGTCCTTTCCTCCTATATTATAAAAGCCGATGGGAGGATAATGCACTCTGAAATGGAGTATGTACGCCAATTCCTTCGTCATAACTTCGGTGAGCAGGCTGTAAGCCAAGGAGAATCAATTCTACTAAAGTTATTTGACTTACAGAAGCAACAAGGACCTTACCAATTTAAAGAAACAATCCGTAAGAGCTGCATAGAGATACATTTTCATACGAGTGATAGTCAACGACTACAACTACTAAATTACCTTGTCATCATAGCAAAAGCAGATGGCACAGTAAGCCCAGAAGAAGTTCTTGCACTAAAGGAGATAGCCCTATATCTTGGGCTTTCAGCTCAAGACGTAGAGTCCATGCTTAACTTAGAAAGTGGAGCAAAAGCAAGTAGCAACATTGAAGATGCCTATAAAGCATTAGGGGTATCTCCATCAGCAACAGACGATGAGGTCAAGGCTGCTTACCGCAAGATGGCACTTAAACATCATCCAGACCGTGTTTCTACGCTTGGAGAAGATATTCGAAAGGCTGCTGAGAAGAAATTCCAAGAGATTAATGATGCCAAAGAAAGAATCTATAAAGCAAGAGGACTGTGAGTAAAGTTGAAGAATTTATAGTGGACAAGTAGACTGGTTTATATTAAACCAGCAATTGCTAATAAAATTATAACAAGCATTTTCAATAAGAGACAATCATAAAATTGCACTATGGCAACAAGACTTAAAATAAAAACAACAGAAGGTGATATCATTATTCGCCTTTATGACGAGACTCCAAAACATCGTGATAACTTCCTAAAGCTGGTAAAAGAAGAATACTTCAACGGTACTCTCTTTCACCGAGTGATAAAGGACTTTATGATACAAGGTGGTGATCCAGATAGCAAAAATGCACCTAAGGGTAAGATGTTAGGTACAGGTGGACCCGATTATACCATTCCTGCTGAGTTTGTTTATCCACAATACTTCCATAAACGTGGTGCCTTAAGCGCAGCCCGTACTGGTGACGAAGTGAATCCTAATAGAGAAAGTAGTGGTAGCCAGTTCTATATTGTATGGGGAAAGACCTTTAAACCTGCAGAGCTGAAGCAAATGGAGCATCAGATGGCAATGCAACAAGAACAACAGGTATTCAATCAACTTACACGAGAACATCACGAGGAGATAATGAATTTAAGACGTAATCGTGACCGTGCAGGACTGCAAGAACTACAAGATAAACTGATAGAACAAACAAAGACTATCTGCAAGGAACAAGGTAAGCCGACCTTTACAAAAGAACAAATAGAAGTTTACACCAATGTTGGCGGTACTCCTTTCTTAGATAACCAGTACACCGTCTTCGGCGAGGTGGAGGAAGGTCTTGATATTGTTGAACGTATACAAAACTGCGATACAGACCGCAATGATCGCCCAACAGAAGATGTTAAGATAGAAACTATAGACTTATTGTAAGCCTATATAATGAAACATTAAATGACACAACATTCCTTGTATAGTTATTTCTTGTTGGAATAACTATACAAGGATAATCTTATTTAACCCAGCAGGTTTAATCTTTCTTAGCGAAGATAGTATGACAGAAGCTCCAAGTTCTTCTGCTTAGTAGCATCTACTATCAAGAAGATATCTATAAGCCACCAGATACCACAACCACCACCTGTCAACAACTTACCAATACCTAAACCAACATCACCAATATAAAAACGGTCAACACCGAGTGTCCCGATAAATATTGACAAAAGAATTGATAGCAAAGGATCTTTCATCTGAGAGTGGAGAGCCAATATCTCTGACTCACTAATATCAGTGTTTTCCAATCTTGTACGAACACTCGGAATACTTCCTGCAGGGATTTTTGATGAAAGCATCATCAATATATGATTCACCTTTTCTGATTCCATAATGATTATCTTAGGTTTAATAATTTACATAACTTTACATGCTCTCAAACTCATATCCACTATATTTTTAGGATGTTTCTCACAATAAACCAAATGAAAAAGAGGGTTATATACAACCATATAAGCCGCTTATCTTCTATTACCTTTGTGAGACTATCCTTAGCCTTCCCTTTTGGAAGTAAGGCACGTACTCCAAACGATAATATGTATGGTCCAGAAAATAGAAGAAAATAATTATAGTGAATTGCTTCTGAAAACCGCCCTTGCAATAAAGCATGCAACGCACGTTGAATGCCACAACCAGGACATTGTAACCCTGTTGCGACCTTAAGGAGACATTTAGGTGCCCATAAAGTCGTAACAGGGTTATAGAAATAATACAGAATTAATAGGAAGGCTCCCAAACAGAGCCAACCTATACACTTTATAGTATGTTTCAAGGATTTAGTGAGATCCAGCCATTGTGCTCAATGCAGCCAAACCACCGAAGCAAACAAAATAAAGGATAGAACCAATTAGACCCACAACAATACCAATAATACTCCACTTTTTAGCGTCATTAGCAGCTAAAACAGCTTCATCGTATTGTTTCATCATATAAAGCTCGTTCACCTTCATTGCACGAATGATTGCATAGATACCTGCTGGCAAACAGCAACATACAGTTGTGAAAATCGCAAGAGCCAAATTGTTATTTGGCTTAGGAGTATTCATTTCTTCCATAACTTTTTTGAGCCGACTCCCCATGGCATTTTTTCTGTTTTATTAATTGAACCACGTTGCTACTATGGTGGGGAAGTCTTAAGTGACACCTCTTCACAAACGGGCTATTGTTTTCAGCTATTACTTAACTGAGGACAAATTTAAGTAATTTAGATTAAATATACAAGCTAAAGAAAGACTTTTCTTTCTATCACAAACAAAAAAAATACATTTTAAACAAATATAACATCTATAAATATGCCAAGAAGAGCGAGTAAACCTAATTAGTTTATCTTTCCACAAAAACATCAGGAATTCTTTAATATGTTAAAACAATCACAAAACTTTATACATTCTTCCCTAAGTTCATAAACAAAGTCAAATAAACCGAGAAACTTCCATAAACAATAATCGGATTAAAGTCAATTGACTCTAACCCGATTCTTTTTTATATTCTCTCAATTATTCTTTCTTAACTACATTTGAATTGCGCAAGAATAAGTCTGCATCTGATTTATGCCAAACAGTTTACACGACCTATATTGTATTCACGAATAACATCTGTCATATAATGAAACATCTTACGCATAACACTCATATTCTTTACTTTCTTTTTCATAACGTTTCCTTTCCTCTATTGAGTTATACAATCTTTTACTTGTGTTCTTATTGAGACTGAAGCCCATTTTTATCAGCAACCTCTTTGTTATCCTTACGAGGTGCTGCTTGTGTTGTTTTGTGTTTGCAAAGTTAGTACACTTTCCAAAATCTCACAAAGGAAACTTACACTTTCACTTTGTTTTTCTATTAAATTTTGACCTGCGTCAATAAGGTTGACACGTATCAACCCCGCTATTTGACATATATCAACCCATGCGTGCCTTTATATCAACATCCTCTAAACGAATATATTATAATAAAAAAAAGACGGAAAGACAAGTATAACATTTTCTTTTCTTACCTTTGCACTATGAACACAAACGATAATCATAGCTTTCGATTACCTGCTGAGTGGGAACCACAAAGCGGAGTTATACTGATATGGCCGCATGAAGATACCGATTGGTGTCCTTATCTTGAAGATATTACCGAGGTTTATCTCCAAATGGCGGACGCTATCTCACGATATGAGGCATTGCTTATTACAGCAAGAGACACTGAACTTGTACGCTCTTTACTGGCTGAAAGGCTGAAAGAGGATCAGATGAAACGTGTAACGCTCTTTGCTTGTGATAACAATGACACTTGGGCACGCGACGTTGCTCCAATTTCTCTCATATCAAACAAGACATCAAAGGATAGCTTCCAGCCACCTCACCTACTCGACTTCTGTTTCAATGGATGGGGTGAGAAGTTTGCAGCAGAAAAGGATAATAGAATCAATCGACAACTTTACGAGGCTGGACTCCTCCAAGGAGTATTAGAAAACCACAAGGATTTTGTACTGGAAGGTGGTTCTATAGAGAGTGATGGAGAGCGTACACTCTTTACAACAACGAGTTGTCTCATGGCCCCACACCGTAATCAGCCTCTCACACAAGAGGATATAGACAAACAATTGCGCCTATTCTTCCCAAATGTAGAGCGAGTTATATGGTTAGATTATGGTCAGTTGGCAGGTGATGATACAGACGGACATATTGATACTATCGTACGTATTGCACCAAATGACACCTTATTGTATATAGGATGTGACGATAAGGAGGATGAGCATTATGAGGATTTCCGACTCTTAGAGGAACAGTTGAAGCAGCTTCGCACACTGGATGGTAAGCCTTATCGCCTACTCCGCCTTCCTATGCCTGATGCCATCTATGATGATGACGAGCGTCTGCCTGCAACTCATGCGAACTTCCTTATCATCAACGGAGCAGTACTTGTACCAACTTATAACCAGCCCAAAAAGGATAAAGCAGCATTGGACACAATCCAAGAGGCATTCCCTGATCGTGAAATCATCGCCATAGACAGCCGTACTATCATCAGACAGCATGGTTCAATACACTGTCTTACGATGCAGCTACCATTAAACGAATAACACCGCTCATCTTTTGAGTTGACAATAGATGGAATGGTAATAAATAGAACACAGAACAATAAACATAAACAAGGTAAAAACCTTTATTATGAGAGAACTTAAGATAGGTTTCCTGCAGCAACACAATGTTGCAGATATCAAAAACAATATTGAACGATTGGCTGAGGGTATTACAGACTTGGCACAACGCGGTGCGGAACTTGTTATCCTCCAGGAATTGCACAATTCACTTTACTTCTGTCAGACAGAAGACGTGAATAAGTTTGACTTAGCCGAGACGATACCGGGTCCATCAACTGGTTTCTATGGCGAGTTAGCACGCGAGTTGGGTATTGTCATCGTGACATCACTCTTTGAGAAGCGTGCACCAGGACTTTATCATAACACTGCCGTGGTAATAGAGAAGGATGGTAGTATTGCTGGTAAATATCGCAAGATGCATATTCCAGACGACCCTGCTTACTACGAGAAGTTCTACTTCACACCAGGCGATCTCGGATTCCACCCAATTGATACAAGCGTAGGACGCCTTGGTGTACTTGTATGCTGGGATCAGTGGTATCCTGAAGCAGCCCGCCTGATGGCATTACAAGGTGCAGATATGCTTATCTATCCAACTGCTATCGGCTACGAAAGTAGTGATACAGAAGAGGAAAAGCAACGTCAGCGTGAGGCTTGGACAACAGTCATGCGTGGTCATGCCGTTGCTAACGGTTTGCCAGTAATTGCTGTAAACCGTGTCGGTCATGAACCTGACCCAAGCGAGCAAACTCAAGGTATTCAGTTCTGGGGAAGCAGCTTTGTTGCTGGCCCACAGGGCGAACTGCTCTATCGTGCTTGTGACAACGACGAGGAAAGCGTTATCCTCAACATCGACCTTGACCATAGCGAGAATGTACGTCGTTGGTGGCCTTTCCTGCGTGACAGAAGAATCGATGAGTATGGGGAGATAACTAAAAGGTTTATAGATTAAAAACCTCCCCTAACCCCTCCAAAGGAGGGGAATTCCCCCTGCTCCTCGCTTAAACCAACAGTCATTGACCGAAGGGAAGTTATGAGGAAGGGAGTCCTAACAGGGTAAGAGATTTTCTCTTTATTAATGATTATAGCTTGATAGGACTTAAATAACATCTCCTTCCACACGGAATATGATAATAAGTTGTACTATCTAACAAGATAGTACAACTTAATATGCCATCCGCACCATTGGTGCTTACCATGCGCACCACACGTGCTAAGCACCAACACATAGGCTGGATATGGATTGAGAGTTGCTATTGTTATACAAAAAGAGCCATACCAAACCCATTTTTAGAGTTTGATATGGCTCTTTTTAGTTCTATAAATATAATATGTAGGCTTCTAAATCAACGGCATTCCCGCTTCTTCACACGCTCTTCTCATTTCCTCAGGCCAGATACTTGCTTGTATCTCACCGATATGTGCTTTATGCAACATTATCAGACAAAGACGACTCTGACCAATACCACCACCAATACACAATGGTAGTTTGTCAGAGAGTAACTGCTGATGGAAGAAGAGATGCTCACGTTCTTCTTGCTTCTCTATCGACAACTGACGAAGTAAGGCAGACTTATCCACACGAATACCCATAGACGAAAGTTCAATGCTACGTCCTAAGATAGGATACCAAATGAGAATATCACCATTCAACCCCGTCTTTCCGCCTTCTGCAATAGTTGACCAATCATCATAATCGGCAGCACGGCCATCGTGCTTCTCACCATTACTTAATCTACAACCAATACCCTCAATAAACACCGCACCATACTTCTTACAAATAGTGTCTTCACGTTCTTTTGCTGTCATTGTAGGATACATATCCAACAAATCTTGCGCATGAATAAAATGAATCGTCTGTGGAAGGAAGGGTTCTAACTGGGGATAGGTCTCACAAGCAAGAAACTCTGTGCGGAGGATAGCTGCATAGATACGACGAACGACATTCTCTAAAAAACTACGTGTTCTATCGCTTTCGGTGATAACCGCTTCCCAATCCCACTGGTCAACATAAAGTGAATGAAGGTTGTCTAATTCTTCATCGGCACGGATAGCATTCATATCAGTATAAATACCATAGCCTGGCTGAATGTCATAATCAGCCAACGTCAGTCGCTTCCACTTTGCCAACGAATGTACCACCTCAGCTTGTGCTTCCCCTAAATCCTTAATAGGAAAGGAAACAGGGCGTTCAACACCATTCAAGTCGTCATTGATACCTAATCCTTTCAGGACGAACAGTGGTGCCGTAACACGACTTAGTCGTAGCTCGGTAGCTAAATTCTGTTGGAAGAACTCCTTTATCAGTTTGATACCCAGCTCCGTCTGGCGTTTACCAAGTACAGCTTTATATCCTTCTGGCTTTATCAGTTGACTCATTATGGTTCCTTTCTATTAATCTTTTATCAGTTATTCAATTGCACACAAAGGTATATATTAATTATCAGACTGAGAAACAAACATCATCTCAATCTAACAAAATAACATATTTCCTCTACGCAATACAACTTTATGACAGCTTATATCTAATGTTCCCACTTGTTATAAAGGATTGGCCTAAGCCTTGAACCCCACACTTCTATATCATAAACTTTAACAAGAATGTTTACTGTTCGTTTGGAGTTATGCAAACTTTACTGTATCTTTGCACTATCATTAGGCTCCGTAGCTTAGCTGAATAGAGCGTCAGATTCCGGTTCTGAAGGTCTTGGGTTTGAATCCCAACGGAGTCACTAAAAAGTGATAATCCACTAATGACATTTAGCCGAATGAGGTCAGAAAAATGTTCTGAAGGTCTTGGGTTTGAATCCCAACGGAGTCACTAAGAAGAAAGAAATACTCCCTAAAGAGTCTCTAAAAAGTGATAATCCCTTGATGACATTTAGCTGAATGAGGTCAGAAAAATGTTCTAAAGGTCTTGGGTCTGAATCCCAACGGAGTCACTAAGAAGAGAAAACAGAACTCTCAATGGAGTCACAGATTGTAACAAAGGATGTATGGTTGTTTACTGTTCATCCTTTTTTTGTTCAACCGAGTTAACTCAGAAATAGATTAATTCATCCTAAAAGAATAGAGTATGCAGAAGAAAATCAGAATTGGACTACTCCCACGCGTTATCATTGCCATACTGTTTGGATTATTCCTTGGTTATTATCTACCAGATCCAGCAGTAAGAGCGTTTCTGACTTTCAATAGTATTTTCAGTCAGTTCCTTGGCTTTATGATTCCGCTGATTATCATTGGATTGGTAACACCTGCTATTGCAGGAATTGGAAAAGGAGCAGGTAAGTTATTGCTTGCAACAGTAGCGATAGCCTATGTAGACACGATTGTAGCAGGCGGCTTGTCCTACGGAACAGGAACATGGTTATTCCCCTCTATGATTGCTTCCACAGGAGGAGCAATACCACATATTGACAAGGCAACAGAGCTGACACCTTACTTTACTATCAATATCCCTGCAATGGTTGATGTGATGAGTAGTTTAGTATTCTCATTCATCGCTGGTTTAGGTATTGCATACGGTGGTTTACGCACAATGGAGAATATCTTCAATGAGTTCAAGACTATTATTGAGAAAGTGATTGAGAAGGCTATTATCCCTCTCCTACCACTCTATATCTTTGGTGTATTCCTCAGTATGACCCATAACGGACAGGCACGACAGGTACTTTTGGTTTTCTCACAGATTATCATTGTTATCCTCGTACTGCATGTACTCATCCTTATCTATGAGTTCTGCATTGCAGGTACAATTGTGAAGCGCAATCCTTTCAGATTACTATGGAATATGTTGCCAGCTTATCTGACGGCATTAGGAACAAGTTCGTCTGCTGCAACAATCCCAGTAACATTGAAGCAAACTGAGAAAAATGGTGTAAGCGACGAAGTGGCAGGCTTTGTTGTACCGCTTTGTGCTACAATCCACCTCAGTGGTAGTGCGATGAAGATTACGGCTTGTGCATTGACAATCTGCCTGCTGACAGGTTTGCCACATGACCCAGGACTATTCATTTACTTTATCCTCATGCTTTCCATTATTATGGTTGCAGCCCCAGGTGTACCTGGCGGTGCGATTATGGCAGCTTTAGCTCCCCTATCAAGTATCTTAGGCTTTAACCAAGAGGCACAAGCTTTGATGATAGCCCTGTATATTGCAATGGACAGCTTTGGTACAGCTTGTAATGTAACAGGTGATGGAGCAATAGCCCTTGTTGTCAATAAATTCTTTGGAAAGAAAAAAGAGTCATCTGCCCTTTCTTAGGAAATGTAATAGATATGAAGTTTGGAAAATGAAACTGTATAAAACAAGAGTTACTGTCACTTCTGTCAGGCATAATGATTGTTTAACTAATTAGTTTACAACAAGTTCTCTCCAACTGTTAAAATGACAGCAAAGAGAATTAAAACTAAACTAACAGAATATATAGTAAAATCAGCATAATAAGAAATCCTAAAAAGAAACAGCAGACGACCTATCATTAGGCATTATCAAAATTAAATAGTATCTTTGCAAATGACAGGCTGCAATTAGCAGCACTGATTTAGCAAAAAGACATACAACTAAATATCCGTAACATCATGGAAATAGTAGAAAGATTTATCAACTACACCAAGTTTGACACACAGTCGGCTGAAGATTCAGAGACAGTGCCAAGTACACCGAAGCAACTAATCTTTGCGAAATACCTCAAGGAAGAACTTGAGCGTGAAGGCCTGAAAGATGTTGAAATGGACGAGATGGGCTATATCTATGCCACTCTTCCTGCCAACACAAAGAAGAAGATTCCTACAATCGGTTTCATCTCTCATTATGACACAGCACTTGACGCAAGTGGTGCCAATGTTAATGCTCGTATCGTAGAAAACTACGATGGCGGTGATATACAACTGAACCCTAACATGGTTAGCTCTCCACGAATGTTCCCAGAACTTTTAGAACACAAGGGAGAAGACCTCATCGTAACTGATGGTACAACCCTACTGGGTGCCGACGACAAGGCAGGTATTGCTGAGATTGTACAAGCGATGTGCTTCCTCCGCGATCATGACGAGATTGAACATGGTGACATCCGCATTGCTTTCAACCCAGACGAGGAGATTGGTATGGGTGCACATCATTTCGATGTAGAGAAGTTCGGTTGTGAATGGGGCTATACCATTGATGGTGGCGACCTCGGTGAGCTTGAATACGAGAACTTCAACGCTGCTGGTGCTAAAGTTCTTATCCATGGAGTAAGCGTTCATACAGGTTATGCGAAGGGAAAGATGGTCAACGCCAGCCGTTTGGCTTGTGAATTCAACAACATGATTCCTTCAACAGAGATTCCTGAAGAGACTGAAGGCTACCAAGGATTCTATCACCTCACCAGCATTGAAAGCCGTTGTGAGGAGGCAAAACTCAGCTATATCATTCGTGATCACGACCGTGACCATTTCGAAGACCGCAAGCGTTTTATTGAGAATTGTGTAAAGCAGATGAATGAGAAGTATGGCGAAGGAACTGTTGAGTTGAAGATGAACGACCAGTACTATAACATGAAGGAGAAGATTGATCCTAACATGCACGTTATTGAGTTAGTTCTTCAGGCTATGCAGCAGGCAAATGTAGCCCCAAAGGTACAGCCTATCCGTGGTGGAACAGATGGTGCACAGCTTTCATTCAAGGGTCTTCCTTGTCCAAACATCTTTGCAGGTGGCGTAAACTTCCATGGTCCTTACGAATTTGTTTCAGTTCAGGTAATGGAGAAAGCCATGCAGGTTATCATTAACATCTGCCGATTGACGGCTGAGTTTAATGATTAATCACTGAAGATTAATTAGTTAAAGATATCATACCGGAGTTAAACCAACACTTTTATGGATTATATATTTATGTTGGTTTAACTCCTTTTCTTTTAACTATAAGATTTTCAGCTATAGCCCACCTCTCCCACAAACAACACCTACAAAATTACTCATAAAAGGTATTGGTTAAACTTCCAACTACCCCACTAACTCCTCTAACTCCATAAAGTATTTATGTCAGAACTACCCGAATTGGTCAAAGACCTTGCTCTTATTCTCGTTGTAGCAGGATTTGTAACACTTCTTTTCAAGAAACTCAAACAACCATTGGTATTAGGATATATCGTGGCAGGTTTCCTCGTATCACCTCACATGCCTTATACCATGAGTGTTGTCGACCAAGGTGACATACAAACATGGGCAGATATTGGTGTTATCTTCTTATTGTTCTCATTGGGATTAGACTTCTCCATTAAGAAGATTCTCAAGATGGGAGCCTCCCCCATCATAGCCGCCTGTACCATCATCTTCTGTATGATGGCATTAGGTATCATTGTTGGACACAGTTTTGGATGGAAAGAAATGGACTGTATCTTCCTCGGAGGTATGGTCGCGATGAGCTCCACAACCATTATATACAAAGCCTTCTCAGACATGGGACTCACACAGCAAGGCTTCGCCTCTACCGTGATGAGTGTACTTATCTTGGAGGATATCCTTGCCATTGTTATGATGGTGATGCTCAGTACCGTAGCCAGCGGAAACAGTCCTGACGGCGTACAGCTTATTGGTAGCATCATGAAGATTGGTTTCTTCCTTGTTTTATGGTTTGTTGTTGGGCTCTTTGCCATTCCACTCTTCCTTCGTTCTGTTCGTAAAATCCTTAACAACGAGACCCTGCTTATCGTATCATTAGGCTTCTGTTGTCTTATGGCCGTTACATCAACACAGGTAGGCTTTAGTGCTGCCTTCGGTGCCTTCGTTATGGGAAGTATCTTAGCAGAGACTGTTGAGGCAGATAAAATTATCCGCCTTGTAGATCCGGTAAAGAATCTCTTTGGAGCCATCTTCTTCGTCTCTGTTGGTATGTTAGTAAAGCCTGACGTTATTGTTCAATACGCTTTACCGATTCTTTTACTTGTCATAACAATTCTTGTTGGACAAGCTTTGTTCGGCACCTTGGGTTATCTTCTCGGTGGACAGACCCTTAAGAACGCTATGCGCTGTGGATTCTCAATGGCACAAGTTGGCGAATTTGCCTTTATTATTGCGACATTAGGAAAATCCTTAGGTGTAATCAGCGAATTCCTCTATCCTGTTGTTGTAGCTGTATCAGTTATCACAACCTTCCTTACTCCGTATATGATTCGTGCGGCAGAACCTTGTTATAACGTCCTTGTTAAGCATCTGCCAAAACGATGGGTACGCCGTCTTACTCATATTCAGACAAACAGTGCTGGAGAGAGTGCTTCATCTGATAACCATTGGAAAGTTCTTATGAAGAAGATGATACTCAATACTCTTATCTATGGTATTCTCTCTGCTGCTGTCATCGCTATCATGTTCTCTGCTGCCCTTCCTATATGTAGGGACTTATCTATAAAATGGACTGGCAGTCACTGGATTGGTAATGCTGTGTGTGGATTCCTTACAATCGTCTTTATTGCACCTTTCCTACGCTCTATCGTGATGAAGCAGAATCATTCAGAAGCGTTCAAAGCACTATGGACAGACCGTCGTATAAATCGTCTGCCCCTCACTGCAACCATCCTTGCACGTGTCCTTATTGCACTCAGTTTCATCTTCTACGTATGCAACTATCTCACACGCTTTAAGAATGCGCTGATGATTGCCGTTGCTATAGGCTTGTTGATACTGATGCTTCTCTCTCGTTGGCTTAAGAAAAGAAGTATTACACTGGAACGTCTGTTTATTCAGAACCTTCAAAGCCGTGACATCGAGGCACAAAAACAAGGAAAGAAGAAGCCACTATTTGCCAATCACCTGATTGATCGTGATATTCATATCGCCAATCTTGAACTGCCTGACGACTCGCTTTGGGCTGGTAAGACATTGTATAGTTTGAAGCTCCGAAATCGCTTTGGTGTGCATATCAGTAGTATTCTTCGTGGCTCCAAGCATATCAATATTCCGAATGGTAGCACAATTCTCTTCCCTGGTGACAAACTGCAAGCCATTGGTAATGATGAACAGCTTACAAAACTTTCTAAGGCAATAAATGCTGAGTTACAGCCAGAGGTTACCAACATAGAGAAGCATGAGATGAAACTCCGCAGCTTCACCATCTCTAAAACAAGTCCTTTCATTGGAAAGACGCTTAAAGACAGTGGTATCCGCGACGAATACAACTGTATGGTTGTGGGTGTTGATGAAGGCCAGAAAAACCTCACACTCATCACTCCTTCCCGCTGCCTGCAGGCTGGTGACGTTCTATGGGTTGTAGGTGAAGAAAAAGACTTAGAACGTATCCTCGCATTAGGATAACCCCTTTCAGGCTTATTAGCCCTTATTACTCAATTAAGTAAATGGACTAATAAGCCTGAATTGTATATAAACACTTCTCTCCACATCTTATCATTAATCATCAATCATTGACTCAGAGAGAGGGATATTGCCAGCTTTGTCATATATTTTCACGTCTTCATTTTCAAAAGAGTACAAATTGCATTTTAATTAACGCCCAATTGACTTGTAATAAATGCCCTTTTACATTGTTACTAATGCCCTTTTGAAAGTCAATTAAGCATCTTTTTATACGCAACCTCATAAACCACTAATTTCCTTATGGTTACAAAATCAAGGCTTTAGTTCCTTTCTACAACTCTTAAAGACAGAATAGCATTAATTTTTGTAAGGTTTTTTCGACACAACAAATTAAATAAAAGGGTGTTTTTATCTTTCTCTTTACAGCATCCTTCTCGCATTAAAGTGATACAAAAACCTCCTTTAAACTTTCTGCTGTTATAGTATCAGTAGTTGAAATACGATAAGGAATTAATGAATACTTTGTAAGAATTTGGTCTTTTAGCCTATCTCTTGATTGCTGTACTACTTTGTCCTTATGATAAAGCCACCCATCCACCTCTATCGCCATTAGAGGTTGCTTTGTCAGAGAATTATAAATGAGAAAATCTATATGCGTTAGCGAGTTTTTAGCAAAATCATGTTCCTGATTACTTAACAGTGACCAATCAGATATTATTTTAGCCAGCGGATAATGACACACTACAGCGAGATTCTTCCAGCTTAATTCTTCAAGAACCTTAACTATTAGATTATACACAAGATTTTCAGACATATAATCTGAAACCATAGTGTGTTCAGACTGATATGCTAATCGCTCCATAGTGTATTGCTGATATAATAAATCGAATACCGAGTGAATTTTACTATTTTTCACTGCAAAATTATTATACTTGACATAGGATATTAACTGCGCTAAATTCGTGTCTTGTGCCATTTCATTACCAGAAGTTACAATATAAAGTTGGCTTTTAGCACGTGAAATAGCAACATTAAGAAGATTCTTATCATCAGAAAACGATGTAGGCAAATTATCTACCATACTCATAATGATTGTATCGCACTCACGCCCTTGATATTTATGTACAGTACTTGCTATATCTTTACCTAACACACGATTTATTGCTTCCGCCTGTGTTCTATAGGGAGTTATGATTCCTACAGAACCCTTTCCTGCACATAGCGGCATAACCTCCTGTACAATAACATCTATTTCACGTTGATTGAAATGTTCACGCGCATGATTTCCTTTTACAGTCTGAATTACTTGTAACACATCTTCTTCGCCTTTGTCAATCGTCATAGGAAGAAGTTCTCCGCCATAAAAGCGTTGATTACAAAACTGAATTATCTTCGGATGACAACGGTAATGTTCACGTAGAAGCGTAGTCGGTGCATCCTTTAATATTTCTGTACACGACCGTAAAAAGCTATGTGTTACAGCATTATATCTGTCATCAACATTATATGTAGTCCGGATTGCATTAAGCGCCTTTTCTTCTTCAGAACTTACAACATTAGGTAATTGCATATCATCTCCTACAATCACAACATTCGTAGCACACGACAATGCCAAAGCTCCAGTCTTGATGTCTACTTGCGAAGCTTCGTCCATAATCATATAATCAAAGACAAAATCCTTACTAATACAGCTTTTAGCAGAATAAGTCGTACTAAGAACAATAGGATATTCCTTCAAAAAAGTTTCTGTACGGGGCTTTATATCTTGCCTTGTAAACAGTGTCCTTCTACCAGACCCATACTGTTTTGCTATTTCCTGCTTCAATATCTTAAGCGAAGACTTACCGAGTTCTTCTGCACTTTCCTTAACGTCTACAGACAGCAACTGTTGTTCAATGCTATCCACCTCCTGCTCTATCTCAAGCTTTCTGGTTAAATAATAAGCACTTTCCAGTTGTTCAATTACAATTAAAAGATT
Source organism: Prevotella melaninogenica (assembly GCF_003609775.1). Classification (NCBI taxonomy): domain Bacteria; kingdom Pseudomonadati; phylum Bacteroidota; class Bacteroidia; order Bacteroidales; family Prevotellaceae; genus Prevotella; species Prevotella melaninogenica. The sequence goes on from NZ_AP018049.1 coordinate 1,163,884, forward strand.
ATTTTTAAGTAATGAATAAGCACGAGGACCTAACAGAAACACCCATTTAAAGCAAAACAATAAAGAAGGGGATTTTCCATATTCTTGCATTATTTTACAAAGATTGAGCAGTTTCATTATTTTAGAAGAATGCTTTTCACTAAGCCAATCATTGTCAAAACCAGATGCCATTTTTAGCTTTTCGTCATATTTCTTCTCTGTAACCAATGCATCATACTCAGCCTTCAACTGTGCCAATCTTGTTTGTCCATCGAATCCCAAGGAAACAGCAGCAAGAGAATCTTTTACTATTTTCCGGACTTCCTTAGAATTATCTAAATACCATTCTTCCATATTAGGATAGCACTCAGACTGACTTTCAACAAAAGCCTCCTTATTCTTTACGCTTCCTAACTGAGCAACAAGAAATCCTAACCCTTCTTTTTCTAACTTTTCTGCAACATTCTCAACTGCAGAGTTGTTATTTGAAACTACAAGAATAGTCTTCTTCTGTACTAACAAATTAGATACGATATTAAGAATAGTTTGCGTTTTTCCAGTTCCCGGAGGTCCTTGTATAATACTTGCTTGGTGTGTCAAAGCTGCTTCAACAGCCTTTTTCTGACTTGCATTACAACCAAAAGGGTAATATACCAATTGAGGCAAACGATAAGTTGCCAACTTTGTTTTATCACCTAAGTATTGAGCCAATGGCACATTATCTCTTTTCAAGTCGATAAGATCATACTGCTTTGAAAGAATACTTTCTTCATCTTCAGCAAGCAAACCTGTTTCATCGGCCAGCTTTCGTAAATAATCCCATGTGGAACCACCACACATATCAATTGGTGTACGTGTCACATAAACATTATTTCCATCAAGATTTTCAGAGTATCCATTGGAATATGTTACATAGTAGAAAGTATATTGTTTATTTGAAAATCTTAGTAATTCAACAGCACTCGTTATGTGCTTATTACCAATATAAAGTCCTTTTTCATGTAGATTAACAGGCTCTCCATGTGTAAAATAAAGTACACGTGCTTGATTATACTGAAATATACGAGGGGATTTTAAAAATCGAATCATCCAATTCCCATTATCAGCTTTCTTTATAAAATCCACTTGGTCTGTAATAAACATTTGCTTATCACCGCGTCGTTCTAAATCCACAATCATGCATTGCTTGGCATCCATATCCTATAACGTTCTTTATATTATAAATTCTATGATACTTTAATAGTTTTATACTTTTTCTATTTGCAAGTGCAAATATACTATAAGTATATTAAATCTTAGTATTGACAAATGAATTTATTTATGCAACATACAACCAAATACATAAAACTTATAAATAGGAAACACCTATCGATAAACCGTCAAAACAAAGTAGATAATAAGAAGATTATATAATCCTACACTTCTCTAAAACAGCCAAATAAAATGAGGAACAAAATCTCGTTTCTCCTTTTATTAGTATTTTTAATATTTAATCTGACGTTTCCTCACATAATTAGAGTATCTTTGCATTGTCATTCGATGATTATACAGATGAAACGTAACAAATTAACAGCTCTGATAGCATTTGTAGGTGTTGTAGCCTTCACATCTTGTGAAGATGTGAAACGTCCGACCCCTGTCAGAGAACGTATCAATATCACTCCTCCATCAAGAGAGGCAGAGGCTATAAGTCAACTGACAGCATCAATAGATGAGATTTCAGCTAACCTCGATGCCATCTCTTCTCAGGAGGCAATGCTCAGCAAAACTACTGAGCACGCAAATAAGAAGTCGAAGATTATACAGCAGATTAGAGGGCTCGGTGCGCTACTCAGAGAGAAGCAGAACCAGATTGATAAACTGCTAAATGAAAAGGTTAAGAAAGTGGATGCACCAGCAGAGTCTAATCCCACTGTAGAAAACCTTTACAAGATGATAGAGTTCCTTTCATCACAGCTGAAGGAGAAAGGAGATCGTGTAACTCAGTTGGAACAAGTTGCAAGTCGCAAGGATGTCACTGTAGACCAACTTAAATACATCGTTATGAACCAAGCTAATAGTGTTGATGCAATGCGTTATAGGTTCAATATGGCTGCTTTGGAGCGCGAATATGCTCAGTTAAAGGCTAAGGAGAAGCAAAGAGCAAAAGAGGAGAAGGAGTCAAACAAAGTCTACTATATCATTGCTAATAAAGAAACACTGAAAGAAAAAGGTCTTTTGAAGACATCACTTTTCTCTAAGAAAGTGGATAATAACAATGTAACAAAAGATTTGTTTACAGAGGCTAACAGCAAGGAACTAACGACACTGACGATAAACTCATCGAATCCAAAGCTCTTATCTCAGAACCCAGAAGGTAGTTATACACTCACGGAGAACGAGGACGGAACAACAACACTCACCATTACCGATGCTGAGAAGTTTTGGAATGTGTCGCGCTATCTGATTATCCAAGAGTAAATCTACTTTGAAATAGAAAGAAAATAAATTAGGCTGCAAAGGTTGTGAAAATAGAATAATTTTCTTATCTTTGCAGCCTAAAACTTATGCGTAGCGTGAAAATAAAGGAAGTAATTGATGCCCTTGAACGATTCGCGCCTTTGCCCTTGCAGGAAAGCTATGATAATGCTGGCCTACAAGTTGGATTGACAGAGGCGGAAGTATCAGGGGCTTTATTGTGTCTTGACGTGACGGAAAAAGTCGTTGATGAGGCCATCAACAAGGGGTGTAACTTAATTGTTGCACACCATCCACTCATCTTCCGCAAGCTGGCACAAATAACAGACGTGAACTATGTGCAGCGTATAGTGATAAAGGCTATTAAGCACGATATCGTCATTGCTGCTATGCACACAAACTTAGACTCAGCTGTGGGTGGTGTTAACTACAAGATAGCTGAGAAATTAGGACTAAAGAACCTACATTTCTTCGGTCGTAATAAACAAGTGGTAAACCCACAGACAGGAGAATCAGTAACAGGTGGCGATGGTGTCATCGGTGAGTTTGAGGAGCCTTTGGCAGCAGATGACTTGATTCTGTTATTGAAGAAGAAGTTTGATGTAGAGTGCGTTCAAACCAATGAGTTACTTCGTCATGAGATTCGTACCATTGCTCTCTGCGGTGGTTCAGGCTCATTCCTCTTACAGGATGCTATCGCAGCAGGCGCAGATGCCTTTATGACAGGTGAAATGAGCTATCACGAATACTTTGGTCATGAGCAAGAGATACAGATTTGTGTCATCGGACATTATCAGAGTGAACAGTTCACTACTGAGGTTCTTCGTGACATTATCGAAAAGGAATGCCCAGACGTAAAGTGCTACTTGTCTGAGATAAATACAAATCCTATCGGGTATTTTTAGTTGACGAGTTAGACAAGTTGACAGGTTGACGTGTTAGACAAGTTAATTGTTAAGAAGTTGGACGAATGGAGTCTGTGGTGTTGTCTTAACTCCTCTCACTCCTAAACTCCTAAAACAACAGTAATCATAATTATGACGCATTGATGAGAACTTTTGTTCGAATAATTTTGAATTATGAATTTTGAATTAAATTAATATAAGAACTATGGCAAAGAAAGATCCAAAAGAGTTACCAGTAGAGGAGAAGTTGAAAGCCCTTTTCCAGTTACAGACAACCCTGTCAGGAATCGACGAGAAGCGTGCTTTGCGTGGTGAGTTGCCACTTGAGGTACGTGACTTGGAAGACGAGTTGGAAGGTCTGCACATTCGTATTGAAAAGATTGAGCAGGACATTAAGGACTATCAGAGTGCTATTACTCAGAAGAAGGGTAATATCCTCGATGCTCAAGCAAGCTTGGAGCGTTACAACAAGCAGTTGGACTCTGTTGCAAACAACCGTGAGTACGACACATTGACAAAGGAAATCGAGTTCCAGACACTGGAGATTGAGCTTTGCAATAAGAAGATTAAAGAGGCTCAGATTAAGGTTGAGGAGAAGCACAAGGACTTGGAAGCCAACCGTGCATTGCTCGAGGATCGTCAGCACGCCTTAGAGGAGAAGCGTAACGAGCTCGACGAGATTATGCAGGAGACACGTGAGGAGGAAGGTTTGCTCAAAGAGAAGGCTGCAGAGCTTGAGACTAAGATTGAGCCAGGATTGCTCCGTAGCTTTAAGCGCATTCGTCGTGGTGCCCGCAACGGTTTGGGTATCGTTTACGTACAGCGTGATGCTTGTGGTGGTTGCTTCAATAAGATTCCACCTCAGCGTCAGTTGGATGTAAAGATGCACAAGAAGATTATCGTTTGTGAGTACTGTGGTCGTATTCTTATCGACCCAGAGTTGGCTGGTGTAAAGGTTGACAAGACTGAGGAGAAGCCAAAGAAGCGTAGAGCTACTCGCAAGAAGAAGGAAGAGGAGGGAGAGTAATTAACCCCCTTTATTCCCATTGAGGAATAGGCTCTTTCAACTTTGAAAGATAAAAAGAATAGCCTCAATACATTTGAAATGCAAATAAAGCATTCTTATGTATTGAGGCTAATTTTTATTATCTTTCTGTTAATACTATGCGAAGAAACACAAATAACATCGTCTTCCTAACAGAAACTAATCAATAATAGCACACTCTTTAACGGCATATAGCAAGGCTTCAAGTGGTCAACACTATATGTGCGGAGCATCAACACCAATGGTGCTTACCATGAGCACAACATGTGCGGAGCGTTAACACATAGGTTAATGACGTAAAAGAAAAGTCTGCCTTACCTTATTATATATAGTAAGTCACCACCAATTAACTTATACAAATATGCTAACCCTACAATGACAAACCAGTTCCTTACTTCACACAGAAGACACGATTCGCCTTGCGTGGCGCTGTCTTACCTCCCTTTGCAGCATAACCAAGAATACAAAAGCCGATACCTTCATAATCGCCTTCTACACCCCACTCTTTCAGCATCTGCTTACCATCTTCACGCTCAAAAGTTTGCTTAGCACGATTAATCCAACAACTTCCTAAACCAACGGCATGAGCAGCATTCATAAGGTTACCCATCATCAACGCACCATCATAGACATGATTAGGGCTACTCTTATCTGCTAATACTGCAAGAACGACAGGTGCGCCATAAAAAGGGTCACTTGTTACGCCCATTATCTCAGCATTTATCACAGACAAGCGGTCGCGTACATCCTTATTGGTCACTTCAACGATGATAGCAGTCTGCATATTCTTTCCGCTTGCAGCGTAAAGACCAGCCTCCATAACCTTATCAATCAGTTCCTGTTCTGGCATACGTTCTTCATAAGCACGTACACTACGACGTGTTAATAATGCCTCTAATGCTTCCATAACAAATCTTTTTTATAATTCATTCACCGCCTCAGCCAACTGTTCCAACGCCTGACGAAGTATAGAACGTGGTGTACCGATATTTAAGCGCATAAATCCTTCGCAACCAATACCAAACATTCTACCATCGTTCAGAGCTAAATGAGCCTTATCAATAAAGAGGTTTAATAGTTCTTTATGCTTCAACCCCAATCCACGACAATCCAACCAAACAAGGAAACTTGCCTGTGGGCGGAGTGGACGAATACCTGGAATATGCTCACGACAGAAGTCTTCTACAAAGCGAACATTCTCTTCTACATACGCCAACATCTGTTTGCGCCACTCTTCGCCCTTCCGATAAGCGGCTATCGTGGCTATTGGTGCAAAGAGTGTAGGCTCATCTAATTCGTTAGCCTTCAACCAACCATAGAAGCGATTACGCAGTTCTTCGTTCGGAACGATAGCATACGAACTAACGATACCCGCCATATTGAAGGTCTTTGTTGGAGCTGCAAAGGTAATACTGATTTGTGCTGCACGCTCTGACACACTGGCAAATGGAATATGACGATTACCAAAGAGTGCCATATCACTGTGTATCTCGTCGCTGATAACGATAATATTATGCTCGTAGCAGAAGTCTGCCAAGCGACGTAATGTATCTTCTGACCAACACAATCCTGCTGGGTTATGAGGATTGGAGAGTATCAGTACACAGCATTTATCATCGCAAACCTCTGCAAGATTATCAAAATTCATGTCATAATATCCGTCCTCACGACGACGAAGCGGATTGAAGACTACCTTACGATGATTAGCCTCTGGCGTCAAACGGAATGGATGATAGACAGGTGGTTGTATAATAACTTTTTCGTCAAGTTCCGTAAATACATTCACCACAAAGCCGATACCCCTAACAATACCAGGAATAAAACTCAACCACTCTGGCTTTACCTCCCAATTATGATGTGCACGTATCCAGTCGATGATAGCAGGACGGTAGTCTGCTGGCTCGACTGTATAACCAAAGATTGGATGAGAAAGACGTTCCTTGAGAGCATCCACAATAAAGTCAGGGCAAGCAAAATCCATATCAGCCACCCACAGAGGCAGCAGGTCATTACGCCCCCAACGTGGAAGAAGTGCCTCATGCTTCAAGTCACCACTCCCCGAACGATCAATTATTTCATCAAAATTATAAGTCTTCATTATGCTTCCAAAGCTTGCTTTATATCATCAAATAAATCATCAACACATTCCAAACCTATACTGAGACGTATAGTAGTGTCTTGCACATCCATTGCTGCACGTTCCTCAGCAGTGAAGAGCCCAAAGATAGTACTTGCTGGGTGGATAGCCAAGGTACGATTATCAAAGAGGTTAGTTGCACGATGAATGAGTTTCAAGTTATCGAGCATTCTGAAGCAAGCCTCTTGACTCTCTAAGTCTATTGTGACCATCGCTCCAGCAGTTTCACCATACTGACTAACAGCCAACTGATGGTAAGGATTATCCTCCAAACCCACATAATTCACCTTACAAATAGGCTTAAGCGTACGCAGTCTTTGAGCCAACTCCAAAGCATTGCCAGCTTGCGCACGATAGCGAACGTCCAAAGTTTCTAAACCCAAAGTCTGCATATAGGCTACCTGTGGCGTCATATAAGCCCCAAGATTAAAGAGCATCTCATTCAAGAGTCGCTTACCAATAGAAGGATAAGTACCATAATCAATAACAAGACCACCCAAAGAGGTAGCACCACCACTGATATACTTCGTACTTGAAACGACCTCCAAGTCAATTCCTAAGTCCTTTGCAGAGAACTGTGTGAATGGGATAAGCGTTGTATCAGCAATAACAGGGATGCCATGTCGATGGGCTATTTCAGCCAAAGCACGCACATCAACCACCTCAAGTTGAGGATTTGACATTACTTCAAGGAACAGACAACACGTATTATCATCTATCAATCGTTCCACAGCCTCAACATCTGTAAGGTCACAAAGTCTTGCATCCACACCCAATCTGCTCAGTGTTGATGTAAGCAAAGAATAGGTATTACCAAAGAGATGACGTGATGTGATAACGTTCTTACCCTGTTCAACAACAGAAAGCAACGTATTGCTGATAGCAGCCATACCCGAGTTGAGGGCAATAACATTCTCGGCACCCGTCAAAGCCTTAACACGCTGTTCGAGATTCGTCACTGTTGGGTTCTCCACACGTGAATAATCAGGAGCATCAATACGCCCACAAAAGGCATCAGCCATCACTTTCGCATTGTCAAATTCAAAGGCAACAGCATTATATACTGGCATACTTAACGCATCGTATGCATCTCTACGCTTGTAAGGCTGATGAATAGCCTGTGTCTGTTTCTTCATATCTTTCAAACGTTTGTGTTGTTTTAAAAGCATTTATAAATCAAGGACGGACGGGAAAACCGTCCGTCTTATAAGTTGTATTTAATCTTATTAATACCACTGTACCGCATTAGTAATACCGCTTCGCTTATCATATTTCAACGCATCCGTCAGCGTTGCTGCATTACAACGGAAGGTGAAGTTGTAAGAGGTATATGGTGCTAAAACTACAGAGGCACTCATATTAAAACAGTGGAGGTCACGTGACAAACTGGCTGTTGTCATACTCATCGCATGGTTTTCAAAGTCATAACCACTTGAGAAGTTAATGTTCCAGCCATCACTGATACGAATATTACCAGAGAAGTTCAACGTCTGCGTAAACTTATAAGGATAACGCATCGTTTTAGTATTGAACTTACCCGCTGTATTCTCACGCATCGTAATACCATAACCGATTGTCAATGACCAAGGCATATTGAAGCTCATATAACCATCATCATCCGTCTCAGCAATATTACCACGCTTCTTCTTAGCAGCATATTTTCCCTTTTCAAGATCATCGTCCATATTCGACTCAATGTTAGTATCTGGACCATCGCTATCTACTGACACCTTATCATCATCTTTGTCATCCTTACGTCCGAACCACTTCTTCAACTTCTCTGGATTCAAAGTGAATGAGAAGTTCTGCGACATACCTTGGAAACGAGGTAAACGACCATATCCCCATTCTGTATGATTACCTACATAAGGCTTACCATTAGCATCAAGTTCGTAAGCATAGGTAGCAAACTGTGCATTCATTGAGAAGGTATAATTCTTCCACCACTTCAAACGTAAGCGCATACTAAGGTCACTCCAACGATGATAGTCAGCAGCCGCATTGTAAGACATACTTGCTCCTAACTCATCAATGATACTTATCTTCTTATAACCAGTCGTATCCTTATCACTCTTAATCTTCATTTCGATGTTATTGCTAACATCCCAACTAATCATCTCTGTCTTGTACTTACCCGGCACACTATAAAGTTCGTCCTGATAAGGAGAGTACTCAACAAGTTTCACGTTACCGCTTGCATCTGTGTACTGATAGCTATCATAGTAGCCATAACGACGTGCACCGAAGTTTGGTGAATATGAGAAAGAAACCTGAGGAGTGATGACATGACGGATAGCCTGAATTTTATCACCAAACAATTTTCTATTAGGTGTCCAGAAACCATACAACTTAGTGCTGGCACCAACATTCATACTCCAGTTGTAAACATTATGGAAGCCATAGGTAGTATCTCTTACTACTTCTTTCTGAAGGGTATTATCCCATCCACGTGTCACCTTCTTAGAATACATACGATCCGTAAAGTTGAAAGAAGGTGTCACATTGATATAATTAAACAAGGTGAAGTTTGCCTGTACAGGAATTGTATGTTGGAAAGCATTCTTCCAGTCTTTGATCAGATTAGAGTGTAAGAGCTTGTCTTCCTTCGTTGATATAGAATTAGCCAACTGACCCGTATAGCTCATAGAAATCTTCTCATACCAACGTTCCTTACCTACAAGATGCTTGCGCTTGAAAGGATAGAAACGGCTCAAACTAATGTTCAAGTCTGGCAATGTTATCTGAATAGAAGAATCACGCATGTTCTGTGAAAGGTTAGTTGTTGCACTCAAAGAGAGTCCAATACTTGAAAAACCAGTGCTCCAACTTACAGAAGAAGTTCTCGTAGACTGTGTGAGTGTCTGCGGATTATACATACTATTGAGGTTGTTACGCTCATAGCTTGATGTTGCAAAGTTCACACTTGCTGATAGCGAACTATATGGATTCGCCTTCGGATCTTGGCGATGATTCCACTGAATCTTGAAACTCTCCTGTTCAGCAAAGTCTGGCAATCCCTTGTCACCCGTCTTTGAATCCTGATAGCTAAAGAGGAATGAGCCCGAATATCTATAACGCTTGCGGTAGTTGCTGGCAGCAGACACACCCCAAGAACCCTTGGTATAGATTTCTCCTAAGAGTTTTAAGTCCCACTTATCACTAATAGCAAAGTAGTAACCACCATCACGAAGATAAAAACCACGATCGCTTTCATCACCATAACTTGGCATAATAAAACCACTTGAATACTTCTTTGAGAAAGGGAAGAAGCCGTATGGAATAGCCAATGGCAAAGGAACATCAGCCACAACAAGATAAGCTGGACCAAAGACAACATCCTTACCCGGACGAACCTTTGCACGAGAAAGAGCAATGTAAAAGTCTGGATGAGGTTTATCACAAGTAGTGTAACGGCCATGCTGCAAGTAAACAGAGCCCGAAGAATCACGTTTCCCAACTTCTCCACTCAAGAAACCATCTTGCTGTTCGGTATAAATACCCTTAATCAAGCCTTTCTTTGACTTAAAGTTGAAAGCCATTGTATCACTCTTATACTCATCTTTACCCATTGTAAAGACAGGCTTTCCCTTGATACCACCTTCTGCTGTAGAATCCACCGTACCCGTTGCACGCACAGTACTTTTATCAAGATTCATGTGTACCTTGTCACTCGTAAGCTTCATATTCTCATAATCAACCTTCGAGTTACCATACAAATACGCTGTACCCGACTCTGCATCATAAACGAGAGAGTCCTCTGCAGAATACTTAACAGGTGCATCAATTCCATTCGAACGTGCACGCATCATGCTATCAGCACGAATAGAATCGTCTATTGCTTTATTATGATGATAGATAGCCAACTGAAGAGAATCCATCTTCGTGGTATCTGGAATATTCTTATCGACCGCCTTACTATCCTTTGGAGTTTGTCCTTTCAGTAAAGTATCAACAACAACCGTGCTTGCCTTTGCCTTCTTGGTTTTCTTACCTTGAGGCACAGGCATATTGACACTTGCCATTGCAAAGACAACAACAAAGGATAATAGGAATATAATGCTCTTATTTCTCATTGCCTAAATAACGTACAAAATTACTGAATTAATGCCGAACATAAACACCATTACGCTATTTTAACTTTTATAATAATGTACGTATGCGATACTGAAAATATCTATTTCTAAATTTGCTGTCCGTTAAAACTTGAATAGTACACTCACATCTTCCGTATGTCATCAATAACGATAATCCCACAATACCTTTGGAAATATAACGTTTTTAACCCTACAAGGAATTAGTATTTGCCATCAGCACCAATCGTGCTAAGCATCAACACCAATCGTGCTAAGCATCAACACAACAACTAAAAGCTGTGAAGCCCATTAAGAACGCTTCTTATTTCAGCGAAGAAAGAGGATTTCTTAATCCAAACACAAGCCCAACGTATCAACAAGCTTCTTTACTGGACGATTCGTTTTCAACAGTTTATCGAAAGACTCACGAGGGGTAAGCATCGGCTTGATTTCCTCATGCTTGGCAAGACGAATTTCTACTTCTATCTGTCCATTGCGCAATTCCTTTGCCAAAGTTGCACGAATACGCGACTTGATAGCTAACATTTCGTTGAGCTGAATATTGTTACCAGCAAGCACTAAGATTGTGGGGTATTCTGTGATAGTTGGCGTAATATTCTTCATGCGCTGAGCCAAAGCTTGCATCTTCTCTGGCATTCGTGAACACATAGCACGCCAACTCACAACAAGATCTTGCTGTGTAAAACCTTCGCTCTCATCCTTATTGGTCACCTCAACTTCCTCTTCCTGCTTATTTTTCTTATTGGTTTTAAGCAGATTGTCAAATGACATCGTCAACGAACCAAGATTAACAGATTTCGGAATACCAGAAGATACATTCATTTTAAGGCGTACACCAGAAGTTTCTGCAACAGACTTTTCTGGTGAAGACACAACCTCAACAGACACTGTTTCGGCAACGTTAGAACTACGAACAGTGTCATCATCACGTTTCAGGCTCCCAACCACCTGCGGAGTCGGTTTCTGTTGAGCCTTCAGAATAAGATTCTTGAACAGGGATTTTAATCGTTTAGGGCTGCGCCCCGAGGCAGGCACATCATCATCCTTCTGCGTAATCTGCGCCACTTGGATGAGCGTCAGTTCCACCAACAAACGTTTATTAGAACTCTGACGATATTCTACATCACAACGATTCATAATCTGCAATGCAGTATAAAGGAAGTTGACTGGGCACTTCTGCGCCTGCAACTGATAACGATTACGCAGTTGTTCGCTTACTTCAAGCAGTGGAAGTGTCTGTGCATCCTTTGCCATCAACACGTTACGAACATGAGATGCCAAACCGTTCACAAGGTGTCCGTCATCGAACCCTTTGTTGATAACGCTATTCAAGAGAACCATAATCTCACTCACTTTATTCTCTAAAGCAAGGTCGATGATATTAAAATAATTCTCTGCATCGAGTACATTCAAGTCCTCTATCACCTTCTGATAAGTGATGTTTCCCTGTGAGAAACTTGCTACCTGATCAAATATTGAGAGTGCATCGCGCATTCCGCCATCCGCTTTCTCTGCAATCACATTCAGAGCCTCTTCATCATACTGTATGTTTTCCTTTTCAGCAACACGCTTAAGATGGTCGATGATATTAGGAACGGTCATACGCTCAAAGTCGTAAATCTGACAGCGAGATAGAATCGTTGGGAGAATCTTGTGTTTATCTGTTGTTGCAAGGATGAAGATAACGTGTGCAGGTGGTTCCTCCAAAGTCTTAAGAAAAGCATTGAAGGCTGCCGTAGAGAGCATGTGAACCTCATCGATGATAAAGACCTTATAACGTCCTACCTGTGGTGGGATACGTGTCTGATCCATCAATGACTTGATGTTCTCAACAGAGTTATTGCTGGCAGCATCCAACTCGAAGATATTATAGCTTCGTCCTTCGTTAAACGCCTTACAGCTCTCACACTCATTACAAGCCTCGCTATCAGCCGTTGGATGTTCGCAGTTTATAGCCTTCGCAAAGATACGAGCACAAGTAGTCTTACCTACACCTCGTGGACCACAGAAAAGGTAAGCATGAGCCAGCTTTCCACTCTTCACAGCATTCTTCAGCGTAGTAGTCAACGCCTGCTGTCCAACAACCGAGTCAAAGGACAACGGACGGTACTTTCGCGCCGAAACAATATATTCATCCATAATTCTAAAATCTAATTGTATATGCAAAGGTAATAAAAGTTAAGAAAAGAGGAGGATGGTAGGGAAAATTAAATTGTTAATTTGCTGAAAATATATATGTTTCATGCGCCAATATGCAATCTTTTCCTTACTTTTGCAAAAAAGAATGTAAAGAAGTGAGTAAAATAACTGGACATATTTATAAGTTTTTCAGTCGATTTAAGTTTCATATCGTCATCATCTTGGGCGTACTCATCGTAGGCGTACTGGATGAGAACAGTTTTATGAAACGCATAGAGTATGCTTATCAGATTGAAGACCTAAAAACTGAAATCCAAAAGTATGATAACCAATACCAGCATGACATGCAAGAGCTCAAGGAACTTAAAACGAACCCTAAGGCTATTGCACGTGTAGCTCGGGAACGTTACTTTATGAAAGCTGATAATGAAGACATCTTCGTGTTAAGCGATGATGAGCATCAAACTGAAAACACAGCCAAAAATGAGACAGCTGAATAAACTCGAATCAATTATTTACCTTTTGGGAGGAATCATAATGGTTGCAGGTGCAGGCTTGTACGCTTTCCTATTGATTCAGCCAATCGCTTGCTGGCTTATGCTTGCTGGTGCTATTGCTTTTGCACTTATGCAGTCACGTCAGCGTTACCTTGGAACATCTCTTTCTATTCGCCGCTTACGCAAGATTATGTCACTGGCTGGCTGGGGTTTTATTCTTGCAGGATTCTTTATGGTAGAAGACTCTTACCATTTCCTTCGCCCTGTGTTTGCAGGCTCATTAGATGGTTATAGCAGTTATGTAAGTATTTTCCATCACAACTGGGTTATACTCCTACTTATTTCTGCTATCGTAGAAATGTACACAACCCATCGTATCAGCTACGAACTAAAAAAGGAAACAGAAAGCCCAAGTACCTAAAAAAAGCTAAAAGCTTAGAGATAGTTTTAATTTGAATAAAAAAGTTTCTCGACTTCAATTATAGAATGTAATTTTGTCTTAGAAGAAACAGAACCAGTTTAATGATCTATGAATAAAATTCTTTACGCACTTCTAACACTTATCGTGTTTACGTCATGTGCCAATTCATTCAATATACAGGGAACATCTAACGTGTCAAGTTTAGATGGAAGAAAGTTGTACCTGAAAACAGACCAGGCAGACTCTTTGATTGACTTAGATTCATGTGATGTGGTTCATGGTCAGTTTGCATTCCATGGAACTGTTGACTCTACTAAGATTGCGCAGATTTTCATGGATGACATCAACTTGCAATTCCCTGTTGTTATTGAGAAGGGAGATATTACCGTTAAACTGGATAATACACAGCAGCGTGTTAGTGGAACACCACTGAATGACAAGCTAAATGATTTCTGGACAAAGTTTATACAGCTCCGTAATCAATATGCAGAAATAGATCATGAGGAAAGTGCTGCCATTATGAATGGTCACGATGAAGAAACTGTAAATGCTCAACTTATCAAGAAGGCATTGAGCGTATATGACAAGAGCGATAAACTCTTTACTAAGTTCATAACAGAGAACTTCAACAATATCCTTGGCCCATGGTGTTTCCTTACACGTATCAGCTACGAGACAACACCTAATGCTTATCCTATATGGATGAATGATTATATGTATACCAATGCTATTAATCAGTTGCCATCATGGATTGAGTACATTATGACCAAGGCTACAGACACCTTTAAGCAGAATCCTCAGATTAAAGCATTCTATGCAGACTTCCAACAAGCACAAAAGGAAATGAATGGAATGGTTGACCCAGCTGGAATTGCTGATGCTGCAGGAACTACTCATAACTCAGCTGTAGCACCTCCTACTCCTGCACAGATGGCAGGAGACTCTATCCCAGAGTAAAGAGGCAGGCCTACTACTATTAGTTCTATGCGCTACGCTGACGGAACTGTTGCATGATAAGATTTTATAGGAGGGTTTTGAGGTTTGGATAAAGAGTTTACCATTAACGAACTATCTATTCAAAACGAAAGTTGCTGTCACTCCTATCACTCAATTTAGTAATTTAACTAATTGGTTGACAGAACATTGAAACAATATGTTAAAATGACAGCAAATAAAAATAAAACTACTATTCGTAATACCCCCATCTTACTTTAGTAGATTTTATCACTCCATATTTCGGAAGAATCAACAAACAACCTCTAACAATAAAGAATATAATATATGAGGAAACTCATTCAAGGTGGAACTATCGTCAATGAAGGGCGAAGCTTTATTGGTTCGCTCATCATAGAGGACGATTGTATCATAGAGATTATAGAAAATAACGAAACGCCCCGTGGAGAATTTGACGAAATCGTCAACGCCACGGGGTGCTTTGTATTACCGGGTGTTATTGATGACCATGTTCACTTTCGTGAGCCGGGTTTAACGGAAAAGGCTGACATTGAAAGTGAGAGTCGTGCGGCGGCATACGGCGGCATCACCTCTTACTTTGAGATGCCAAACACGAACCCACAAACGACTATGTTAGAGGCTTTACAAGACAAGTGGGAACGCGCAAAACAATCGAGTTATGTTAACTATAGCTTCTTCATTGGTGCAACAAATGCCAATTATAAACTATTCTCTCAACTCGACATCCACACTATTCCTGGAATAAAACTCTTCATGGGAGCCTCAACAGGTAATATGCTTGTAGATAGACGTGAAGCATTAGAACAGACCTTCCGTACTGCCGCTGAATTAAACCTACCAGTGATGACACATTGTGAGGATTCTGGTATTATCAACGATAACATGAAAGTGGCCAAAGAACAATTTGGTGACGACCCCGATATAACACATCATTGGCAGATACGCAGTGCTGAGGCATGCTGGGTTTCCTCTCAGTTAGCTGTAGAATTAGCACGAAAATACAAAACACAACTTCACATAGCACATATCTCTACTGAGAAGGAACTTTCGTTGGCTAATCAACCTGAAGATGAAGGAAGAATTACTTTAGAGGCTGTTATTGCACACATTACTTTCTCCAACGAAGACTACCTTACGAAGAAAGCGCTTATAAAGTGTAATCCTTCTGTCAAGACCAATACTGACCGAACTGCAATTCGCAAGGCACTCACAGATGGACGTATTTCAGTGATTGGCACCGACCATGCTCCACATCTATTGTCACAGAAGCAAGGTGGCTGCTCTAAGGCAGCATCAGGTATGCCGATGATTCAGTTCTCACTTGTTACAATGCTTGAATTGGTTGACGAAGGAGTACTTACAATCGAGCAAATGGTAGAGCTGATGTCACACGCACCAGCACGTCTATTCTGCATTGACCAACGAGGTTTCTTACGTAAAGGGTATAAAGCTGACATAGCTATCGTTGCACCTAACCAACCTTGGACAGTGAACGAAGATTGTATTCAAAGTAAATGTAAGTGGAGTCCTATGATGGGGTACACCTATCAATGGCGTGTGTTACATACCTTCTGTAATGGGCATCACTTATTAAACAATGGAGAGTTTGACAACACCGCACGTGGTGAAAGGATAACTTTCCGAAATAAAGGATAATTTATAATGAACGAGACAAAAGTAGATAACAAAAGTAGGATAATAACATATAATATCAGTGACATTACTCCTTACATCAACTGGGCATACTTCTTTTATGCATGGTCTATGAATGGTAAGGCAAAAGATGCACAGCAAGAGCTGCGTAATGAAGCAGAGAAGATGTTGGCTGATATGGAAGGAAAATACTACACACGTGCAGTCTTTGCGCTATGTGAAGCCAATAGTGAAGGCGATGATATCATCATCAATGGAACACGTGTCCCGATGTTGCGCCAGCAGAAAGTAATTCCAGGGAAACCCAACCTCTGCCTTGCCGACTTCATACGTCCAGCCTCATCAGGAATCAAGGATACAATTGGGTTGTTCGCAACCTCTGTCGATGCTGCATTTACAAGCAATAATGAAGAAGATCCCTATCAGCGTATGCTTTCTCAGACCTTAGCTGACCGATTGGCTGAGGGTACTGCAGAGAAGATACACGAAGATGTACGTAGGAAATATTGGGGTTATGCACCTGACGAGCAGCTTACTTTAATGGAGACTTTTGCAGAGAAATACCAAGGCATACGACCAGCTGTGGGCTATCCATCTATTCCTGATACAAGTATGAACTTTCTTTTATATGAGCTATTGGATATGAAAGGAATAGGTATCAACCTTACAGAAAGTGGAATGATGGTACCACATGCCAGCGTATCAGGCTTTATGTTTGCACATCCTCAAAGCAAATACTTCGATTTAGGAAAGATAGATGATGACCAATTAGAAGACTATGCACGTCGTCGCAATAAGCCTGTCGAGGAGTTGAGGAAGTATCTTGCTTCTACCTTATTGAAGAAATGATAGCCAGAATCGTCATATATCTTATATTAATAATAGTGCTGTCCGACCTCTATATCGACATGCACTATTTCCGCAAACGTTACCCCATCACTTGGTGGCAACGCCTGCTGTGGTGGTTGCCTTGCATCAGTATGGTTATCTATACCTGTGCAATGGCATCGATTCGTGACTTTGCACCTAACAACCTAACTTGGCAAAACACATACATATTCCTTCTCGGTTTGCTTGTGGGGCCTAAGGCAATCTTTGCTCTCACATCCTTTGTAGGCTCGATAGTCCGTAAATACATTATTCGTACAAATCGAAACTGGGGACATTATATAGGAATACTCTTTGGCTGCTTTACTGTTGGTACATTTATCTATGGACTCACATACGGTGTTTCAAACATACAAGTAAAGCATGTTGACCTCTATTTCAAGGATTTACCAAAATCCTTTGATGGCTATCGGATTGTACACGTATCGGATATGCACCTCGGGACCTTCAATGGATGGCGCAGTAAGATTTTGAAAGCTGAGATGGATAGTATTGAAAAACAGAAAGCTGACCTCATTTGCTTTACTGGCGACTTACAGAACATACGTCCAGAAGAGGTTGAGAAGATGGCTTCTGTAATCCGTCAACCTATGAAAGGGACTATTTCTGTCTTAGGAAACCATGACTATACGGAATATATCAAGTGTGATGCCAAAGAAAAGGCAGCGCAAGAAGCACGCTTGGTAAATGCAGAAGAGCAAGTCTTAGGATGGACGCTTCTTCGGAATCAGAACACTCGAATTACAACACCTGCAAAGGAGTCTATTTATATCTGTGGCACAGAGAACGATGGTAAACCACCTTTCCCTAATTATTCTGACTATAAGAAAGCTATGAAAGGGATAGGTCCTTATTCGTTTGTGATTATGCTACAGCATGACCCATCAGCATGGAGACGTTCTATTCTCCCTAAGACGAAAGCTCAACTAACACTCAGTGGGCATACACACGGAGGACAAATGCAACTTTTCGGTTGGCGACCAACAAGTATCCGACAACCAGAAGACTATGGGCTCTATGAACAAGACGGACGCTATCTAAACATCACAGCAGGATTAGGAGGACTTGTTCCCTTTCGCCTCAATATGCCTAATGAGATAGCAGTGATAACACTTCATACAAAGAAATAGAATAAAAGATTATACCTATGAGCAATACAACATCTCAACGAAAACATCCGAGTGTCTTGCACTCTGCAACTATGCTGGTTATAACCTTTCTGTATAGAGTCTATACACTATTCATCGTCTTTCCGCTCTTCTTCATTGCCTCTATCCTAACAGCTTTGGCAACAACGATTGGCAGCCAATTAGGCAATGGACACTTCTGGGGTTATTACCCAGGAAAATGGTGGTCATGGTTTATCATTCGAATACTATTCCTCCCTGTAAAGATTGAAGGACGCGAACATCTTAACCCAAAACAGAGCTATGTCTTTGTGAGCAATCATCAAGGCGCCTTTGACATTTTCCTCATCTACGGCTTTCTCGGTCGTAACTTCAAATGGATGATGAAAAAGGCTATTCGAAAGATTCCTTTGATTGGGCTTGCTTGTGAAAAAGCTCATCACATCTTTGTTGATAAGAGCGGTGCAAGTAAAATCAAAAAGACTTACGACACTGCACGTGAAACACTGCAAGAGGGTATGTCTGTTGTCGTCTTCCCTGAAGGCGCACGTAGTTTTACAGGCCACATGGGAAAATTCCGTCGTGGAGCCTTTATGTTAGCAGATGAACTTCAGCTACCCGTTTGTCCGCTTACAATCAACGGTTCTTTCGACGTTATGCCACGCACTAAGGACTGGCATTTCCCCGTATGGCACCGACTTAGTCTCACCATCCACGAACCAATCTTCCCAAAGGGGAAAGGTACTGAATTTGAGAAGGAGACTATGAATGATGCTTACAATTCTGTTATGTCTGGCTTAACTTCCGAATACCAAGGCTTCGTAGAGAACCCAGACCAATAAAAACAGACAAAAACTTGTCAGTATCATATTTTTATACTACATTTGTCCTAATTAAAACAAAAATCTATGACAAGCGATAGCATTGTAATTATACCTACATACAACGAAAAGGAGAATATAGAGAAAATCATCCGAGCGGTATTTCAATTGGAGAAGTTTTTTCATATTCTGGTAATTGACGATGGTAGTCCTGACGGGACAGCACAAATTGTACATAATCTGATTAAGACAGAGTTCTCTGACCGCCTCTTTATCATTGAGCGTTCTGGAAAATTAGGTTTAGGTACAGCCTATATCACAGGTTTCAAGTGGGCATTGGAACATGGCTATGAATACATCATTGAGATGGATGCAGACTTCAGTCACGATCCAAATGATCTCCCTCGCCTCTATGCTGCAACCCATGACGAAGGTTACGATGTTGCAGTTGGTTCACGTTATGTCAGTGGAGTAAACGTTGTAAATTGGCCTATCGGACGTGTATTGATGAGTTACTTTGCCAGCAAGTATGTTCGTATTGTTACAGGTTTCCACGTGCATGACACGACAGCGGGTTTCGTATGCTATCGTCGTCGTGTTCTTGAAACAATCCCATTGGATTTGGTTCGTTTCAAAGGTTATGCTTTCCAGATAGAGATGAAGTACACCTCTTTCAAGATTGGTTTCAAAATCAAGGAGGTACCAGTTATCTTTGTTAATCGCCGTGAAGGAACCAGTAAGATGAGTGGTGGTATCTTCTCCGAAGCTTTCTTCGGTGTCATCCGACTCCGTATGGATGGTTGGTTCAGAAAATATCCTAAGATAAAAAACTAAAAATTAAACCAAATAACAGTAACAGCCATAACCCACTAAGGTTATGGCTGTTACTGTTTACATAACTAACTTTGTCTTTATACAAGTTGGAAACTATGGTAGTATAAATCAATTGTATATAAACATTAGGAAATAAATATGAGCGGTTTAGGTTTAATTTACTTTTTACTAATTAAACTAACAAACTTGTATCTATCTCCATACAAATCTGGCATTTCATAACGTGGAATGTATATTTTTACTATGATAAGGTATTCGTGTCCCTCTTCATAGATACTATCAAATCCATCAATATCAGATACAACAGATTTTCTCATATCTTTGTCTACTATAACGTAGCCTTTATTTTTCGATTTAATAGATGTACCAGGATAGAAGTAGTATTCTTTATGTGATAATACGCTTATCGTATCTGTCTTGGCATACTTGTAGTCACCATCTACATCTATGTCTTCTTTTGTACATCCCACAAAGAGAAATAACATTAAAGATGCTATAATGTATAGATATTTAATCATAATAATATGAATTTAAAAATATTTTATCATTACTAAACTCACTTAAATGAGACTGTTACTATAGAGGACTGTCTTTCTCTACTTTATTTTGACACTGTCTACTCTGTTTTATTTCAGTCCATTCCTACCAACACAACCAACGTGTATGTACACAAGGATTTAATAAAAAGCAAAAGGAACATCCTTCCCTGCAATAAAAGCCTTTAGGTAAAAGAATCTGTTACTACAGAGAACAATGTTCCTTTGCTACTATATCTTGACACAACTTATTGTGTCATAATCTCAAACTTATGCTTCCTTATCGTACTCGAGGTGGAAGTGGATGATTGTTTCAATACCCTTCATCCAAAGGTCAACAGGCATATTCTCATTTGGAGAGTGAATAGCATTTGACTCCAAGCCGAAGCCCATGAGAACAGTCTTCACACCGAGCAACTTCTCAAAGGTAGAGATAATAGGAATACTACCACCGATACGTACTGGCAATGGGCGCTTACCGAATACAGCCTCAAAGCCACGCTCAGCAGCCTTATAAGCAGGGAAGTCAATAGGACAAACATAACCATGACCACCATGATGCTTCTCAACCTTCACTGTAACATAATCAGGAGCAACACTGTTGAAATAGTCTACTACCAACTGGCTAATCTTTGTATGATCCTGATGTGGAACAAGACGTGAAGAAAGTTTTGCGTATGCCTTTGATGGAATAACTGTTTTAGCACCATCACCTGTGTAACCACCCCAAATACCACATACATCAAATGTTGGACGATAACCAGTGCGCTCGATTGTGCTATAACCTTTTTCTCCGAAGAGTGCCTTAACACCAAGAGACTTCTTATATTCCTCCTCATCGAAAGGAATAGATGCAACAAGTTTACGCTCCTCATCAGAAGCTTCCTCAACATCATCATAGAAGCCTGGGATACGAATCTTACCATCAGGACCAGTTACATCAGCTATCAACTTACAAAGAACATTGATTGGGTTAGCCACAGCACCACCGAAGGTTCCTGAGTGAAGGTCACGGTTAGGACCAGTCACCTCAATCTGCCAGTAAGACAAACCACGCAGACCTGTTGTGATAGAAGGAGTATCAGGACCGATAAGACCAGTATCTGAAACGAGAATTACGTCGCAAGCCAAGAGTTCCTTATGCTCCTCGATGAATGGACCAAGGCTACCAGAACCAATCTCTTCCTCACCTTCAAAGATAAACTTCATATTATGCTTCAACAAGTCATTCTTGTTAAGATACTCGAATGCCTTTGCTTGCATGAATGACTGACCCTTATCATCATCAGCACCACGTGCCCAAATATGACCATCCTTAATAACTGGCTCAAATGGTTCAGTCTTCCAAAGTTCAAATGGCTCTGCTGGCATCACGTCATAGTGACCATAAACCAATACTGTCTTTGCATTAGGGTCAACCATTCTCTCAGCGTAAACCATAGGATTACCCTTTGATGGCATCACCTCAGCTTTGTCAACACCAGCCTCAAGCAGCAGTTCCTTCCAACGCTCAGCACAGCGTACCATATCCTCCTTATGAGCTGGTTGTGCACTTACGCTTGGTATACGTATCAGACTGAACAACTCCTCGAGCATTCTGTCTTTATTCTCTTCTACATATTTCTTAATCATAATTCTTTATTTATTGATTTTCTAATGTACGCAAATTTAAGCATCATTTATGACTTTTGCAAGTTTTTCTGTGCTTTTATTATTGTTTACATGACGGAAACGATATAATCGGATATATTTACATACGATATCAATAAACTTACAGAAATATTAAGATTAGGCGTTAACTAATGAATAAAGGAATAAAATCTATCATTGATTCCACCTTCTCTTAATTTCAATAAGGAAGCTTTCAATGATTTTTTTTCATGAAAAGAAAGAATTATTTTCGTGAAGAAAAATAATTATTATCATGAGAATAAATATTTATTTTCATGATAATAATTTGGACTCAGTGGCAAATAGTATGTAACCAATAGGCTACCAAACACTTAAAGTAGCAATCATTCAACCCCATAATAGGGCTTATAAAATAGGAATATACGATATAAATCTCCTTTGAATAAGCGCAAAGCAATCACACTCCCTACTCCATTATACCATTTCATTCAATAGCTATTGAATGAGAGAGTGAACGATAAAACAACCCTCTGTCAATAGTTATGACCGAGAATGTTCAATATCCCGCAACACCATCACTCCCTCTCCTACCGTAGCCACATCACTGACTACCATAGAACGCTTGCCATTTCGCTCCTTCAGATTGCAACGGCGGGGATGAGAACCGATATAGTTGAGTACCTTGTCAAAGGCTTCACTCTGATAGTAGACACTGTTTGGATTAGAAACGAACTGCATTTGCATACGTCCCTGCTTGAGAATAATCTTCTCACAACCCAATCGCTTACCCACACGACGAAGTGCAACAACCTGCATCAATTCCTCACCTTGACGTGGAACAGGACCGAAACGGTCTTGTAGACGCTTACGATAAGCATCGAGGTCTTCATCTTTTTCTATATTATCCAGTTCACGATACAGCAGCATACGCTCAGAACTACCCGGCACATAGTTATCAGGGAAGTACATTTCAAGGTCGCTCTCTACGGCACAATCATCAATGAAGTCATCACCCGTAATCTGCTTTCCTTCATCCATCTCCTCTTCAAACAAATCTTGGAACTCATCATTTTTCAGTTCCATCACCGCCTGATTGAGAATTTTCTGATAGGTCTCATATCCTAAATCCTCCATAAAACCACTCTGCTCAGAGCCTAAGAGATTACCAGCACCACGGATATCGAGGTCCTGCATCGCAAGATTAAATCCACTACCGAGGTCAGAGAAGGTCTCTAAAGCCTCCAAACGACGACGTGCCTCTGGGTTTAATGCTGCCAAAGGTGGAGCAAGCAGATAGCAGAAGGCTTTTTTGTTGGAACGTCCTACACGCCCACGCATCTGATGCAAGTCGGAGAGTCCGAAACGATGGGCATCGTTGATGATGATTGTGTTAGCGTTAGAAATATCAATACCATTCTCAACAATCGTAGTTGAAAGCAGTACATCATAGTCATAGTTCATAAAGCCCATCACTATCTCCTCCAACTCCTCAGGCTTCATCTGCCCGTGTCCAATAGCAATACGACAGTCAGGCACGTACTTCTTGATAAGCTTTGCTATCTCAGGAAGGTTACTAATGCGATCGTTAACGAAATAAACCTGTCCGTTACGGCTCATCTCAAAGTTAATAGCATCTGCTATCACTTCATGTGAAAAAGAAGCTATCTCGGTCTGAATAGGATAACGGTTAGGTGGCGGTGTACGCATAATACTCATGTCACGTGCACCCATCAGTGAGAACTGTAGCGTACGTGGGATAGGCGTTGCAGACATTGTCAGCGTGTCAACATTTGTTTTCAACTGGCGAAGTTTCTCCTTTGTAGACACACCGAACTTCTGTTCTTCGTCAATGATGAGCAACCCGAGGTCATTCCACTTCACTGACTTACCAATCAACTTATGCGTACCAACAAGAATATCTATCTTTCCTTCTGCCAAATCCTCCAACACCTGTTTTGTTTGTTTAGCACTACGAGCACGTGAGAGGTAGTCAACACGCACTGGCATATCCTTCAATCGCTTCTTAAAAGTCTGGTAATGCTGGAAAGCTAATACAGTTGTTGGCACAAGCACAGCTACCTGCTTATTATCCACAGCAGCCTTGAAAGCAGCACGGATAGCCACCTCGGTCTTACCGAAACCCACGTCACCACAAACAAGACGGTCCATTGGTCGAGCACTTTCCATGTCCTGTTTGAGTTCTTGTGTAGCCTTCAACTGATCGGGTGTGTCTTCATAAAGGAATGAAGCCTCTAATTCGTGCTGCATAAACGTGTCTGGAGAAAAGGCAAATCCCTTTTCACGACGTCGCTTAGCATAGAGTTTAATGAGGTCACGTGCAATATCCTTAATACGCTTCTTCGCCCTTTCTTTCAAGCGATCCCAAGCACCCGAACCGAGAACAGACAATCGTGGTGGTTCACCACTATCACCACGACGATACTTACTAATCTTATAAAGCGAGTGAATAGATACGTCTACAATGTCATTATGCTGATAAACAAGACGTATCATCTCCTGATAAGAGTCGCCAGCAGGTACACGAACCAGACCGGCAAACTTACCTATTCCAAAGTCTACGTGCACTAAGAAGTCACCTGGTTCCATCTCCTGCAACTCTTTCATTGTCAAAGCCATCTTACCTTGACGAGCCTTGTCAGACTTGAGGTTGTACTTATGGAAACGGTCAAAAATCTGATGATCGGTAAAGAAACATACTTTCAGCGTACTATCAACAAAACCTTCATGGAGTGTTCGGTTGACTGGTGTAAACGGAAGAGCTCCCACAGTCGCATCCCCACCCTCTCCAGACAGATCGGCTACGGACAGATTCTCTGAGTCAGGTGACACACTTGTCTCTGACAATGAGTCGAAGATATCCCTAAGACGTACAGTCTGTTTCTCACTATCAGCAAAGATATAAAGCTTATAACCTTGTAGAAGATAGTCACGAAGGGTCTTAGACAGTAAGTCAAAGTTCTTGTGAAAGAGAGGTTGCGGTGATGTACTAAAAGTAATCGTAGCCCGTGAACCATCTTTCTTCTTTGCTAAATCGGAACTGGATTGATTAATACCAAACTCTATTCGACGGAAGTCAAGCGCATCTTTCATCCAACGTGAGGCTGGCACAAGTTGTCCTTCCTTACGGAAAGCCACTTCCAACTCACGCTGTTCTAACTCCGTCTTTCCCTCTAACTTCTCTGTCAAAGCCTGATTAGCAAAGCCCTCTTGATAGATATTATCTATCGTATCACGGACATAAAGGAAGTCCTTGAATGCCAACACGGCATCTTCTGGTAAGAACTGAAGGAATGGAACCTTCTCTTCTGACATCGTTGTCAGTTCTGGAACAATCTCAACACGTGTTAACTTCTCTGTAGACAGCTGCGTCTCCACTTCAAAGTTACGAATGGTTTCTATATCATCACCGAAGAAGTCGATACGGAAAGGGAGTTCGTTTGAGAAGGAATAGACGTCTATAATACTACCACGCACAGCAAACTGACCCGGTTCATAGACATAATCAGTCTCTGTAAAACCAAAAGAACGTAAGGTTTTCTCTACCTCCACAATATCAATATGCTGGTCAACAGTCAATGTCAAACGCCGTTCATCCAATTGCTTTTTTGACACAACAAGTTCTGAAAGGGCTGATGGTTCAGTGACAATATAAAGTGGTAGAGCGTTGTCAGCATCCGAAGCAAATGCTGAGAGACGTGTCAGCACCTCTGTACGCAAGATTTCATTACCCGCATCACGCTGTCCATATTTCACTGCACGACGATAAGACGATGGGAAAAACAGCACTTCCGCCACCTTCCCTTCACCGTCAGCAGGCATAGCAATCGTCTTAAGGTCATTGTAGAAATAACCCGCCTCATCATTGTCATTCAACACGAAAACAGTCGTAGTCTTCCATCGTTCAGCTATTGATGCAAAGAACATCGGAGCAGCTGAAGCCACGAGTCCTTGCAGAAAAACAGTTCTTATCGACTTATCTTTCTGTATCTTCTGTATCGCTCCTGCCTGTGGCAGCATAGCGTATAGTTTCTGTATGTCTTGTATCTTCATCGCAAATGCGTTGTGCTTGCAAAGTTACAACAAATTTCAGAGAGAGGGCAATTATCTATAAAATTAAGCAGAAAAGTACTTAAAGATTTGGTAGTTTCATGAACTCTCCTTATATTTGCAGTCTGATTCAGTGGAAACAGAAGAGGATATAATAGGAAAACAAGGATGATTAATGTCTACTTAAACCTATAAAAATCCTCATAGTACTATGGGCTTGTTTGGATTTGACGGCAAGACGAGATGGTACGTAAGCACGCGGAGCATCGTTGACTGGCTCCTAAATCTCAGTTATCGAAAAATTAATTGGCGAAAACAATTACGCTCTCGCTGCCTAACCGAAGTACAGTAGGTTACTGGCTTTATCCAGCTATTAGATAGCTGGACGAGACATCGCTCCGAGGATGTTGTTCCGAATCCAGAGAGTAAGCGATGCAGGTTCAATCGGAAATAGTCAGTGTATGCCTCGATGCACTGATGAAGATTTAGAGGATAAGATGTCGGTTGGTGGTCCAGGTCTTGCCGACATACGAAAATCAAAGGCTGGAATAAACGTGTAGAAAGCGTATGGTTTCCTTGTGCGGACG
The DNA here is from genome assembly GCF_003609775.1 of Prevotella melaninogenica. NCBI lineage: Bacteria > Pseudomonadati > Bacteroidota > Bacteroidia > Bacteroidales > Prevotellaceae > Prevotella > Prevotella melaninogenica. The sequence goes on from NZ_AP018049.1 coordinate 1,190,679, forward strand.
TGGGTTCGACTCCCACCAGGTCCACTTTTTAATCCTAAAAAGGATTATCTAAAACAAAAAGGCAGTATCAAATTAAGTTTTGATGCTGCCTTTTTTTTATTTATCATCATTGAACTAATCTATGAATCTTCCAAGAAGTGAAATAATCTAACCTACTTAAACAAAGAGAAGTTATTACTTCTATTATCACAATAAGTTTAATTTCGTTTTACTGTCACTTTTAACATTTCTCATAACAGCATTGTTTATCAACGCATTAACCTGTCACTTTGAGTGACAACAATGACAGGAAAATTTGTTTTCAAGTAATGTCTCCTTCGAGACAATGCCCAAGTCTAATCCATTTCCACCCTATAATAGACTCTACAAGATGAGGGTTATTTATGTGGCAATAATGCTTTCAGATGCTCAAAGTGCCTCATCATACTTTGTTTCGTTTGCTCATCACGCTCTACCCGACATGCCGCTTCTAAGTCAGATAAGAAGGGAAGATAGTCAGTCTCAGCAATAAAGCGAGCCGCACGTTCTCTTACCGCAGGACTATTGTCAAAGAGTAAGCCTTGCACCCAACGCTTAGCATCCCATGACCGACATGCCTGTAACCAGTCGAGTGCAGCTATCTTCTCCTTAGGCGAACCGTATAAGAATGTTCTATAATATCCACGTTCCTTTCTCAAATCATCTTTCGTCATGAGAATCTCACGATTGTATAAATCGGGATTAACGACTCGCTTCGAATATGCTACGACTGGCATGCGTAAGGTCCAACGCACCATGCGTGGTATCATCCACATCATTCCTGGTGTTGCCTCTGGGTGCGAGATACTACTAAAGACACGCCCTTTCCCATATTCATTGGCGATAAAGAAAGGACGATTATTCGTCATGTTAGCTGGGGCATTACCCTCTTCATGCACATCGGTTTCCATTATCGCCATAGTCGTGTAAGGAAGTGGAATATTGTCGCTCTTTACAAGGACAGGACCTTCGTAATACATGACGTATGACTTATCACGCTTAGCAAGCTCAGGGAATAGTTTTTTACCTTCTGCCGTGAGGGAGAAGGCTGATATTCCATGTCCACGATTATCATGCTCGATGTCTATTGCCTTTCCACCATTAATGTGCATACAGGAATATCCTGGTGTGTCTGTAAAGAGATAGGCACCAGCACAGATACCCACAGCACCTTTTCCTGAACGAATAAAGTTTCTTATTCGCTCCATGTTTTCCTCTCCCAGATTCATATACTGCGTCGCTCCTTCCCCTCCTGGGATGATGATAGCATCCAAATCCCTCAAAACACCATTCGCAATATCACCCGTAGTGATAGTTCGGACCGTCATATCAGGATCCAATTGTATGGATGCAATCGTCTCCCAAATACACGTTTGTGCACCGCCATTACCTTGGAAAACACCCACACGTACCTTGTTTCCTACTCCCATACTCCATGCACTCAGTCCTACCAAGCACATAGCAATGATGAAAAACGTTTTTCGTAGCATAATTGTTTATGTTAGTTTGTAATTCTTTTATAGTCAAGTTTGCGTATAGTCAATCTACTATGAACGAAACAAAGATAGTATTTATCTTTGATATTTACATGTAAACAAAAGTGTTTTAAGTATTTTTAGACTATCGTTTAGTACCTTATTCCACACACTTATAGGTTCCGACAGACCTATCCTACCCTTCCCTACCGAAGTATAAATGCCCAACACCATTGGTGCTAATGCTCAGCACATATAGTGCGGAGGGTGAGCACCATTAGTGCGGAGGGCATAAACGACACCAGCAATACCATAAGAATGGGATAAAGCAGTATAGACATTTACATGGAATGAGCCTTTAACTTACACTCTATTACGTATGTTTATAGAAAATGATTACCTTTGCACAGTAGTTTAGATCAAATCACAACGATATGAAAAAACAATTTATCTTGCTTTGTGCGTTAGCCTTCTCTGCATCGTTACACGTCACAGCACAATCATTCAGAAAGCAAATCAGTGAGCATCCTGAACTTTCTGCCAACAATTACCTTGCTTACCCAGCACCTTCTGGTAGGCTAACGCCTGCTCCTTCAGGCTATCTTCCTGTATATCTATCGCATTATGGGCGACATGGTTCACGCTATCTCATTCATGAGCAACAATATCTCCGTCCTATAGAAACCCTACAGCAAGCTGATTCGGCTGGTGTGTTGACCAATGAGGGAAAGGACATCTTGAAGAAATTACGCCTCATGTATACAGAGTCTTATAAACGATGGGGAGAGCTGACACCATTAGGAGCACAGCAGCATCAGCAGATTGCACGAAGAATGTATCGTCGTTTCCCATCTGTATTCCGTGATTCTGTATGGGTGGATGCCAAGTCGACGGATGTTATCCGCTGTATTCTATCCATGGAGAACGAACTGCAGGAACTGATTCGACATAACCCTCGGTTGAGAATTAGGCATGATGCGAGCGCACATGACATGTATTTTATGAAGCAACCAGACAAGAAACTCTCTCGTCAAAGGGATAGCAGTGCTGTAAAGAATACGATTGACGAGTGGGGTAAACGCAATATTGATACCAAACCGTTGATGGCTCGTCTCTTTAAGGATAAGGATTACGTGACAAAGAAGGTGGATGCAGGACAGCTTACTTTCGACCTTTTCAGTTTGGCAAGTATTATTCAGAACTCTGAGATACGCCATTCGCTCTCGCTATACAACCTCTTTACGACTGATGAGTTGTATCAACTATGGCAGAGGAGCAATGCTTGGTGGTACTTACGTTATGCCAGTGCACCACAAAGCGGAGGTAATCAACCCTTCTCACAGCGTAATCTCTTGCGTAAGATTATCACAGATGCTGATTCTTGTCTTGCCCTCCCTCATCCAGGCGCAAACCTTCGTTTCGGTCATGACACGATGGTTATGCCATTGACGTGCCTACTGAATCTTAATAACAATGACATCAAGGTTTCAGATATAGACAGTCTTACCCTAAAGGGTTGGAGTTCTACACGCATTGTCCCTATGGCTGCTAACATCCAGTTTGTTTTCTATAAGAATCCGAAGAATCCAAAAGCTGATGTTCTCATGAAGGTTTTACTCAACGAGGAGGAAGCTACGCTACCCCTTCCAAAGACCTCTACACCATATTACTATCGATGGAGCGACTTTAAGAAGTTCTATCTTTCAAAGCTAAATAGCTATCGTGAATAAGAAGCTATGCCATTGGTTGTTATCATAGCTATATTCTCTTCCCCCCTAACAAGACGCCCTTCTCGATGTGAGGAGGGCGTCTTGCCGTTAGGAGATACAACTCCTATCATATAGTACAGAAAGCAGAAAAGGTTGAACTACCAATGGTTAGTCCAACCTTTTCTATCTAATTTATTATCGCCTCAAACACTGAAACTAAGCAAAATCATATTTGCTGTCATTTCTGTCATGCGCTTACGAATTGTAATACACTATAATTTAGATTATTACGACAAATGTTAAATATGACAGCAAACAAAAATGAAACTAAAATAGGGGTATATAGTGTGTTTTGTTGCGCACTCAATATTGACAAATCACCTTGACTTATCTAAACTAAACAATAGATCACGACCCTGTACATCCTTACTTGCAAACAATCGCATGATATTTCGGAAAGGGGTAGGCATGCGCGAGAAATCACTTTCAACACAATCAAAGATAGTACGATTATTTACTTCGAGCGATGAACACATTTTCCCTTTCCCATAACGATCATAATGCTCACCATCTCTTACCCGTGCTTCAGGGTGTTGACGGATTAGCGTTATGATGCTATCATTCGCCTCTTTGGACAATCTAATACGATTGCCCTCCTGGTAATAGATCCGCTTAGTTGTCATAACTATCAGCATTTGTTACGAACAAGGGACATACTTCTTTATTCGTGCGTGATAAATCGTTGCTCGGCTAACTGTTCGTACTTCGTACCCTTACGGCCATAGTTAGCGTATGGATAGATGCTGATACCACCACGTGGGGTAAAGATTCCAGTAACCTCGATATACTTAGGGTCCATCAACTTGATAAGGTCCTTCATAATTGTATTTACACAATCCTCATGGAAGTCACCGTGGTTACGGAAACTAAAAAGATATAGCTTCAAACTCTTACTCTCAACCATTCGTACGTCTGGAATGTATGAAATACGAATCTCTGCAAAGTCTGGTTGACCTGTAATAGGACACAAACTCGTAAATTCAGGGCAGTTGAAGCGTACCCAATAGTCATTGTCTGGGTGTTTGTTTACAAATGATTCTAACACCTCTGGCGCATAATCCATCTTGTATTGGGTCTGTGAACCTAATGACTGTAACCCTTCTTTTTCTCTTTCCATATTCTTCTTTTTAAAGAAATTAAGCCAATAAGTTTAGTGCCCTAATGTGCAATAAACCCTATTGGCTTAACTTGTGTTTTATTTAACTTAATGCAAATATTTTCCAAATACTATAGTTTACATCATTATCGTAGGCATCCTCTCCTTCATGTTCCTTCAATGTCTTTACAATACGAATGGTAATTGGAAGAGCGATAACCTCATAAACCGTCTTCAACAACACCTGCCATAGCATCAACTTTGGAAGTTCGTCAGTTGGTACAACACCGCCCAATGCCAATGGGAAGAAGATAACTGAGTCGAAACTCTCACCCACAATAGTACTAAGAATTGCACGCAATGAGAAGTTACGCCCCTTGTCGCGAATCTTCATCTTACTCATCACGTATGCATTAGCAAATGAACCAATGATGAAAGCTACGAAAGAGGCTGCTGCAACACGTGGAGCCAAACCAAAGATAGCATGAAAGCCAGCTTCATTATCCCAATAAGGTGCACCTGGAATCCAATCACACAACGCACCCATAGCCACGAAGAAGAAGTTCATCGCAAAGCCTGTCCATATCAACAGACGCGCCTTTTGGAAGCCCCACACCTCACAAACACAATCGTTGATGATGTAAGAGATTGGAAAAACAATCAATCCACCTGTCAATGAGATTCCTAACACAGAGATTTGCTTTGTCTCGAGGATGTTTGCCGCAATAAGGCAAACGCAAAAGAGGATGCTGAAAAGCATAAACAGCACACTCACTTGTTGTTTACTTTTTGTCATTGTCTTGTTTTGTTAAAGGGGGTTGATCAAGTACCCCTATTCAATAAAGTGGCTGCAAAGGTACACATTTTTATCCAAATAGCCTTAACTTCTATCGAAAAAGAAAAGTGTGTTAAAACACTGAACTACAATAACAGACGCTCTGTCTGTCGATAGAATCAGTATTCTAACACACTTAATTATATGCAATATAAGTTTAGTTGTAACTAAAAACTATATTGCTCTTTTACCGTATAGAAACTTAATCTTCCCAAGGAGTGAATGCAATTTCGCCCCATTCGTTTTCTTTCGCTTCAAAACCATCTACTCCACCTGTTTCACCTTTATCACCAGGATTAGGATTAGTTGGCTCTACTGGCACACCACTTGTATTACCGAAATGGTTATCAAGGATGTCACCATTAACATTCAATACTACCTTCTCACTCTGAGGAGTTATATATATTTTCTTCATAATTGTACTCCCTCCTTACTTAATTACAACCTTCTTACCATTCACGATATAGACACCACGAGTTGGGTTCTCTACACGACGACCCTGCAAGTCATAGTAAACGCCATCCTCTGGGCTATTCTTTGAGCTTTCGATAGACTCAATACCTGTTGTACTACCGTCCTCAAACTCTAAGACAAAGCTCTTAGCCTGTGCCTCTGCATTGGTAAGTACAAGGAAAGCCTTGTTACCTGGGATTGTTGTCACAGTGTTATTCAGCTTATAGAAACCAATTGGGTTTCTGCTATCTGCAGTATTGATATTGAAAGCACGAATGTTATCACGTGTTACAAAATGTGATTTACCTGCGCCGTCCTTTGCTTCAAAGCCTTCAAGCTTTGCACCAAAGAAGATTCCACAGAGACGATTATCACTAATCTCAGTTACCTCTTCACCTACTGGTAACAATTGATTGTCCGCAGGATTAGTAGAGCTACACTCTAATACAACTGGAGTCTGAGCAGGAACTCTTTCGTTCTTACCAGCCAACTTCTTCACTTTGGCAAAGTAATAACCAGAAGCATTCTTTGCATTAACACCCTCTATTGTATAAGCAACTATGTCACCCTTAATAGTAAATGGGAAGTCTACATAGAGTGTTGTATAATATTTACCATCTCTACCCCTCATGTTAGTAGAAGGCTTCACACCAAAGTAATTTGTATCATCAACCTTTTCAAGGATCCACATAGCAGCATCTCCAGTGACAGGAAGCTCTGGACCAAACCACTGATCTGTAGTATTGTTATTGACAAAGTCAAACTTAGGAAGTGCACCATCATACTCATTATGAGATGTATTAGCTAAGTCACTTGGATTATAAGCTCTACCATTTTCAATCTTCTTGAGTGCACCAGACATCAGGTAGTAGGTACGACCCTGATTAATACGGTCTACACCGAAATAACGTCTAACAACGTCCATGATTTCAGTGTTATTATATTCAGTTGTTGCTATCTTTGCCAAAGCAAGTACCTGCACAGCATCCCACACCTTATCAGGATTCTTTGCCTCTAAAGCCAAGTACAAGTCATTAGAGAGACCTCTTACAGCCGCCTTAATCTGTCCTGCAATGCCAGCACCAAATTTTGCTCTAATAACAAACTCATCATAGAAATCTACAACTGGTTGCATAGAAGGAACCGTTGCAAAAGCATAGTAAGCAGAACGACCATCAGGGGTAGTAACTGGCTGCATGTGCATCTTCAGGTCCCACTTGCCAATAACCTCTGCATTGATGCCGTAATAAGCTGCAGTTCCTACAAATGTGCCAAGCTGAGCCTTCAGTCTATTCTTCAAAGCCTCGTTCACCTGAGCAATAGCTGGATTTAAGTAGCCATTAATAACATCAACACCCTGTGAACGAAGTTTTGTCACATCGAGCCAATTAGGGTTTTTACTATTATTCTCTGTCTTAAGGTGAATAACAGTACCTGGCAATGTCGTTGCCTCAGCCTTAGTGGCATTAGGCTGTGCTGCAATTTTACCAGTTACATAAACATACTGCTTGCCATCTGTACGCTGACGAGCATTTACAATACGATAATAACCATCATCTGGTTTTGTTACAGTAGCTGGTGCTTGTGCTGACGCAGCCACAGAAAAGAATCCTAACACGAGTGTCAGGACTGAGTGTAAATGTTTAACCATAAAGTTTTATATAATGTAATAGTTTTTTTAGCTGATAAGTCTATCTCTCTAATTCAGCTGTGCAAAAATAACACTTTATGCAAAAAAGAATACAAAAGAGCACGTTTTATTAATAAAAATTCAATATAAGACACTGAATACAACTTGTATTTTGAATATATTTGTAATACTTTTATAGATAAAACCTTTTAAGACAGATATTAACGCATAATGTTTATATTTATGAAAATTCACTTATTATAACCACACAAAGTCGCCACAGCATGTAAGTTCATGACATTTTCAACCTTCCAAATTACACATAAAAAGGTCGCAAACGTATAAAAAACCATAATTTACCATTGTGATAAGCAGAAAATCATTACTTTTGTAGCCTTATCATAAAGAATGATTAATATGAAGAAGATTATTTTAATGACAGCACTGGCTACTGCTGTTTTCACTGCAAATGCGCAGGACATCAAGCCATACGAAGAGAAAATGTCTCAGATAGAGGCACAGTACAAAGCACTTGAGTCAGCCTATCAGGCTTTCGGCAAGAAAGACCCAGCAACCTTCACTGATGCGGAAAAGGCTAAGTTGAATGAGATTATGGGTAAAGCTGACTCTCTCTACAACGTACAGAAGACTACAGCCTTAGAGATTGCAAGAAAGTTTAAAGACACAAAGTTCCCTGCGAAATACGTTGCTAAGATTATGTATGACGTTGAGTTTGATGAGTTGAAAGAACTTTGCGATCCTAACACTGGCTACTATAATGAGCCTGAGATGACAAAGCCAAAACAGTTATTTGAGTCTTACAAGTTGCGTCAGCCTGGTTCTATGTATAAGGACCTCACAATGGAAGACCTCAATGGTAAGCAGGTAAAGCTTAGCGATTGGGTTGGTAAAGGTAAGTATGTATTGGTTGACTTCTGGGCAAGCTGGTGCGGTCCATGTCGTGCAGAAATGCCAAACGTTGTAGCTGCTTACAATCGTTTCAAGGATAAAGGCCTTGAGATTATTGGTGTTAGCTTCGACAACAAGAAGTTGCAATGGTCAGCAGCTGTTGAGAAGTTGGGTATGACTTGGCCTCAGATGTCAGATCTCAAGGGCTGGGAGTCAACTGCATCAGCAGTCTATGGCATCCGCAGCATCCCATCTAACATCCTCATCGACCCACAGGGTAAGATTATTGCAATGGACCTCAGAGAGAATAAATTGCACGAAGTATTGGCTGAGAAGCTGAAATAAGAGAAAAGCAAAAAGACAAAAATGCTTTTATACTCTTTCGAGGAGCTGACAAGTTTATCATAGTCACTTCAAGAATTTACAACATTATAAACATAAAAAGAGTCATATCTAACTCTAATCATGAGTTCAGATATGGCTCTTTTTTTCTTGCTATTAAGGATATTGTTATCCAATAAGTCTTTTCTACATCATGCTTATACAGCGCTTTACTAATAAGAAGTTGACTCCACCATAACAATCTTTTGCCTGACAATTAACGCTAAACACTATCCGTGTTTACCATTAGTACAACACGTGCTGGGCATCAACACATCTATAATAGATGGGTAGTTACTTATAAAATAATAAGTATCTTATGCTTTGCTTTAGCTCAGAAAACAGCCTTCTAAGTTAAAGCAAAGGAATAAATTATAGTAAGGAGTAGATATAACCAACAAACACTGCCGTAAGCACAGCTCCCTCCCATCGTTCAATCTTATACTTCGTAAAGGAGAAGAGCCATACAAGCATGATTGAAATAACAAGCATAGAAAGGTCGGTCGCTGTAATTCCATTCAATGTCATTGGAGTTATCACGCCCGTAATACCAAGAATCGCAAGGATATTAAACACGTTAGAACCAAGTGCATTTCCTATGGCAATACCGCTATTTCCTTTACGAGCTGACACAACGCTTGTTGCCAACTCTGGAAGAGAAGTTCCTCCAGCAACAATGGTCAGACCAATAACAGCCTCAGATACTCCGAGGTTTGTTGCCACAGTCGTAGCACCCTCCACAAACAAGTTACTACCTCCTATCAAACAAAGCAATCCGACGAGAATCCACACGACAGACAACCATGTAGCCATCGGCTTCTTCCCTTCAGCCTCAACAGTAGCCTCCGCATCTGCTCCTTGCTTCTTAGCTCCTTTAAGTGTCATATACATAAAAATGAGGAACATCGCAAAGAGAATACCTGCATCAATCCTACTAATGTCTCCATCAAGCCCCATCATTAGCAACATAGCCGATGCTACAAGCGCAAAAGGGATATCCTTCCTTACCGTTGTTTCCATAATTGTCATCGGTGCCACCAATGCCGACACACCAACTATAAGTAAAGCATTAAAGATGTTGGAGCCTACAATATTACCTACCGCCAAGTCTGATGTTCCTTTCAGTGCAGAAATAAAACTTACACAGAACTCTGGCATACTCGTACCCATCGCAACAATCGTTAATCCTATCACTATCTGTGGCATCTTCATCTTCTCTGCAACAGCCACAGCACCATCTGTCAAGCGGTCAGCACCCCATAAAACGAGGGCTATACCCACGACAATAAATAAAATATTCAGTAACATTAAATCTTAGAATATAGAATAAATAAAATATACTTGAGAGATAAAACTTTTATTTCAACATCTTCCTACGGTCAAGAATCTTGATTGTTCGACCATGAATCTCTATCGCACCCTCTTTCTCAAAGTCTGATAGAACACGAAGCAAGGAGAACTTCTGAATACCAAACGAGTCTGCTATCTCTTGACGCGAACGCTCCAAATGTACCTCATTGCTACCCTGCTCTCCTGCACGTTCCATCAGAAGATAAGCCACCTTCTCACGTACAGTAAACAGACTAAGTACCTTCATCTTCTGTGTCAAGAACACATCAATATTTGAGAGAATACGAATATAGTTCATACGAATCGACTCGTCCATATCTATTAGACGTTTCAACTCCTCTGGACGCATACGGAACAGCTGCACCTTACCATCCGTTTCTACACTAACAGGCAAACTCCTATCCTTAGAAAAGATAAAAGCGGGAGCCACCATATTACCACTATGCAATCGACTTACCTCAACTTGCTTGCCTGATAAAGCTGCCATACGACAGATGAGAATACCGTTCACCACAATATCTACATACTTGCAGGGCATTCCTGCCAAGGCATATACTTCATGCGAAGGTAGGGATACAAGCTGATGGCTAACGTTGCCCAACGTTAGTTCTATTTCTATCTCACTCATTCCTGCAAAAAGTGGACAGGAACGGAGTGCTTTCATCACATTATTATCCATGGTCACAAAGTTACAAAGATTCTCGTTATTACTACGAATTTAACTTGTTTTAACACGCTTTGGACACATTTGTTACCTCACCTTCTCCTTAATAGTTTTTAATTTTGCACCCACATAAAACGAACAAGATAAAATAAAGATAACAATGACACAAACATTTTCTCAAAGCACAATTCCTTTTAAAGCATGGGACCTCGACCTACTTGTAGACTATGTACTGAAGTTTCATCATCGTTACATTCGCAAGCAGGGTGAGGAACTTGCTATCAGACTGAACTCACTCGCTGCTAATCACCCAGAACTTGACCGTGTGGTAGATCACTTCCGCAACAGTGTTGCCGACCTTGACCTCCACTGTCAGAAGGAGGAGAACATTCTCTTCCCTTACATTCTTGATATTTTCAATGCAGCTGAGTACGGACAAGAGCATGCGCCTTTCCATTGTGGTACAATCCAACATCCTATCAATGCAATGATGGCTGACCATAGTGACGAGATGGAGCGTCATGAGCGTATTGCAGAACTAACAAATAATTACACTGCTCCAGAGGGTGCTGAGCCTGAATATGTGAAGGCACTTGCAGACCTTCGTCAGTTCCGTGACAATCTCCTTGAGCATATCTACGTAGAAAACGAGATTATGTTCCCAAGAGCATTAATGATGGAATAAGATAATGAAAATCAAACGTGCTTACGCGCCGGTTGAAGAAACCGACGGTTATCGAATCCTCGTTGACCGACTATGGCCGCGAGGTATTAGTAAAGAAAAGGCACAAATCGACCTTTGGTTGAAATCTGTTGCGCCAAGTAATGAACTGCGTAAGTGGTTCGATCATGACCCCGAACGGTTTGCAGAGTTCTCTGAACGATATCGTGCAGAGTTAACTGCAAGTGGAGCCTTAGACGAACTGCATACTATCCTCAAGGAACATCCAACCGCTACCCTACTCTTTGCGGCACACGACGAGGAACATAACAATGCGGTCGTATTAAGAAATCTGCTTGAAACGGAATAAGCCTTTATCCTAATAAAGCAGAAAAAGCAAGAGACACAAAGTGAGAAATCAAAATAAAAGGGGACAGACATCAACGTCTATCCCCTTTCTTTTTGTTGTTTTCTGATACACACTCTCAAAGTATCAGAAGCTGAGTCCTTAACGCTTTAAGGTGAAAGACTTTACGCCTTCATCGGTGCTAAGCTTCAAGATGAAAACCTTTGGCTGAACACCAGACAAATCAATACGCTGCTGATAACCGCCTTGCTGCAAGAGACTACCGTCTGTTGAGAAAAGCTGATACTTCTGATACTTACCATTAACGGTCAGTTCTGAACCGCTAACAACTGGTAACAATGCATCTTCGTCACCACCAGCAACATTGCTGATACCTGCTGTGATAGGCTGCGCGAGTAGCTTCACGATGATAGGTTCTGCCCCACGCGTCTGGACAAGCAGTGCTGCAGCGTGCGTCTTTGAGTCATTACTCTTGAAACCAACAGCAAGCGCACCACCTTCAAGAGGCAACTTCTCACTTGAAAGCTTAAAATACTTCTTCTGAGTAGAAGGTGCCAAGGTAATTGTTACAGGTGCCGTTGTACGATTACTATATATATTAAGTGGCTGAGGTGTCATCTCTTGTCCTGGACGGAATACAAACTGAATGAAGTCATTATCAACACTTAATTCAGGAAGATCAGTACGCCCGAAGGTTACATCATCAAGCATAAAGTTCAAAGAAGTTGCATTACCTCCCACTGGACTATAGTAAGAAAATGCCACGTGGAACTTATCCTCGATAGTAAGACCTTCTACCTTCGAAAGGTCAATACGATAATCAAACCACATATCAGACTCCAACTTAACCCCTGCTGGGACATATTCAGATATGTCTAAGAAGTAAGGTGTAGCCTTACCATCCTTCTCTGTGATGATATAAAAACCAAATAGTTCTTCTCCATTTGTAGTCTGATTACGATACATCAAACTGAAAGTCAAATCCTTACTTTGCGCATTCTTATAAGATAGAGTTGGAGATATGAGCCAGCTTTCATGCTCACGTCTATCCTCAACGCCATATTTCAAGAAAGAAATCTGTGCTACCTCGTTCTCTACAACTGACTGATCAGCATTCTTCTGTTTCCATGCATAGAATGGGCGTTCACCACGAACAGTGAGGTTCTGCCAACCCTTCAAGCCGAGAATACGTGTGTGACGTAAGTCTGAGAAGGTTTCATTAAGGACTGCTAAAGGTTCGCTATCTGCATCTTTCAACATTACTTCTTCTATCTTATCAAATGCTTCACGCTCATCTATTGTATTTGGAGTAATCGTAACACTCTGAACTTCTACACTCTCTGAAGATACAAAGCGTACAAGTGTAGGGCGATGAGTACCTACAACATATTTACCCTCACCATCACCTACTGTAAGTGATTTCCAGTGACCACCACCATCAATAGAATATTCAGCAGTACATTTTGCAGCACTACTCGCAGGAGTCAACTGAAGCGTATTAACACCATTAGCAATCAATTCATCATAATAGAGCGTATCCTTTGCTATCAGTGTAACATTACTTTTACTATTCCACTTACCATTAAGTTTCCAATAACCTAAGTCAAACTTATGATAGCCCTTCCACGCATCACCTGTAAAGCGACCATCCATCGTACGATTTTCCGTGAAACTCTCAACTAAATCAGCTGAAGTAGCTGCTTCAGAAACACCCTTGAGTTTGATAACCAACGTATCTGCCAAGACACTTGAGACTCTTAATTCAGCCTCATATACCCCTGCTTTACGTGGTGCGAAGGTCACCTTTACAGGACGGTGATAGAGCTTACCAGAACTTGTCGCATAGTAATACTGCCCCACGTCAATACGGAAAGGAGAATTTGCATCATGCTTCAAAGCAAGGTTTACATTCGTAATAACATCTTTAATATCAAAGTCAAGTTGCTGTTCATCAGTCTTACCAGGCGCTGCTTTCATCTCACGAACCTGCTGATTTGCCTTTAGTGTAATCGTTGGTGTTGTTCCAGCTCGCTTGAAGTAACCTGTCAAATTAAGTGATCCACTGTTATCTTCATCGGCACCTGAGAAGCGGAGTTTATAGGTATTACTACCCACATAAACACCTGCGACCTGTGGGGTAATCGTCAGATTAGCTTTAACAGTTCCGTTCTTTGGTAATTTTTCAACATCTAACTTCATTACAGAAGAAGACATAGTACCCCCAAAGTTTGGTGTCTGATCAGCACTAAGATGCATACCCTGTAATGCGATAGGGAAGGTTGTAGGCTGCCCTACCTCACCCATCATCGTACGATACTGTGGAAGAATGGCTACAAGCGGCGTCTTATCCTTGTCTGCCAAACGTAACACACTGAAATCGTCCATGCGAACCAGACTTCCTGGAGCTACCAAAAGAGTAAACTCTAACTTCACTGCTCCTGCTGGACAAACCGTACGAAACTTCAAATCTCCGTATGCTTTCATACGTCCAAAGTAGATGTCAGGATTATTGATAAAGTCTTTTTCTGTAGAGACAAGTTCGTTGCCAGCTACATCCAACCAGCGCAAAGCAAGACGGAATGGACCTTCTAACCGCTTACTCTCTATTGTACTATAATGTACAAGGCATTCCAACTCATCGCCTTGCACTACCTCCTTTCCCGCACGATTAAGGTCAATCACCTGCTTAAGGTATCCCTCAACATTGGCAGCTGTCTCAATACCAACACCGAAACCAGTATCACTACTGTATCGATCACCAGCTTTCAACTGCGTAACAGTTCCTGCTGTAGCCCAATGCGTAGGCTTACCATCATTAAATGAATAGAAAAAAGGATCCTCTAACAACTCTACCGTAGCCTTCTCAGTAGCCTGATCAAAAGGTATAACTACTCGAGGTGCTTCATTTTGAGCGTACGCTGTATTTGTAAAACCAGCTAAACAAAGGCTTACAAACAGCTTTGCAGATAAGTAAAAATTCTTCATTGGCGTCTAAATTTTGATTAACATACCGCAAATATAAAAAATATAGACATAAAAAGCAAGTCAAAATTACATTTTATTTCATTTTAAGTACACAAAAGTTTCACATCGAACGAAAAAGTGTATAATCACACATTAATTATAATCAAAAGATAGTTTTATTAGGCTTATTACCCCAATAGGCCTAATATGGTTCATCGGTCAAATTGTCAGATAGAACAGACAAAATGACACAAAATACCAAATGGTATGCTCCTTGCATATTAGTCAGTACAAAACATTAACAAACAAATTAAAGTAAAGGAGATAAAATTATGTATAGAAATTCATGGTTACCAGAGGTTTTCAATGATTTTTTGAACACAGCAAATATGCCTAAGGCAAATCCAACCGCACCAGCTATCAATGTACTGGAGTCTGAAAAGGATTATATAGTAGAGCTTGCAGCACCGGGCCTGAGCAAGGAGGACTTCGATGTGAATATCAACAGCGATGGCGATTTGACCATCAAGTTGGAAAAGAAAGCTGAGGAGAACGAGCAGAAGGCTCACTACCTCCGTCGCGAGTTCGCATACAGCAAGTATGAGCAGACACTGATTTTACCAGATGATGTTCAGAAGGACGCTATCGCTGCACGTGTAGCAAATGGAGTGCTTACCATTACCTTGCCTAAGATTCAAGTTGAGGAGCAGAAGATTGCACGCCAGATTACAGTAGGCTAAACGCCTTCTATCCCCCTGATGAAAGGTTTTTATTCTGATGCTATAAGCTGAGGAACTTTGATGAAATGGATTAGTTATTGATGAATGTGCCCCCAGACAGAATATGTTTGGGGGCTTTTTCGTTTCTACAAGCCACCTTCACCTACTTCCTTCTACCATCTATTAGGCTCTAAAAGTACAAGAAAATAAGCCTTAATAGGCAATCCTTTTCTAATAGTAGGAACCTCCTCGCAATTTATTTTCATGAAAAAAAAATATTTTATTCATGAAAATAAATATTTACTTTCACGTAAATAAATATTTTCACTCGTGAAAATAAATCTATATAGATGACCTTTTGCCGTTAAAAAAGCAAGGTATGACTGCATCAAAGCAACTAAAAAGAATAGTGAAAAGACACATTATTTCGGATTAAAACAAGAGAACACATAAACAGCTTTTAAGAACAACGATTTGACAAGTTTGCAAATTATAAGTATATTTGCAGTTGAAAACAATAAAAACCATATTGAGAAATGATTAAGACAAGCCATACAATCCCCATAATATTAGCTGCATTCCTTCTCTCTTGTACAGGGAAGAGCAACGGACAGCCGCAGCAGCCCACAAAGAAAGCTGTTGTTGAACAACCGCACACTGCCAAACAACAACGTTTAGCACCTCCCCCCGGCTACGAAAAAGTAAAGCTGACAGAGGGAACGTTCGGTTCATTCCTACGGAATTTACCCCTAAAGCCTGCTGGGAGCGACTTACATTATTATAATGGTAGCATCAAACGGCGAAATTATGCTGGTGCGGTCGTAGACATTGACTTTGGCCATGGAGAAGCAGAGCAGTGTGCCGACGCTGTTATCTACCTCAGAGCCTTATGGCTTTGGCAGACAAAGCAGTATGACAAGATTCACTTCAACTTTACCAATGGTTTTCGAGCAGATTACGCTCGTTGGGCAAAAGGTGAACGCATACACATTGACAAGAAGACATGGCGGTGCTGGTATAGCAAGGACACAGCAGCAGACTATTCTTACAAGACATTCCGTAAGTATTTAAATCTCGTCTTCACGTATGCAGGAACAGCCTCACTTGAGAAGGAGTTAACTACTATTACAGACAAAGAACTGCAGGTTGGCGATATGATTATCAATGGAGGCCACCCCGGACATACTGTCATTGTTGTAGACAAAGCCGTCAACAAGAAAGGAGAGGCTGTCTACCTACTTGCACAAGGCTATACACCAGCACAAGAAATTGAGATTTTTAACCAATGGTTCAGTATTAATCCACAGATTAAATACCTTGACACTCCAGACTGGTATTTCCGTGGGAATTATGCAAAACGCTTTTAGTTAACAATTGATTGCCCTAAGAATAGAAATGATAAAAGCACTGTGAGCAAACTCACAGTGCTTTTATTGCTTTGTTTTCTGACTTGAAAGTGATTTTACAATCTGTCATCAATGTTATCACCCTCTGTTGGCTTCATATCCTCTTCGAAGTTGGTAATACCAGCCTTAACGAGGATTTCATACCACTGAAGGAGTTTCTTGATATCGCTTGTATGTACACGGTCACGGTCGAAGTCAGGAAGAACCTCTGCAAAGTAGTTCTGCAACTCTTTAGCTGAAGCCTTACGCCAGTTCAGAGAAGCCACCTTGCCCTCTTCCTTGTCACGCAACTTTGCCAACACCTCACCCAATGGAACATCATCAGACTCAGTGAACATTGCAATATCAGCAAGACTCGTCACACGGTCTGTGCCGAATGCAGGCTGACGCTTGTGAGTTTCATCAAGCGACTCAACAATAAGATTCATTTTACCACGGCTTACCAGCTTATAAAGACCTGGCTTACCTGCGATTGAAAGGATTGTCTGTAACATTTTAATCTATTCTTGTTTATAATTTAATTATTCTGAAATAACGGAAAGCAAATGGTCTACCTGCGGAGCGAGAGGGCGTATACCATCGTTGATGATTTCATAATCACTACGTCTTAATACTTCCTCTTGCGGTAGTTGACACGCCATCCACTCAAGGGTCTTTTCCTTACTAATACCATCACGTGCCATCACACGACTAATACGTACTTCTTCTGGAGCCGTAACGCATACTACCTTATCTATATGAGTACGCTTGTCAAAACCACTATCAAAGAGTATTGCACTCTCAAGCCAAGATTGATCCGACTGCTCAAAATCATGAGCTACAGCAGGATGTATCACAGCATTGACAGCTTGCACATGTGCCTCACTCTGTAGGAGATAGGCAGCAAGAATGGCTTTCTGTAAGACACCATCACGGAAGACATCCTCACCGACAAGTGCAGAAAGTTCTTGTTGTAGTGGTTGAGAGGTGCGCATCAATTCCTTTGCGTGCGCATCACAATCGTAAACAGAGATTCCACGCTCAGCAAGAAGCTTACAGACGTAAGACTTTCCACTGCCAATACCACCAGTCAACGCTACTATCATCGCTGCTCTATGAGATAATCAACCATGTTTACTTCGGGGCGTACGTTGCGTACACCATTAGGAGAACTAATCACATAGACAGGACATTTTTCCTTATTACTCTTCTCTATCTCTTCGTAGTTGACTACAACACGGAAGCCTATAGGGAGAAGTTCCTTTGTCTCCGCATTCTTTGGCATCGAACGCATACGATAGGCACCTACCACAAACTTCACTTTTACCTTGCTTGGAAAGGTACGCATCACCTTATTGTCAGGCATATTGATAGCTTCAATAGGAACCTCAACAGTCTCCTCAGTAAGTACGTCTGGATAGAGTTTCATCTTCACTCTGGAAGGAACACACTTGGCATTCGTAAACTTACGTAGGTCTACTGTCAACTCCTTGACATCTGTAAAGTTGGTAATCTGCTGTCGCTCTGTATAGACTGTTTGAATACTATCCAACACGTTTCGAGCTGCATAAACCTGAACGCTATCTGGAGTAAAGTCAACACGAGCAAGATAATAGTTATCACCGGGTGTTACTGTTCCCAAAAGGCGTACAGGTACCTTTTTATGACGCCCGAAGTTGAAAGAGAAAGAGAACTTGCCAGCCTTAACAGAAGCAATCTTTGAACTCTTTGACAGTTGAAGGTAAATCTGACGTTGAAGGTCTGCAATGGGTACATCTCCCTTACTTCGTCCGTCACTGTAAGTTTTGTAATCAACGTAGATAGAGCGAAAAGTATCGTCAAGAGCATAATACGCAATCATATATCCCTTATCACGCACTGTAAAGCGGACAACAGAATCAAGGTCACTGGTAATAACCACATTACGAGGAACACCCGTCATGCGAAGTGGTATACTGAACTCACGCTCATAGGTTTCGTTCAGTGTCATTATCAACCAGAACCCTCCACTCAATACCAAGAAAAACAAAAAAATCAGAAACTCCTTGTTGAATATCCTCAACAAGAAGTTCCTGAAGGTACTGAATGTATGAAGCGATTTGCTTGTTTTCATCAAATGCTTTCCTTCTTTTCTATCAATAAGATTTACTTAGTCTGACCTTGCTGAGAAGCCTGTACGTTTGCAAATACGTAGTTCTTATCCACAGTGATAACAACACCACGTGCAATCTCAACTTCAACCTTATTGGTTGTCATATCGATATGCTTAACTGTTCCATAGATTCCACCACCAGTAACAACAGAATCACCTGCTGAGAGGGCATTCTGGAAAGCACGAATCTCCTTCTGCTTCTTCTGCTGTGGACGAATCATGAAAAACCACATGATGGCAAAGATAGCTACCATCATGATAATCATAGGCATTGGGCTGCCCTGACCTGCAGCCTGTGCTGCGAGGATAAATGTTGTATTCATTATTTATCAGTTATTATGTTCTTAATTTATGAGCGTGAATAGGAGGCTATAAGCAAATATACCTTTCAAAAGGCTTTTATAATCACTTATCGTTATAACGCTTAACAAGCCTTTTTCATTACGCCTCTTAAAGGCTTCTTACCTATATCTTTATTCCTTATTCTCCGCTTGATTAGTCGCTTGTTGCTGACGATAAGCCACACGCTGAGCAGAAGTCTGCGCAATCGTTGGGCGACGTCCCTCACGACGAGGTGCTCTTTCGTCTTGGCGTTCATTACGAGGACGCTGTTGACGAGGCTCTGGCATTGTCTTCATCATCTTACCAATCTGTATGAGATGACGTGCAATCGTATCCAACATACCGTTGATATATCCACCACTTCTCGGTGTACTATACAACTTAGCCAAGTCAACATACTCATTGATAGTTACCGTTACTGGGATATTAGGGAATGTAAGCATCTCAGCAATAGCTATCTGCATGATGACAACATCCATATAAGCTAAACGAGAGAAGTCCCAGTTGCGGCTTGACTCACTCATATAACGCTGATAGTCATCAGCATTAAGGATTGTTGAGCGGAAGAGTTTGAGCGCAAAATCACGGTCCTCCTCGTCACGATATTCTGGCAGAAGTTCCTGATCAGCACCGTTAGCAGGGTCGAATCGTTTGATAGTCTTGATAACGAAGGTATCAACAACCTCCTTGTCATCATTCCAATAAAGACTCTTCTCCTCCAAGATAGCATCCAATTCAGGATTCTCTTGTATGAGTGTACGATAAATCTTACGCCACACCTCACGGTCTGCCTCGTATGAATCATCATCACTCGCCATGTATTCTTGGTAGATAGTGCTTTGTTCTATCTGATCACAGAGTTTACGCACAGCCTCCATATCATCTTCCCAACGACGTTTCTGTGATTCCATGAAAAGATTTAGCTGCTTGTTTTCCTCCAACTGAACAGCGAACTTATTGTTTGCAAAACGAGCCGAGGGAGTCTCTGTCCCTTCACGATTAGCACGAGTTGCAGCAATCTCCACGCGATGGCGCTCCTCTTGCGTGATTGATACGATTAAGGCCAAGAGGTAATTGTAGAGGTCATACGCTTTCGCCAAGCTGAAAAGAAGTTCCTTCTCAGCATTGTCCATATTCCTGTTACCGTTCTGATAGTATGCATAGGTTAACTGGACAATCTTAATTCTTATTAATTCCCTATTGATCATTGTCTGTTCTAAAAGATTGTGTTTCGTATTGAATACTTTATTTTGCAAATGTAGGAAAATTCCTTCGTACGTGCAAGCATTAATATCTTTTTCTATGTTTTTTAAGAGAATACTTGCTCAATCCATTGAAAAGAAGTAACTTTGCAGGGCTTTTTGCAAATTGAGGATTGAAAGTTGTGATATTCATTAGATTTCCAATTCCTTAGTCTCTCAGTGTGTGATGGCGAATTAAAGTTCATATTAATTTAGAGTAACACAAAATTATGAAACAAATTAAAGTAACAGGTCAGAAGCGTACAGACCTTGGAAAGAAAGCTTCTAAGCAGCTCCGTAAGGAGGGTTTGATTCCATGTAACCTCTATGGTGAGGCACAGCAGGATGGCAAGCCAGTAGCATTCTCATTCACAGCTCCTATGTCAGAGTTACGTAAGTTGGTTTACACTCCACACATCTACGTTGTTGACTTGGTTATCGATGGTGAGGCTCGCAAGGCAGTTCTTAAGGAGCTCCAGTTCCACCCAGTAACAGACGCTCTTCTTCACGTAGACTTCTATGAGGTTAACGAGCAGAAGCCAATCGTTATGGGTGTACCTGTTAAGCTCGTTGGCTTGGCACAGGGTGTTCGCGATGGTGGTCGTATGAACATGTCTATCCGTAAGATTAACGTTAAGGCTCCTTACACTCAGATTCCTGAGCACCTCGATATCAATGTTACTGAGCTTCGTCTTGGTAAGAGTATCAAGGTTGGTGAGTTGAGCTTCGAGGGTCTTGAGTTGGTAACTCCAAAGGAGGTTGTAGTTTGCTCTATCAAGGCTACACGTAACTCTATCCAGGCTGCGCAGGCTGCTGCTGCTGCTCAGTAATCATAACGGAACCAATTAATTCAATATAAGAATTGGACAAGTATTTGATTTGTGGATTGGGTAACCCTGGCTATGAATACGAGGGAACCAGACACAATACAGGATTTATGGTATTGGACGCTTTCGCTAAAGCGTCCAATATTGTTTTTGAGGATAAGCGTTATGGCTTCGTTGCAGAGACAACGATCAAGGGCCGCAAGATTATTCTTCTGAAGCCTACGACATTCATGAATCTATCAGGAAATGCCGTGCGTTACTGGCTTAACAAGGAGAATATCGACCAAAGCCGACTCTTGGTTATCTCTGATGATGTTGCCCTTCCATTAGGTGCTTTCCGCTTGAAAGGAAATGGATCAAATGGTGGTCACAACGGACTTGGCCATATCCAGCAACTCATCGGACAGAACTATGCACGTCTACGTATGGGTGTTGGTAATGACTATCCACGTGGCGGACAAGTCGACTGGGTATTGGGTCGCTACTCTGACGAGGAGATAAAAGAACTTCAACCAGCTATCGACTTAGCCGTAGACATCATCAAGAGTTTTGCACTTGCTGGTATCGACATTACGATGAACCAGTTTAACAAACTCGGTAAGAAGTAATCGCACATCCTCTTTAACACATTATGAGACTATGAACGATATTGCAAGAATTGACAAATGGCTATGGGCTGCCCGCATCTATAAGACCCGCTCCATTGCTGCAGACGCCTGCAAGAATGGTCGTGTCACGATAAAAGGTATCAACGTAAAACCTTCTCACACCATCAAGGCGGGCGAAGTGGTGAGTGTTAAGAAGTCGCCAATCACCTATTCGTTCAAGGTTCTCAAACCGATTGAACAGCGTGTTGGTGCAAAACTCATCCCTGAAGTCTATGAGAATGTGACTGATGCTAAGCAGTATGAACTCTTAGAGATGAGCCGAATCAGTGGTTTCGTTGACAGAGCACGTGGTACAGGACGCCCAACAAAGAAGGACCGCCGTCAGATGGATGCCTTTGTCGACCCTGCCCTATTTGGTTTTGATGAGGACGATGATGAGGATGAAACATTCTAAAATCGTTGTCTGATAGGTTAAAACGAACTAATAGACAGCATAACAAAAGCTATATCCTACTGACATTGCAACAAATGCTATTGTAAAAATATAGGAATGCACGACTCATACTCCGCTAATAACTATTAGGAACGGATGTAGGAGCCGTGCATTCTTATATAAAAACAGCTCATTATCTTAACTTAAAAGCATATTCTACTACTACGTAAAGCCCGCGAAATATTATTACAAAATTCTCGTGTTATATTGTCTGAAAAGGACAGAAATACCCCTTTTCACACACATCTATAACTTCCAATAAATCAACCGATTACAAAATACCATTTTAAAAGATGCCTAATTAGACTTCAAAAGGGCGTTAGTAAGACTTCAAAAGGGCACCTTTTGCAAGCTAAAAGAGCATCTTTTAGAAGCCAATTAAGCATCAATAAAAATAGAGAGTGTGAAATATTATTACAAAACACACGAATATAAACATCTTAATCCGACTCCCTTTACATCTATAAAAACTCACACAACGTTCATATACTTATCCCATTGCTATAAAACTTCAGCATATTGCTTGTTGTTGTTAGTTTTTTTATACCTTTGTAACAAATAATCATATATAACTAAAAGAATGAAGAAATTACTAATTTTTGCACTGTTTCTTGGCTTGCACACAGCAGCTATGGCACAGGAATCTAATGGATTGGAAAAGAACAAGGCCGTTTACTTGGAGTTATTGGGTCCGTCAAACCTTGCAGGTATTAACTACGACGCACGTTTCAACGACCACACACGCTTTGGTTGGAGAGCGGGTTTGAGCTTTGCTTATGGAAAAAATTCCGGCTTATTTGGACAGGGATCTAACGTTCGTGGCTATGTCGTACCACTTGAAGTAAACTATCTCGTGGGCCGTCAGAAGAATAATCTTGAGCTCGGCTTAGGTACTGGCTTGGGTATATATAACGTACACGAAACAAGGGGAGAGGTTGTAAATGGCCCAGCTTCTTCTTTGACAGCTGAGCAGCAGAAGCATGTAATCAGTGAATACAAAACAGATAATGGCACCCAGACATTGCTTGCCTACGAAGAAAGTCGTAATACTTTCGACTATTACTTCTTTGGAAACATCGGTTACCGTCACGTGTCAAACAATGGTTTCTTGTTCCGTGCAGGTATCACGCCAGCCTTTACTTTCTCTAAAGACGCCAGCAAAAAAGTGAACTTCCGACCATACGTTGCCTTTGGTTGGGCTTTCTAACTGCGATTCCAATAAAACAAAAGCAGGGGCGTACGTAGCGTGCGCCCCTGCTTTGTGCTTACAAACACTGAGAAATTAGTGATTCACCTTATCAATCATATAGTCATAAAAAATTAAATTCTTGACCTTACGCTCCTTCAACACAACACGTATTGAATCAAAAGGCTGGGTATTATCGTATGAAGTAGAGAATCTTACCTGACATCCATCCTTCAAAAGTTCAGCTTCTGGAACGACTTTCATATTCTTTCGAGCAAGCACCTTTGCAGGAAAGACAATCTGTGTCCCTTCCTTTGTCAGCTGTTCCACAAACTTAGGAGAGCCATAATCTCGGGCAAGTTTCAATAGTGAAGCCTTATCTACAGGCTTCTGCTGACACTCATGAATGTACTTTACATAAAAATCTGTTACTATATCTGACTCATCCCATGCCATAGGAACAGGATAGACTTTACTACTCCCATCTTTAGACAACGCCAACAAGAATGTAAAACCATCATCCGTTTCTGGATAACAGATAGATACAGGCAAATAAACAGAAGTGTTAGTTATGTCGGGAACTAAAGCAGCATAAACCTGAAATTCCTCGTCCGCACCTTTCCAAATATCTTCTCGTGTAAAGACTTTCTTATCAAACAAAACTTTACCATCCTTTGAAATCGTTACGACCAACTTATTTACAAACTCATCAGAATTCTTCACCTTAGTCTTACTACCAACAGTGTCAACTCGAACATGCCAGTCTCCATAGACTGTATCTATCATCACATTCTCGTTAGAGATATCTTCCTTCTTCAAGGTTTTATCCTCTTGAACAGCAGATGTATCCTCAACAGGAGCTACTGCAGGGGCTTTCCGAACTCCCGGTGCACAACAAGCAGACAGAAGACCCATGCCCAAAGCGATAAGTAACAAAGCTTTAAAAGACTTTGTATTTCTATTTTTTCTCATCGTATTTCTTTTTTATAATTAGTAACAAATCTGTTTTTTTTTATTTACCCACAAAAGTAAATAAAAAGTTTAACATTGCAAGTTTATACCTTAAATAATATAGATAAAAAAAGAACTGCTTCCCATCTTCATATAAAAAGACGGAAAACAGTTCCATTATCTATTCTTTTATTTATCCTCTATTCATCTGTTTGTCACAGCCTCATCGGCTCTACTTAACAGGAATCTCCTCTAAAGTCTGAACGAGTAGCTTCCAGAATGGCTCAACAGTTGCTATCTCAAGACGCTCCTTCGCTGTATGTGGACTGCGGAGAGTTGGGCCAAGACTAACAACATCCATACCTGGATACTTACCGAGAATGACTGAACATTCAAGACCAGCGTGGTCTACCTGCACAATACCCTCTACACCATTCTGCTCCTTATAAACCTTCTTCAAGAGGTTAAGGATTTCACTATCAGGATTTGGATCCCAACCACCATATTGACCACTGAAGACTGTCTTCATACCAGCCATATTGAAGCAGCTTTCCAACTGAGTAGAGATATAATCTCTCATGTCCTCACGGCTTGAACGAGCAAGAATCATAATCGTTGCCTTAGTTGGCTCAATATGTATAATTGCAAGGTTTGACGAAGTCTCAACAACGTTTGGATAAGATGGAATCATACGCAAAACACCATTGTGACAAGCGTAGATAGCATCAATAAGGTTGTCCTGAATATCGACAGGAACGAGTGTAGCTGGCTTCTCAACATCCTCTACGAAGAACTCAACATTTGGCTCAATACCCTTAAACTCATCTTCGATAAGTGCCTTCTGGCGAGCAACCATTTCCTTCAAAGCAGCTACATTCTCCTGTGGCAAAGCCAAAACAACCTCTGCCTTGAATGGAATAGCATTACGCATATTACCACCTTCCCAACAAGCTAAGCGTGCATCGAGTTCGGTAACAGCATTACGAACGAAACGAACCATCTCCTTATTAGCATTAGCACGTCCCTCATTGATTTCGAGACCAGAGTGACCACCACGGAAACCCTTCAAAGTTACCTTAACAGCAGCTTCCTCATCGTTCTCAACTTCCTTATACTCTAAGGTAGAAGTAATGTCAACACCACCTGCAGAACCAATCACAAACTTACCCCATGACTCAGAGTCAAGATTCATAAGGATATCACTCTGCAACTCACCGCTTGGCATCTCGTTGACACCATACATACCAGTCTCCTCATCACGAGTAATCAACGCCTCTACAACACCGTGCTTCAACGTCTTATCCTCCATGATAGCCATGATAGCAGCAACGCCGATACCATCGTCAGCACCAAGGGTTGTATTATTCGCATATACCCATCCATCCACAATATGTGTCACGATTGGATCAGTCTCAAAGTTATGATTACTATCTGGAGCCTTCTGTGGAACCATGTCCATGTGCGCCTGCAACAGAACTGTCTTACGGTTTTCAAATCCCGGTGTAGCAGGCTTGCGCATTACAACATTGCCACCAGCATCTACGTATGATTCAACACCTACCCTTGCTGCAAAGTCTAACAAGAATTTCTGAACTTTCTCTGGCAATCCAGAAGGACGTGGAACCTGTGTCAGATCATCAAAGTTTCTCCAAAGGCCTTCTGGCTTAAGATTTCTGATTTCACTCATAATGTTGATTTTAAAAGGTTAATATCATTGTTTATTGATTAGCTCAAAACTTTCTTCCTCTACCTTGACTTTGCAGGGCGAGTGAGCTCAGTTGGACCACCCAAAGACACTGGTGTCTTAGTGAAACTCAGTGATATCCATGCGTAAACACCTAAAAGAATCACCAGCAAGGTCTGAATGGTATGTACAATCAGTACGAAATAGAGAGCCTGATTGTCTGCCACTCCATAAAGTATCAGCATTGTCTTGACTGCAAAGTGCCATGGTCCTGCTCCGTTAGGCGTTGGTACAATAACAGCTACCGAGCCAACGACAAAGCTAACAAGCGCACAAGAAAGACCAAGGTTTGCTGTTGCATCAAAGCAATAGAATGTCAAGTAATAATGAAGGAAGTAACTTCCCCATATTGCCAGACTGTAGAAGATAAACAAAGGAATATTCTTAACTTTACGCAAAGAGCTTATTCCCTGCCATATACCACCTAACATCTCCTTCACTTTCTTGTAGAAAGCAAGATGACGAAATACATAATAGAAGAGGATAATAGATGCAACACCACAGATAGCCGTTACCAGCCAACCCGTTGGTGAGAACATTCCGAAGATATCATCAATACGTGTACCCGTCCTTGAAAAGAAGTTCGTGAAAACTCTTATCTGCATCAAAAAGGCTGTGGCACTGATAAGTAATACGATAAGCGTGTCTACTGCGCGCTCGGTTACTACTGTACCAATAGCTTTTGGAAAGGCAACCTTATCATACCTATTCAACACTCCACAACGAGCAAACTCACCAATTCGGGGTATAAGCAGGCTAACAGCATAAGAAAGGAAGATAGAGTTAACACAAACCGATGCGCGTGGATGCTCACCGATGGGCTCAAGACTCTGCTTCCATCTCCACCCACGAAAAGCCTGCGCCAGTATGCCGAAAGGGAGAGAGAGAATCATCCAAGTCCAGTTCATTTCATGTAGAAGTACATGTTTGATACTGGAGAAGTCGAATCCCCTATACATCCAATATAGGATTGCACTTCCAAGTAGTAACGGCAATGCAATCTTTACAGTATTGTTGAACAGTTTCTTCGTCCTCATATAATGGAGCAAAGATAATTAAAATGTTTTTTAATGCAAAATAAAATGAGTATCTTTGTAGGCAAATAAAGAAAAATTATGAAATTAGTCAAGCCAAAGAAGAATTTGGGTCAGCACTTCCTCACTGACTTAAGCATAGCTCGTCAGATTGCTGACACCGTTGATGCCTGTCCAGATATCCCAGTGTTAGAGATTGGACCGGGTATGGGTGTCCTTACTCAATATCTTGTTGAGAAGCCACGTGAAGTGAAAGCGGTAGAGATAGACTCGGAAAGTGTTGCCTTTCTCTACGAGAAGTTCCCAAAGTTACGTGAGAATATTCTTGGACAAGACTTCCTCCTCATGGATTTAAATGAAATCTTTGATGGCAAGCAATTTGTACTGACAGGAAACTACCCTTATGACATCTCGTCGCAAATCTTCTTTAAGATGCTTGATTACAAGGACCTTATTCCTTGCTGCACAGGTATGATACAACGTGAGGTTGCACAGCGTATGGCTGCTGCTCCAGGCTCAAAGACATACGGTATCTTATCGGTATTGATACAGGCTTGGTACGATGTTGAATATCTTTTCACAGTTGACGAAAACGTCTTCAACCCACCTCCAAAGGTTAAGAGTGCCGTTATCCGTATGACTCGCAACGAAGTGACGGATATCGGTTGTGATGAAAAACTCTTCAAACGTGTGGTAAAGACCGTATTCAACCAGCGTCGAAAGATGTTACGTGTGAGCCTTCGACAAATATTTAACATGGGTAAACCTGCTGATGGTTTCTATGAGCAGGACATCATGACCAAACGTCCAGAGCAATTATCAATACCGCAGTTTGTTGAACTAACAAATATGGTTGAAGAACAATTAGCTAATTATCAACAATAATGTACATGACAAGAAAAGAGCAGTATGAGCAACTAATACCACAGATTGCAGGGCTTATCAAGAACGAAACAAACCTTGTAGGCATCTTAGCAAACGTGTCAGCAGCCTTACACGAAGCCTTCCCTGAACGTTTCTTTTGGGTGGGCTTTTATCTCCAAGAGAATGGAAATATGTTGAGATTAGGTCCTTTTCAGGGGTCAGTAGCCTGTTACGTCATCCCATTCGGTAAGGGTGTCTGTGGAAAGGCATGGGAAGAAGGACGCACCCTCATTGTTCCTGATGTAGAGAAATTCCCTGGACACATTGCTTGTAGTAGTCTTTCACGCAGTGAGATTGTAGTTCCAATGTATGATACCTCACATACTTTCCGTGGTGTACTCGACATTGATAGCACCCAGCTCAACAACTTCAACGAAGACGACAAAGAAGGTTTGGAACGTATCATCGAACTACTAATGGCAGAAACACAAGACCTCTTTCAATAGAAAGGATAGAAAACCTTGTTTTAAACAGGAATAACAGAAAACCGTCCACCTATACGGATAGTGCATAAGGAGTAAAACCTTGTTTTGACAAAAAAGTAAAGTAAAATCTTGTGCATATCCGAATTAATACCTATTTTTGTAAAGTAGAAATTTAATATTACGAATATATGTTAGACGTTAAGCAGACATTAAATGATGCCAGTGAGCGCATGGAAATGGCAACAATGTATCTCAATGATGAGTTGCAGCGCATCCGTGCTGGCCGTGCAAACGTAGCCATCCTCGATGGTGTACGAGTAGAATCTTATGGTTCAAAGGTTCCTTTGAATCAGGTTGCCTCAGTCATGGTGCCTGACGCACGTACCATCGCTATCAAGCCATGGGACAAAAAAGCTATCCGCGATATTGAAAAAGCTATCATGGACTCAGATGTTGGTATCACACCAGAGAACAATGGTGAGCTGATTCGTCTGAACTTGCCTCAGCCAACAGAGGAGCGTCGTCGCGACTTGGTAAAGCAGTGTAACAAGATTGGCGAGCGCACAAAGGTTGAAATTCGCAATGTTCGTTCTGACATCAAGGAGAAACTGAAGAAAGCTATCAAGGACGGTCTTTCTGAAGATAACGAGAAGGATGCTGAAGAGAGCTTGCAGAAGATTCATGACAAGTTCATTAAGCAGGTTGAAACACTGTTAGAGGATAAGCAGAAGGAGATTATGACCGTTTAAAAAACATAGTTGCCCCTCCCCCTTACCCCTCCCCCAAAGGGAGGGGAGTAATATGTACCGACTATCACAATTCTATTCAGATTAATGGCGGTGACTACTCCCCTCCCTTTGGGGGAGGGGTAAGGGGGAGGGGCCACTCTTTTTTATTTTTATGCGCGGCTTAGTAATAAAGAACACTGGTAGCTGGTACACGGTAAAGACCGAGGAAGGCAAGACAATAGATAGCAAGATTAAGGGCAATTTCCGTTTGAAAGGAATTCGCTCTACTAATCCTGTGGCTGTTGGTGACCACGTTGTCATCACACCTAATCAGGAGGGAACGGCTTTCATCACTGAGATAGAAGACCGTAGGAATTATATTATCCGAAAGTCACCTAACCTCTCCAAGCAGAGCCATATCATTGCTGCTAACATCGACCAAGCGTTCTTGATTGTCACAACTAACTACCCAGAGACATCTACTACATTCATCGATCGCTTCCTTGCCAGTGCCGAAGCTTACCGCATTCCAGTAACACTCGTCTTTAATAAACACGACTTGCTCGATGAGGATGAATTGCGTTACCAGCATGCTGTAATGAACCTCTATGAAACCATCGGTTATCAGTGTATAGAGATACAAGCAAGTGCAGAGCCTGACAATGAGTTTAGCGTAGAGAAAATGAAGCCGTTGCTGTCAGGAAAAGTAACTCTTTTAAGTGGTAACAGTGGCGTAGGAAAATCAACGATTATCAATGCTCTCCTACCCCATGTCAACCTCCGTACGGCTGAGATTTCTGATGTACATAACACGGGTATGCACACTACTACATTCAGCGAGATGCTGGAGTTACCAATGGGGGGATATCTTATTGACACACCAGGAATCAAAGGTTTCGGTACCTTTGATATAGAACGTGAAGAGTTGACAAGCTATTTCCGTGAGATATTTAAGTTCTCCGAGCACTGCAAATTCTCTAATTGTACCCACACGCATGAGCCAGGCTGCGCAGTAAGAAAGGCTATCGAAGAACATTATATCGCTGAGAGCCGATACAATAGTTACCTTTCAATGCTCGAAGATAAGGAAGAAAATAAATATCGTGAGGCTTTTTAGCTTCACGATATTTTCTTAATTCAAATTCTTTTTATAATATTGTTTGGCGTTTCCAAATATAGGGAACACTAAAGTTTACTAAGACAAGAGGAATTTTTATTTGAAAGGTAAAGACAATCAAAGGCTCACACTCTACCTTGTTTTTAACTTTTCCCTATTGTAAATCTACAACTAAAATACGAAAGTAGTTTTAAATTCATTTTGCTGTCACTTTTAACACTTCGCACAAACTCACTATAATTCAACCAGTTAGAAATCTATCTCCGATGAAAGAAGTGACAGGAAACTTTATTTTAAAGATACTGATTTGTTATAGTAAAGCAAAGATATAGAATAAAAGTGTGACCAAAGTATTACACCACAAAACCATTTTTCGAGAGCTGTTATAAAAAGCCGGCTCCATATTGAAAGTACTTCTTGTCAATATACTCCTTTACACCACATTAAGGATAGGCCATAACAAACCTTTTGTTCCTTTTCTTATCTGCGTGCGGAGGCCCAGCACACACTGTGCGAAGGCTTAACACCAATGGTGCGAAGGCTGAGTACCATTTATATAAACACTTTTAGCCTTGCAAACGACCTACGATACTTAAAGTAAAAGGGCCTACTCAGCGTTTTGAAAGACTATCCAAGATACGTTCCCAGTTATCAGCGAACTCACGAATAGTTGGAAAAAGAATGTCTGCCCCTTCATTCAAGAGTACTGAATCAGCCAACGGACCGCTATTGATAGCCACCGTATAACAGCCTGCTGCCGCCCCAGCATGAACACCGAGAGGTGCATTCTCAACGACAATACCTTCTGTTGGTGAATAATTACCAGCCTTTTGCAATCCCATCAGATAAGGATCAGGGTTCGGCTTACCACGCTTCACATCGTAAGCTGTCGTTATCTGGTCAGCAGAAACAAAGTCGCCAAAATCACGGGTGACACGCTCTATCAATGGGAGCTGTGCACTTCCTGTCACAATACCAATCTTTAATCCGCTCTCCTTAATCTTTTGCATAAGGTCTATCACTCCATCGAAAATCTTTGCCTCAGGCATCTCGTGGAAATAAGCAGCCTTCACATCATACATCCGTTGAGCCTCCTCCTCACTCAGTTCCTTACCGAGTTGCGCCTTAGCATACTTACGGATAGTATCTACACCACGCGCACCTTCTGTTGCGTATGAATCTTCGAGCGTGAAGTGAATACCAAACTCCTTCATAGCACGCTGCCACGCAACACCGTGATTGGGCATTGAATCATAAAGAATACCGTCCATATCAAAGAGAACGACTTTAGGAACGCTCAAAGAAGTCCCTACAAGAGAGGAAATATTTTGCTGAGATTGAGACGACATAGCTGTTTTCTTCACCTTATTATATATTATTATCCTCAAGTCCCTCAACTATGTGAAGAACTTGAGGACATATTAAGAATATTATAAATTAGTACTCCCCTTGAAAGCTACCCACACTACCTTTAACTAAATTCAGCTAAGTACTCCTCCCCTTTCGGGGAGGTTGGGTGGGGCTTCCCTCCCTTCCTTTGGGGAGGTTGGGTGGGGTACTTATTCTTTAGTCAGTCTTTCCTGAATCGCTTTACTCTCAGCCTCGTAACCTGGCTTATTAAGAAGCGCAAACATATTCTTTTTGTAAGCCTCAACACCTGGCTGATTGAAAGGATTCACTTCCTGAATAAGACCACTGATACCACAAGCCTTCTCGAAGAAGTAGATGAGCTGACCGAGGTAGTACTCGTTCAATGTAGGAACGCTGACACGGATGTTAGGGACACCACCATCAACGTGAGCCAAACGTGTACCGAGCTCTGCCATCTTGTTAACCTCATCAACACGCTTTCCAGCGAGGAAGTTCAAGCCATCAAGATTCTCCTCATCATGTGGGAAGAGTACCTTAGCATTTGGCTCCTCAACAGAGATAACTGTCTCGAAGATTGAACGCTCACCTTCCTGAATCCACTGACCCATTGAGTGAAGGTCGGTTGTGAAGTCACAAGCTGCAGGGAAAATACCCTTGCGATCCTTACCTTCGCTCTCACCGTAGAGCTGCTTCCACCACTCAGCAAAGAAGTGAAGCTTTGGCTGGAAGTTAGCAACAATCTCAATCTTCTTACCTGCCTGTGAGTAGAGACCCTGACGAACAGCAGCATAGCGTGCAGCAATGTTGTTTGCGAAAGGAACGTCAGCAGATGTCTCTTTCTCCATTACCTGTGCACCCTCAACAAGCTTCTGAACATCGAAACCTGCGACTGCGATTGGCAACAAACCTACTGGAGTAAGCACAGAGAAACGACCACCAACATTGTCAGGAATGATAAATGTCTTGTAACCTTCCTTCGTTGCAGCAGCACGTGCAGCACCCTTATGCTCGTCAGTGATAGCAACGATAACATCCTTTGCAGCCTCCTTACCCAACTGATCCTCACACTGCTTCTTCAAAAGACGGAATGCAAGTGCAGTCTCTGTTGTTGTACCAGACTTAGATATATTGATAACACCAAACTTCTTATCCTTTAGGTAGTCTGTCAACTCAGCGAGGTAATCCTCACCAATATTGTTACCTGCAAAGAGAATCGTTGGGTTCTTCTTATCATTTACAAGCCAAGCAAAGCTGTTACCCAATGCTTCGATGACAGCGCGAGCACCGAGGTAAGAACCACCGATGCCAGCAACGACAACCACCTCACACTTCTCACGGAGTGTATTGGCAACCGCCTGAATCTCGCCAAGGAACTCAGGAGTAATACTTGATGGCAAATGCAACCAACCAAGGAAGTCATTACCAGGACAAGTAGCTTTCTCCAAAGCGTCTTGAGCTGCAGCAACGTGAGGAGCATAAGCCTCTACTGCGCCCGGATTCAAGAACTGGGCGGCTTTCGTGATGTCTAACTTAATACTTTCCATTTGTGTTTATCTGAATGAATCTGTTAATAATTTAATTTCTATTTGTGGGCTGATACGCTCATAGAGGATGTTATAGACAGCATCGAGGATTGGCATATTTACGTGTAGACGACGATTAATCTCTTTCATACACTTTGTACCAAAATATCCTTCAGCTATCATTTCCATCTCAATCTGTGCCGATTTCACGCTGTATCCCTTTCCAATCATCGTTCCAAAGGTATGGTTACGAGAGAATTTACTATATCCCGTCACCAACTGGTCACCAAGATATACACTGTCAATGATGGACCGTTGAATCGGATTAATTGTATTGAGGAATCGTTCCATCTCCTGCATTGCATTCGACATCAATACTGCTTGAAAGTTATCACCATACTTCAAGCCAGAACAAATACCAGCAGAAATAGCATAAACGTTCTTCAAGACAGAAGCATACTCAATACCGAGAACATCAGGAGAGGTCTTAGTCTTGACATAGTTTGATGTTAACACCTCCGTAAATGCACGTGCTTTCTCAAGGTCTGAACAGCCAACAGTAAGATAGGTGAGTCGTTCCATTGCCACTTCTTCCGCATGAGACGGTCCACCAATAACAGCAAGATTATCGTATGGAACGCCGTATGCCTCATGAAAATACTCTGAACAAACAAGGTTCTCATCAGGAACAATACCCTTGATAGCCGTTAGGATTAGCTTAGTATTGAGCTTTGTCTTCAGTTTCTTCAGTAAAGCTTTCAGATAAGGAGAAGGAGTTACAAACACCAGAGTGTCATACTCCTGCACAATCTTATTGATATCCGAAGAGAGCATCACCTCATTCATGTTAAACTTTACACTTGTGAGGTAAGATGGATTGTGTCCTCTGCGCTTAAACTCCTCTATCTTATCATCGCGTCGGAAGTACCAACCGATATGATGCGTATGCTCCACAACAATCTTAGCGATAGCCGTTGCCCAGCTACCGCTTCCAATGATTGCTATTTTACCAACATCGAACATAAGCGTTAAGAATAAGAGTAAAAAGGTAAAAAGGCGAAAGAGTTAAAGATATTAGCTTCGTATTATGATCTAATACTTTTGCGACAATAGTCTTTCTCTTTTAACTATTCAACCTACTTTCTACCCTTTTACTTTTCCTCTTTTACTTTATTACTTTTCTTTAGCTCCGTCAATCCACTGCTGAATATCGTCAACAGAAGGCTTCTCATAACCGAGTTTGTACTTCTTGTTGATATCTCCGAGCTTCTGCTGCAAGCCCTGAGCCTTCTCGTCTCTGATATCAGAAATGAGGTTGAAGCCTGCCTTACGCAAAACATATACCCAGTTTTCAGCAACGCCAAGCTCAGCCCATTCCTTAACGGAAGACTGTGGGATCTTTGGTTCTGGCTTCATCTGTGGGAAGAGCAATACTTCCTGGATGTATTCCTTACCAGTCATCAGCATTACCAAACGGTCAATACCAATACCGATACCAGAGGTTGGAGGCATACCATACTGCAAAGAGCGGAGGAAGTCCTGATCGATAATCATCGCCTCATCGTCGCCCTTGTCTGCCAAACGCATCTGTTCAACGAAACGTTCTTCCTGATCAATTGGGTCATTCAGCTCAGAATAAGCATTAGCCAACTCCTTACCATTTACCATCAACTCAAAACGCTCTGTCAGTCCTGGCTTAGAACGGTGCATCTTGGTCAGTGGTGACATCTCAACTGGATAGTCAGTGATGAAGGTTGGTTGGATATATGTACCCTCACAGAACTCACCGAAGATTTCATCAATGAGCTTACCCTTACCGAAGCTTTCGTCAATCTCTTCTAACTTCAACTCGTTAACAGCGATATGGCGGATTTCCTCCTCTGTCTTACCATTGAGATCGAAGCCTGTCTTCTCCTTGATTGCATCGAGGATAGGCAGACGACGGAATGGAGCCTTAAAGCTGATAACCTTGTCACCAACCTGTACCTCTGGCTTACCATTTACCTCTATACAAATCTTCTCAAGAAGTTTCTCTGTGAAAGACATCATCCAGTTGTAGTCCTTGTATTGTACATAAAGTTCCATACAAGTAAACTCTGGATTATGGAAACGGTCCATACCTTCGTTACGGAAGTTCTTACCGATTTCATAAACACCCTCGAAACCACCAACAATCAGACGCTTCAAATAAAGCTCTGTTGCGATACGCATGTACATATCGACGTTGAGGGCATTAAAATGGGTGATAAATGGACGTGCACTTGCACCACCAGCAATACTCTGCAAGGTTGGAGTTTCAACCTCAGTATAACCAGCCTCATCGAAGAACTGGCGCATAGTGCGCAGTACGGTTGCACGCTTCAAGAAAGTATCTTTCACACCTTCGTTTACAACGAGGTCAACATAACGCTGACGATAACGCTGCTCTGGGTCTTCAAACTTATCGTATACCTCGCCGTCCTTATACTTAACAACAGGCAGTGGCTTCAAGCTCTTAGACAAAACGGTAATCTCTTTAGCATGAACAGAGATTTCTCCCATCTGTGTCTTGAACACTTCACCCTTTACTCCAATGAAGTCACCAATATCAAGCAACTTCTTGAAAACCTTATTATAAAATTCTTTATCCTCACCCGGACAGATGTCGTCACGAGTGATATAAACCTGAATTCTACCCTTGCTATCCTGTAACTCTGCGAAGGAAGCCTTGCCCATAACACGGCGTCCCATCATACGACCAGCGATTACAACCTCACGCTGTTCGTCCTCTTTGAACTGCTCTTTAATATCAGTAGAGTAAGCATTCGTTGGAAACTCTGCTGCTGGATAGGGATCAATACCCATCTCACGCAATTCCTGCAGGCTTTGGCGGCGACCAATTTCCTGCTCAGATAATTCTAAAACGTTCATATTTATAATTAAATCGAATATATTCTTATAGTTTGCAAATTTACTAAATAATTCGCAAACTATGGCTGCTTTTTCCTTTTTTATGGCATTGGAATATTCTTAAACCTAAATCATAGAGTCGCTTATGATATCTATAATCGGTATTGCATACCAACACTTACTCCTTTCTTGACTGTTTATTGCAAGCTATTTAGCCGTTAACACCATTGGTGCTAACCAACAACACCACATGTGCGGAGCATTAGCACCACACGTGCGGAGCGTTAATACACTCGCAAGAAGCGAAAACATCATCTTTAACAAGTCCATAGGTTAGTTTAAAGGTGTCTATAACTAAGTTCAAAAGCACCCAAACATGACCTTTGTCTATACTTATATACCTATTAAACCTACTATGATTTTGTTATCTATCCAACTTTTATTATCTTTGCATAACATTAAGTTGATTAGGTTATGAACGTAGAAAACATCATAAAAAGTATTCATCAGGAAGACGGACTAAGCCGTACACTCGGTATGGAATTTATCTCTACACCCGAGGACGACACATTGAAGGCAAGAATGGCGGTCGACGACCGTAACAAACAGCCTTTTGGCTTCCTCGCAGGAGGTGCTTCTTTGGCTCTTGCAGAGAATCTTGCTGGTATCGGTTCGATGGCATTATGCCCCGGAAAGATGGCAATGGGCATCAATGTACATGGCAATCACGTCAAGGCTATGCCATACGGTGGAACTGTCACGGCTTACGGAAAACTGATTCACAAAGGGCATACGCTACACGTATGGAATATTGATATCAAGAATGGTGAAGACGAACTCATCTCAAGCGTGCAAGTTACCAACTACGTCATAGCCCCACAAGAGAAGTAAATGGATTCTTTCTTTATCTATCGTGAGCCTTTCGAGAAGGTTTGTCATTGCTATTCACAACCAGAGAAGCCAACGGCTATTCCCTCGCTTGCCGAACTTAATGGGCGTAAGGGATTCGTCATTGCTCCTTTCTATTGCGATGATAGCAACACACTTTACTTATTAGATGGCCAGAAGGGTTCTTCAATGGTTCTACCTTTAGACGGTAGCAAGGGCTTTGATGCTATTCCCGACTGGCAGGACGAGGCGGTACTTACTAACGAAACGCCTTCTCTTCGCGAGAACTATCACAACGACTTCTGCCGTTTTCATAAAGAATTAGAACACAATAAATTTCGAAAGTTAGTTCTGGCACGCTCGATAGTCGAAACAAAAGACGAAAGCGCAAGTCCTCGAAGTATTTTCCTCAAAGCTTGCGAGAAGTATCCTCGTTCCTATATCGCACTATTCTATACTGCAGAGACTGGTATGTGGCTTATTGCAAGTCCTGAAGTTCTACTTCGCGGCGATGCCGAAGGGTATCAGACAATGGCATTAGCAGGTACGATGAAGTATGAAGGTGAGGATATGAAGTGGTCTACTAAGAATCAAGAAGAGCAACAACTCGTTGCTGATTATATCCGTACTTGCTTACAACCATTTGCTGCTGAGATTACTGAAAGTAAACCTTATACTGCTCGTGCAGCACATTTGGCGCATCTTCGGACAGACTTCACTTTCCGACTTAAAGACACAGAGCGACTCGGAACTTTCCTTACAGCCTTCCATCCTACCCCTGCGGTGTGCGGTATGCCAAAGGATGAGGCACAGCAGTTTATCCTTCATAATGAACAGCTAAACCGTAGTTATTACAGTGGTTTCAGTGGATTGCTTGGTGAGAAGGGTGCGGCAAAACTTTATGTCACCCTCCGCTGTATGCAACTTTTTCGTTCTACATGTCGTCTTTATGCTGGTGGCGGACTCTTAAAGGAGAGTATTGAAGAGAATGAATGGCAGGAAACAGAAGCCAAACTTGACACTATGCGTCAGTTGTTAAATCACAATTAGTTTTTTAGGAAGATTGGGCTTATGAGCCATATTAAGCCTATTAGCCCAATATCCCTATCCATCATCACCCAATATTCACCACCCAACACCCACAATGTACAGCAACAAAGAAAACGTTAACATCCTCACAGCCTTACTCGTAAAGGAACGTGTCAAGAAAGCCGTTGTATGTCCGGGTTCTCGTAACTCGCCTATTGTGCACAATCTCTGTGCTTGTCCCGATATTGAGTGCTATCCCGTTACCGACGAACGGTCGGCAGGATTCGTAGCGTTAGGAATGACTTTAGCAGACAATGAGCCAGTTGCTGTTTGCGTTACATCGGGTTCAGCCTTGCTCAACTTGGCACCTGCTGTAGCTGAAGCATTCTATCAGAAACGTCCACTGATTATCATTTCAGCTGATAGACCAGCACAATGGATTGACCAACAAGATGGGCAAACGCTTCAACAACATCGTGCATTGGAACCAAATGTTCGCAAGAGTGTGACACTACCAGAGCCTCATAACGAAGAGGAACGCTGGTATTGCAACCGTTTGGTTAATGAAGCGTTGAATGCTGTACGCTTGAATGATGGCAGTCCTGTGCATATCAACGTGCCAATCAGTGAACCGCTCTTTGAATACGACGTACCAAAGCTTCCAGATGAACGTGATATCTTCATGCTTCATGCCACAACTGATAGTATCTGCGTCTATGAAATGGCTGCAGACTTCTTCCGTGGAAAGAAGCTAATGTTTGTTCTTGGACAGATGACACCTGAAGTTGTGGGCAATTCGCTTGAAGCAATAGAGGCATTAAAGAAGGTTGCTGTCGTTCTTCAAGAGAAGTTGGCTGATGACGATATTGGACCAGCACAACCCATTGACGAAGTATTGAAGATGATTGGTGAGGATGAAGCTTATCGTCCTGACCACCTTATATATATAGGAGGAACGATCGTCAGCAAACGACTCCGCCAATTCTTGCGTGAATGTAAGTACAATATGTCTATCGTTGTGAATGGAATTGATGAGTTTTGTGACACCTTTATGCACACCACTGATATGATTCAAGGTTTACCAGAGGATGTTATCAGAATCTTTGCCAATGAGACAGAAGGCGTTAAAAAGCATGACTTTGTAACGCTATGGGACAAGGCATTCGATAAAGCCTTAGACATCCGTAAGACCTTCAAACCACGCTTCTCACAAATGTTGGCTGTTAAGACTTTCCATGAGAAGATGAGAGAGGAGGCTGTCGATGGTGAATTGTTCTATGGAAATAGCTCGGCTGTGCGTTTGGGCAACATCTTCTCTGATCAATATATCTATGTCAATCGAGGCGTGAATGGTATTGAAGGCTCGTTATCAACGGCTGTTGGCTATGCCATTGCTCATCAGGAAGAAGAGGACGTGTACTGTGTAATTGGTGACTTGAGTTTCTTCTATGATCAGAACGCACTATGGAACGAATCTCTTCCGCCTAATCTTTCTATCCTCTTACTTAACAATGGCGGTGGAGGTATCTTCCACCAGCTGCCAGGTTTGGACCGTTCACCTTATCGGGATAGTGCTATTGCAGCCCAACATACAACCTCTGCAGAAGGAATCTGTCAGACACACGACATCGTCTACCTCTCTGCTCGCAACGAAGAAGAGCTTTATAAAAACCTTGACAAGCTCTTTAACTCAGAGGAAGGACCAGTACTTTTAGAAGTATTCACCAACGCAGAGGAAGATACGCAGGCTTTGAAGGATTATTATCAAGCCTTTTAATAGCCATCATAGCCGCAATTATTTGCTAATATATACATCATAAAATAGAAGAACTTGCCACAGTCTATCCGCGTTTTAGGAATGACTTGGCAGGCTCCCTATAATCAATCAAAAACAAAAAGACCTTATGGAGAAAAGAGAATGGAAGCCTATTGAAGGCTTCAACTTTGAGGAAATCCTCTTTGAAGAGTACAACCACATAGCAAAAGTAACCATTAACCGTCCTCGCTATCGTAATGCTTTCACCCCGAAAACAGTGTGGGAAATGTCACAGGCATTCAACTACTGTCGTGAAGCCCTTGACATCCGCGTGGTCATTCTGACTGGTGCTGGCGACAAAGCATTCTGCTCTGGTGGTGATATGAATGTAAAGGGACATGGCGGATACATAGGTACTGATGGTGTTCCACGCCTCAACGTACTTGACTTGCAGATGCAGATTCGTCGTCTTCCTAAGCCAGTCATCGCTATGGTAAACGGTTATGCGATTGGTGGTGGGCACGTTCTTCACGTGGTGTGCGACCTCTCTATTGCATCAGAGAACGCTATCTTTGGACAGACAGGACCAAAGGTTGGCTCCTTCGATGCTGGCTTTGGCGCATCTTATTTGGCACGTGTCGTTGGTCAGAAGAAGGCTCGTGAGATATGGTTCTTGTGTCGTCAGTACTCTGCTGAAGAAGCAGAACGAATGGGATTAGTCAATAAGGTGGTTCCTTTCGACCGTCTCGAAGACGAGTGTATAGAATGGGCAGAAACAATGATAGAGCGTTCTCCATTAGCACTCCGTATGATGAAAGCTGGCTTTAACGCCGAACTTGATGGTCAGGCAGGTATTCAGGAACTTGCAGGTGACGCCACAATGCTCTATTACACACTTGACGAAGCACAGGAAGGTGGCAAAGCTTTCCTTGAAAAGCGTAAGCCAGACTTTGACAAGTATCCACAGTTCCCATAATTAGCTATTGGACTTATTGGCCTAATTAGGCTAATAAGCCCAATGAAACCATTTAGTAAACAAAGACTATAGAACTTATCAACAATTGGGCTAATTAGCCTTATTAGGCCAATAAACCTAACAGAACCTTTATTACCAACAACTAAGAAATAATCATGGGAACACCTTTTTTGCCACAAAAGGGCAACTATCGCAACCTGATAGCTTATCAGAAAGCAGAATGCATTTATGATATTACCTATTACTTTGCCCACCATTTTTTAGATAGAAACGACAGGACGATAGACCAAA
The DNA here is from genome assembly GCF_003609775.1 of Prevotella melaninogenica. Taxonomy (NCBI): domain Bacteria; kingdom Pseudomonadati; phylum Bacteroidota; class Bacteroidia; order Bacteroidales; family Prevotellaceae; genus Prevotella; species Prevotella melaninogenica. Next base: position 1,231,850 of record NZ_AP018049.1, read on the forward strand.
TGATACAAGCAGCCCGTTCAGGGAAGCAAAATATTGCAGAAGGATGTGCTGCCTCGACAACCTCTGCAGAAACAGAAATAAAGTTAGTGAATGTTGCACGTGCCAGTCTTCAAGAACTTTTAATTGATTACGAAGATTATCTTCGTGTCCGAAATCTTATAAAGTGGAATGTAAATGATAAGAATGCTATCATTGCCCGACGCGTATGTGCCAAGCATAACGAGTCTGCTTTTTATCGCAATGCGATTCAAGTACGCACAGATGAAACAATAGCTAACATTGCTATTACATTGATTTATCAAGAAGATGTAATACTTAGAAAATATTTAGACCATATCAAAGATGATTTCATTAAACATGGTGGAATACGTGAGCAAATGACAAGAGCAAGAATAGAATATAGAAACAAACAATAAAGAGCATACAATGTACAACATAAACATCTCCTCACGCATCCTTCACTTCCTCCTCCCTGCAGGCACTTCACGTGGTGTCTATACAACGAGAAAGAGCTATTACGTCACGCTGACTGACAGCAATCAACCTGACGTAGTGGGTATTGGGGAATGCGCAACACTCCCCGATCTCTCCTGCGATGCCATACCTGACGAGGAATATGAGCGAAAATTGCAGGCCTTTTGTGATGACTTTTGCCACACGGGAGTTATTGACATCGCTGCTATGCGTCCTTATCCGTCCATGCTATTTGGCCTGGAAACGGCTAAGGCACAGCTGGATGCCAAGGGTAGTATCAATCTCTTTAATACACCTTTTGGACGAGGTGAGGATGGAATCACCATCAACGGACTCGTATGGATGGGGACTTTCGAGGAGATGTATCAGCGATTAGAAGCGAAACTCAAGACTGGTTTCCGTTGTGTAAAGCTAAAGATTGGGGCAATTGACTTTGAGAAAGAACTCGAACTTATACGCCATATCCGTCAAGCATTCACACGTGAACAAGTAGAACTACGCGTTGATGCAAACGGGGCATTTGCTCCAGAAGATGCTATGCAACGATTAGAAGCATTGGCACAATACGATATCCATTCCATAGAACAGCCTATCCGACAGCATCAATGGCAGGAGATGGCACGCTTATGTGCTGACACTCCCCTACCGATAGCCCTTGACGAGGAACTTATAGGTGTCAATGACCCTACAGAAAAGGCGTTATTACTCGATACGATTCGCCCTCAATACATCATTCTCAAGCCAAGTCTGCATGGCGGTATGATAGGTACAAGAGAATGGATTACAATGGCAAAGGAACGTAACATCGGTTCATGGATAACCTCAGCACTTGAAAGTAATATTGGACTAAATGCTATCGCCCAACTTACTGCCGACATCTATGGTCCAAATATCACCACACCACAAGGCTTAGGTACGGGACAACTCTTCACCGACAACATCCCAATGCCATTAGAAATCAGAGATGATCAGCTTTGGATAAGCGATTAAGAAAATTATTATTAGACTAATTAGCCCAATTAGCCTGATTAGCCCAATAGCATAAAATCAAACAATAATGACACTACAAGATTTCCTATCAGAATGGCATAATGACAATCCACAACTCCTTGTGCATACCAGTGGCTCAACTGGTAAGCCAAAACCGCTATGGGTGGAGAAGCGGCGTATGCTCAATTCAGCCCGCATCACTTGCGATTTTCTTGGCTTAAAGGCTAACGATACCGCTCTACTCTGTATGCCACTCGACTACATTGCAGGAAAGATGGTAGTGGTAAGAAGTATTGAGCGTAACCTACACCTATTGACCGTAACACCTTCTGGGCATCCTCTCTCTGACAAGTCTTTATCTGAAGCAGGTATTTCCAACGAGGAGATAACCTTTGCTGCAATGGTACCACTGCAGGTCTATAATTCTCTGCAAGTGCCTGAGGAGCGTAAGCGATTACGCCAAATCCGTCATCTTATTATAGGCGGTGGTGCTGTCGATAATAAACTTTCAGCTGCTTTACACGATTTCCCTAACGCTGTATGGAGTACCTACGGAATGACGGAAACACTCTCACATATTGCGCTCCGACGTCTGAATGGACCTGATGCCAGCGAATGGTATAAACCCTTTGATGGTGTAAAAGTATGGCTCAATGAAGAAGATTGCCTTGTTATTGATGCCCCTGCCGTTTGCACTCACCCTTTAGTAACCAACGACAGAGCTGAAATTCGCACTACGGACACGAAAGGAGGACTTAATACTCCTTGTTTCTGCATACTCGGGCGGAAAGATAATGTGATTGATTCGGGCGGCATTAAGATTCAGATTGAAGAAGTAGAACATCTGCTGAAATCCTCTCTTACAGCCGACTTTGCTATAACAAGTTGCTCTGACGAGCGTTTTGGAGAAGCCGTGGTCTTACTCACTACACAAGACAATACCGATTCTATTAAAACACTCTGCCAGCAATACCTCCCAAAGTTTTGGCAACCTCGTTTCATCTTCCACGTCCCTTCCCTTCCACAGACAGGCAATGGGAAACTTGCAAGGGCTGAAATAAAAGCATTAGCAGGTCAGTTATGTAAATCAAAAGTATGACATTACTCTTATTCTAACAACATTCTGCATAGTATTTAGTACTCAGCACCAATGGTGCGAACCATCAACACCATACGTGCTGAGCACCAACACATCAGTTGATAAGGGTAAAATAGATTAATCGTTACCACCATAAATAATGGAATAATACAACAAGTAAAGACTAACTTATACATAAGATTTTACAGGACTGCGAGAAACAAGAATATAAAACAAGAAGGTAGGGAGATTTATCATACTATATAGAACAGAAAACCATCATATCCATAGATATTTTTTAACAACTGGTTAACCCACTAAATACCCCTACAACATTTCTACACTTTTTATCCGATTACTCCTACTCAGCCCTTCACAAACAATGAAAAACTTAATCTTTTGTTTGCCACAACCGATTTTTTTAGTTAATTTTGCAGTCATAAAACCAATACGTAATTTTTAAATGGACGATTATCACGCGGAAAATTTCAATCTGTAGGCGTGAGGATTACAACAGGAAGTTGCTAATCCCCACACTATTATTTAACTATGGAGATTAGCTAATGAAGACATATTGGAACATTAACGGAACCCTGAATACCATTAAAGAATGGCAGCCTAACTGCTGGATTCAGGTAACTTGCCCAACAGAGCAAGATCAGCAAGAACTCGAAGACACTTTTCATATTCCAGACTACTTCTTATCGGATATCAGCGATACCGATGAGCGAGCACGTTATGAATATGATGATGGTTGGATGCTGATTATCCTCCGTATCCCATACGTGAAGGAAATTCGCTCACGAACCCCATATACAACAGTACCTTTAGGTATCATTCACAAGAAAGATGTAACCATCACGGTTTGCAACTTTGAGACAAATATGATGCTCGATTTCGTCAGCTATCAACAAAAGAGAAATGAGGGCTTTACTGACTATGTAGACCTGATTTTCCGTCTCTTCCTTTCTTCTGCTGTGTGGTATCTAAAACGACTGAAGCAAATCAGTACTTTGATTGAAAAGGCAAAGCGTAACTTAGATAAAGGTGTGGACAACGAGAGTCTAATTGGACTGAGTCGTCTGCAGGACTCGCTTACCTATTTCATCACATCTATCCGTGGCAACGAGAACCTTCTGGCAAAGTTGAAGTTCAAGTTGCAGATTGACGAGTTGGATGCCGACCTCATTGAAGACGTAAACATTGAGATGTCACAGGCTCGGGAAACGACGAGCATCTACTCCGACATTCTTGAATCTACGATGGATACCTATTCAAGCATTATTAACAACAACATGAACACCGTGATGCGTACGCTCACTTCGGTGTCAATTATCATGATGTTGCCAACGCTTATATCCTCCCTCTTCGGTATGAACCTTGTCAATGGCTTGGAAACAAACCCATGGGGATTCCCTGTTGCAATGTTCTTATCAGTCGTCGTTTCTGCTGCATCATGGTGGTTGCTACGCCGTAAACGTCTGCTTTAGAAGAGAGAAAATAAAAAAAATCAACCTAAAATTAGGTACTTTCAAACTTTTTATCTAAGTTTGCAGTTGATATATTAGTGGTAGAAGACTACCGGCATCTATGCAATGGTCTGAAACCTTAAATGTGGAAAAACCCAAATCACAAACAAAAAGTGAAATGATGGACTCTCAAGAGAATGCCCTGAATCAGGGTACAGAAGAAGTTAAGCTGTCTGAAGAAGTTGCAACTAACGCTACAACGGAGAATTCCGAAGCGCAGAGTGTTAATGAGAATGCAGCAGAAAACCTCAATCAGCCAGTTGAAACACAGTCTGAGAGCGAGGAAACAAACCTCGCAGCTAAGGCATACAGTTCAAAAAAGGAGATTATAGAGCGTCTGAAGGCAATCGTTGATAGTAACGAAACACCTGAAAAAGCCGAAGTAGAACACCTGAAAACGGTATTCTACAAACTGCATTTTGTTGAGCGTGAGGCACAGCAAAAGGCTTACCTCGATAATGGTGGTGACCCTGAGAAATATCAGATATTGCCTGATGAGGACGAAGAAATCTTCAAGGCAGAGATGACCATCATCAAGGAAAAACGCCAAAAGGCTTTCCTCGCACTTGAAGAGGAGAAGCAACAGAACCTCAAAAAGAAAGAAGCTATCATCGAACAAATTAAGGCGATGGCTACTACTCCTGAAGAGGCTAACAAGAACTTTGACCACTTCAAGAAGCTTCAGCATGAATGGAAGGAAATCAAGATGGTTCCTGCCGAGAAGGCTAACGAACTCTGGCGCAACTATCAACTTTATGTTGAGCAGTTCTATGACTTGTTAAACCTCAACCGCGAGGCACGAGAATACGATTTTAAGAAGAATCTTGAGAAGAAGACTAAACTCTGTGAAGCAGCTGAGAAGTTGGCTGAAGAAACAGATATCATCAGCGCATTCCATCAATTACAGGAACTTCATCAAGAATATCGCGAGACAGGCCCTGTTGCTAAGGAACTTCGTGAGCAAATTTGGGCACGCTTCAAAGCAGCCAGCACTGTTATCAACAAGCGTCACCAGCAGCACTTCGAAACACTCCGCACACGTGAGGAGGAGAACCTAACCAAGAAGACTGCACTTTGCGAAAAGGCTGAGGAACTTGCAAAACAAGAGAACAAGTCTTCTGCAGATTGGGAGAAGCACACAAAGGAGATTATTGCTATTCAGCAGGAATGGAAGACCATTGGCTTCGCTCCACAGAAGATGAACGTGAAGATTTTTGAGCGTTTCCGTGCAGCATGCGACGACTTCTTCGGTCGTAAGGGTGAATTCTTCAAGCAGCTCAAGTCACAGTTTGCAGAGAATGCAGAAAAGAAAAAGGCTCTTGTTGAAAAGGCTCAGGCATTGAGTGAGTCTACTGACTGGAAGGCAACATCTGATAAACTCATCGCTTTACAGAAAGAGTGGAAGACCATCGGTATGGTTCCTAAGAAGATTGGTGACCAGTTGTGGAATGACTTCCTCGCTGCTTGCAACCGCTTCTTCGAGGCTCGTAACGCTGTTCATGCTGATTCTCGCAATGAGGAACATGAGAACTTAAACAAGAAACGTGATATCATCAGCCAGCTGAAAGAACTTGTTGAACAAGCTGGTGAGAACTTGCAGGAGAAGGTACAGAAGCTGACTGAACAATATAACAAGGTAGGTCACGTTCCTTACAAAGAGAAAGATAAACTCTACAAGGAGTACCACGAGGTATTGGACAAGATTTATAAGGACCTCCATATATCTGCAGCACGCAAGCGAGTTGACAACTTCCGCAATAATCTTAAGAAGGTTGCTGACCGCGGTATTGATGCACTCGACAACGAGCGTGGTCGTCTGCTCCGTCGCTTTGAGCAGTTAAAGCAGGAGATAAACACTTACGAGAATAATCTTGGCTTCCTCAACATCAGCTCAAAGAAGGGCAACAGCCTTATTGATGAGATGAACCGTCGCATCCAGAAACTCAAAGATGATATGGATGAGGTGAAGCAGAAGATTAAGGCTATCGACGCTGAAAACAAATAAACAGAACATTCCTATCAATTCAATCTCATAACAATATAAGGATAAATTGAGGGGAAATAGAATCAAGAAAAGGGGCAATTCGTTGTAGAATTGCCCCTTTCTTTATTACTCTAACTCAATTATTCCTCTCGCAACAAACTGTCATTATCGAATTATTTTCATGAAAGAAAATATTTCTCATCATGAACATAAATATTTTTCTTCATGAAAAGAAATATTTACGTCCGTGAAAAGAATTCGTAAACAGATACGAATATCCCGATAGAGAGAGATAGAAAGAGTATCTATCAATCATGAAACATGCCCTAAAAGTAGGTTCATCCGTTAAACCCAAATCAGTCATTAGAGCCTAAACATATCTTGTTTTTATCAGACAGCAATAATTTTTATACTTCGAAAATCTACAGATCGGGATCGAAAAATCATTACATAAATCTGAATAAAACTCCAATAAATAATGGCAAATACACATGTAAAATGCAGATTTGTAATCAACAGTAAATCAAACGGTTACAAAGTAGTGTAAGAAAAGATGCTTAATTAGACTTTAATAGGGCGTTAGTTAGCCTCCAAAAGAGCACCTTTTAGAAGTCAATTAGGCATCTTTTAGAAGCCAAAAAACCATGTATTGATTACGAGGTGCATGAAAAAAGTTTACAAACATCTATAATATGGCAATAAGTTATTATACAAAGTCAGATAGACATCGTATTAATTTGTTATTTATCTTGTAGCTTATCCCGCTTTGCAAGACCATCTAATTGGAGATAGTCATACCACGCAAGTGTATAAGCCTTTGTTCTATTTACAGTTTGTGTATTTAACGGAAGAACCTAAAGGCAGCCTTATTTATTCCTTTACAGTTTTCTTCTTTGCTTCAGTCCACGCAATAATACCACCCGAAAGGTTAGTAACAGTAAAACCTTCCTTAGCAAGAAGTGTTGCTGCCATAGCAGAACGCTTACCTGAACGGCAATACACAGCACATGGACGCTTCTTATCGAGTTTAGCAAGAGCATTAGAAAGGAAAGAAGGAGTCAACACATCAACATGTATTGCACCTGGGATATGACCTTCTGTAAACTCATCAAGTTTACGTACATCCACCAACTGAACAGAGTCAGACTTAATAATCTGCTCAAAACGATTAACGTCTACATCTTCATAAAGATTTTGTGCACATGCACCCATACCTATTCCTAATGCTGCCAAAATGGCTGTTAATAACTTTTTCATCTTTTATCAGGTAAATATTTAAGTTATAATTTGAAATAAAAAAAGAGAGTTGATAATTCAACTCTCTCACTTTGTTGGGATACCCGGACTCGAACCAGGAATGACAGGACCAGAATCTGTAGTGTTACCATTACACCATATCCCATTGATCTCACAACTCATTTCTGAATTGCGAGTGCAAAGTTAGCACTTTTTCTTGAACTACCAAAACTTCTACTAACTTTTTTCATGAAAAGAGATAAAAAAATCTCAAAGGCAGTTTTTTGTTTGCTAAATGCTCAAATAAGCCCAATAGGAACAAATTGCTAAATAAAATGAAATTTATTTTGTGCTTCATTCCTTTTGCGCTACCTTTGCATCTCGTATATTATAATGTGATTTAATGGATAAGACAAAGAATTTAGTAGAACTAATTACAAAGGGAATTCAAGATAAAAAGGGACATGGCATAGTTATTGCAGACCTATCGGAGATCGATGGTACTATCTGTCGCTATTTCGTTATATGCCAGGGTAACTCCACACAACAGGTAGAAGCTATTGCCGGATCAGTAGGCGACTATGTTCGCGAAGCTATCGGTGAGAAGCCTATCAACTGCGTAGGACTTGGTAACGCACAGTGGGTGGCGATTGATTATGCGGACGTTATCGTCCACATCTTCACCCCAGAGACACGTGAATTCTATGACATAGAACACCTTTGGGAGGACGCCAAGTTGACCACTCTGCCAGATTTAGACTGATAAGTTGACCTGGTAATCGCCTTTTTATATCAAAAATTCAGACTTCAAAATGGACAATTCAAATCCTAAGAACAAGCCGAATATGCCTAAATTCAATATGAATTGGCTCTACATATTCGTTATTATTGCCCTCGGAGTAGTTTTCTTTGCCGGGGGGAATGGGCTTTTTCCTTCAAGTGCAGGTATAGACAAGGACTATACCACTTTCAAGCAATATGTTGCTAAAGGCTATGCCACAAAGGTAATTGTCAATAGAAACGACAATACCCTCCGCATGTATGTAAGCCCTAACCACATCCGTGACATCTTCAAAAAGGGTACACAAGAAGTGGGTACAGCCCCTTATGTTACCGTAGAGATTGGTTCGGTGGATAAGGTAGAGACTTTTCTCGACCAAGCTGTAGCTCAGAAGAAAATCGTTAGCTACAGTTATGAGAACAAGTCAGGCAACACTTTCCTTGATATCCTCGCCTCTATTGCACCGTGGATATTCTTCTTCGGTATCTGGTACTTCCTTATGCGCCGCATGAGCGGAGGCGGAGGCGGTAGCGGAGGCGTCTTCAGCGTGGGCAAGTCTAAGGCAAAGCTCTATGAGAAAGCCAACGAAATGGGCATTACCTTTAAGGATGTTGCTGGCCAGACTGGTGCTAAGCAGGAGGTACAAGAGATTGTTGAGTTCTTGAAGAATCCAAAGAAATATACTGACTTGGGAGGTAAAATCCCTAAGGGTGCACTCCTTGTTGGCCCTCCAGGAACGGGTAAAACCCTTCTTGCTAAGGCCGTTGCAGGTGAAGCAGGTGTACCATTCTTCTCTATGAGTGGTTCTGATTTCGTTGAAATGTTCGTCGGTGTCGGTGCCAGCCGTGTACGTGATGTCTTCCATCAAGCTAAGGAGAAGTCACCTTGTATCATCTTTATTGACGAGATTGATGCCGTTGGACGTGCACGTTCAAAGAATCCAGCTATGGGCGGAAATGACGAGCGTGAGAACACACTCAACGCCCTTCTGACAGAGATGGACGGCTTCGGAACAAACTCAGGAGTTATCGTTCTTGCCGCAACAAACCGTGTTGATATGCTCGATAAGGCACTTCTTCGTGCTGGACGTTTCGACCGTCAGATACACGTTGACCTGCCTGACTTGCCAGAACGTAAGGAAATATTCCTCGTTCACATGCGCAATTTGAAGTTAGAGAAGAACCTCGATATCGATCTCCTTGCACGTCAGACCCCAGGCTTCTCAGGTGCTGATATTGCCAATGTATGTAACGAAGCTGCCCTCATCGCAGCCCGTCACGACAGCACAGAGGTTACAAAGCAAGACTTCCTCGATGCCGTTGATCGTATTATCGGTGGTTTAGAGAAGAAGACTAAGATATTGACAGCTGACGAGAAGCGCACGATCGCCCTTCACGAAGCTGGTCACGCAACCATCAGTTGGTTCTGTGAACATGCACACCCATTGGTTAAGGTGAGCATCGTACCACGTGGACAGGCACTCGGTGCTGCATGGTATCTACCAGAAGAGCGTCCTATCACAACCAAGGAACAGATGCTCGACGAGATGTGTTCATTGCTTGGCGGACGTGCTGCAGAGGAACTCTTCACAGGTCATATCTCAACAGGTGCTATCAATGACCTTGAGCGTGCGACTAAAAGTGCATACGGAATGATAGCATACGCAGGTATGAGTGAGAAGTTGCCAAACATCTGCTATTATAATAATGATGAGTATAACTTCCAGAAGCCATACTCTGACACTACAGCAAAGACTATCGACGAGGAAGTTCTGAACATGATTAACGGACAGTATGAGCGTGCTAAGCAGATTTTGACCGAGAACAAAGAAGGTCATAACCGCCTCGCACAACTGCTCATTGAGCGCGAGGTAATCATGGCAGAAGACGTAGAAGAAATTTTCGGAAAGCGTCCTTGGGTAAGCCGCACACAAGAGTTGCTTGCGCAGGAGGAGAAGTCTCAGCCTAAGTTGGAGGATATGCCAGAGGAGGTTAAGCAGGCACAAGCAGAGCACGAAGCAAGAATCGCTAAAGAAGGCAGCGACAAAGCCAGTGATTTATAAACAAACATATAGTTATGAGTGATAAACTAAAGAACCTGATTGTCAGAGCCGTTACTGGCGTATTCTTCGTCACCGCGATGGTGTTGGGCATCCTTCACCCTCACGCCCTGATTGTACTTTTTGCACTCATCACGGGTCTTTCCATCTGGGAATACACTGGATTGGTGAACAACATCAAGGGAGTAAAGGTAAATCGCTTCATCTCAACCATCATAGGAGTCTATTTCTTCTTGGCGGTTGCAGGTCTGCGCCTGACACCAGTTGAGGGTTTCGTGGTCTTTGTACCCTACATTTTGTCCATTCTCTACCTATTAATTTCAGAACTATATCTGAAAAATGAGAACCCTATCAACAGCTGGGCATACACAATGTTGGGACAGATGTATATCGCAATGCCTTTCTCAATGATCAACGTACTGGCTTTCCAGCAGATTGAACCGGGACAGGTGACCTTCGACTACCTCCTTCCATTAAGCATTTTCATCTTCCTTTGGACTAACGACACAGGTGCTTATCTCTGTGGTTCACTCTTCGGCAAGCATAAACTCTTCCCACGTATCAGTCCTAAGAAGAGTTGGGAAGGAAGCATAGGAGGTGGACTCCTCGTATTGATTGTTGCTGGAGTTATCGGATATTTCACCAATACTGACACCGATCCACATATGCTTAGCATTCCTGCATGGATAGGATTAGGACTGGTGGTTGTGGTCTTCGGTACATGGGGCGACCTTGTTGAGAGTCTCTTCAAACGCACACTCGGTATCAAAGACAGTGGAAATATCCTACCAGGACACGGTGGAATGCTCGACCGATTCGACTCTTCACTGATGGCAATACCTGCTGCAGTGGTCTATCTTTACACACTGACACTCTTCTAAAGACTATACATTATAAAGTCTTAAGACATAATATACAACACACATAAAGGCAGACAATAACGTCTGCCTTTATTGTTTCATACAACCTTCACCCCCTACTCTATACAGAAAAACAAGCATAGAGTTGCTGTTCTATGATTAATTTCGTAACTTTGTGTCATTAAAACGTCTATCGAACAATACTCAAAAGTTTATCAATAACAAACTAAAAGCTTATACAAACAATGAAAAATTTATTCTTAATCGCAGCTCTAGCACTCATACCATGGGCTGCAAACGCACAAAACTCAAACAGTAAATTCACCATTACACCACGTATTGGCATGACCGTCTCCGACTTCTCAGGTAGTAAACTCAAAGAAGCTTACAGTCCGAAGGCTGGCTTTGTCGCTGGTGTAGATGCCGAATATAACTTCAGTAAGCTGTTCGGAGTATCATTAGGCGTGTTCTATAACATGCAGGGAGCCAAAGCAAATGCGGCAGTATTAATGCCAGGCTACGAGCCAACAAATAACTTTGAGATCTCTCCTGTTACCCCAACAACTACTGTCATTGGCAAGAATGCCCACATCGACTTTGACAGAAACGCTGGTAGCTATATCTATCTGACTGATTTCAGAACTGATCTGAACTACATCAGCATTCCAGTTCTTGCTCAAGCACATGTATGGAAAGGCCTTACAGCAAAGCTCGGTATACAGACTGATGTGCTGGTAAGCGCACGTTCCAAAGCAAACGTGGAGGTAAAGTATAAGGGTGTGACATATTTTGAGAAGTCCAATACCGACATTAAGGACAAACTGCATAGCTGTGTCTTCTCTATTCCTGTAGGTTTGTCCTACACATATAAGAACATTGAGCTTGACGCCCGATACCTTTGGGGTATCAGTAAGGTTGCTGATACGAAGGATGAGAATGACAAAGACCTGAAGAACAGCACCTTTGCCATCACCTTAGGCTATCGGTTCGGGCTCTAAGTCCAAACTATTAACACGATATATGTTCAACCAACACAAGACAGAATCATCCCAACAGCTCTCCTCAACGCAACCTATGATGAGCGAAGAGGAGAGCTTAACCACTAAATTCAACAAATACAACGACCTCATCTTCAGCAGTAAGCTACCTATCCCACGACTGAAATGGTCACGAGGAAAGACCCGATTGGGACAAATGGCATGCAAAAGAAAACAAAGTTGGGGACGAACAACATTCTATGACTACACCATCTCCATTTCAAGATATTACAATCTGACAGAAGAACAGATTGATGATGTGCTTATCCATGAGATGATTCACTACTTCATTGCTTATACTGGACAGAGGGATTCATCAGCTCACGGCACTCTATTTCGCAGCATGATGAACGACATCAATCAGCGATTCGGCAGGAATATCACTATCTCTGCACGCACACGCAACCTACAAGCACGCAGCGCACAACAGCCCAAAGATTATCTCATATTAGCATTAAAGATGAAAGATGGCAAGTATTTTCTCTCCTCCGTCAATCCCTCTGCTGCTGGAAAATTAGCAATCTCCCTTGCTCGCGCTCGTGAAATAGCACATTACGCATGGTATCAGTCACAAGATGAATACTTCCGCAGTATGCCACGTGTGCGTTCTTTGCGTGGTAGACAAGTGTCTGAAGAGGTTTATACAACGATGATTGAGAAGATGAAACTACAAAGATAATAAACTGATAAGGATACTAAACCGATTTATTTTCACGACAAGAAAGAATTATTTTCATGAAGAAAAATATTTATTTACGTGAAGAAAAATATTTATTTTCATGAAAAGAATTTAGACACTGCCATTGATAGGTATACTTACTGTACGGATATAAAACAAAAAACGCCTTTGCAGGACTTCTGCAAAGGCGTTTACTATTTTATAAGATATGTCTATCAACTTAGAACACTGGTACTATCCAGAAGTGCATAGCACGACTTTCAGCTGGTAACTGATACTTCTTCAGAGGTTCTGAACCCCAACTATCAATACCACCCACACCCATCATTGCAGCATCTAAGGTAAGGTTAGTGTACTTAGACAATGGCACCTGATAACTGTGACGCTGATGCTTCTCACTTCCCTCATCAAGGTCAGAGATATTATAGTGCAATGCACTGGCAGAGAAAGCAGCCTCATCAAACAATACTCGGAATCCACGACCACTATTATCAGTCTGCTGCCACCAACGGATGTCGCTCTTCGTTCCAGTTTCTTGTGGACGAATGTAAGGGAAGAACTGCTTATCAGCCGTCTGCTCGTAGCATCCAATGCGCTGAGAAAGTTTACGGTCAGCATAGTTCTCGATAGGTCCACGACCATAGAACACTGACTTATCCATCTCATAAGGCAACTGCATCAACATTCCGAAGCGAGGAAGCTGAGGAGCTTTGCTGCCTTCTTTAAATTCCATATCCATACTAACATGGAGCGCACCATCCATTGCAACATGATAAACGAGACACAACTGTCCGCCAACCTCTGGTAAATCATATACCGCAGTGAGGCGATTCATCTTCTTATCAACCTCTAAAGATTTCAGTGTCATAGTAGGATTCTTCCATACCGACAGACGATTCTGGAATTTAGTACCCATATCGTTGTCAGTCACAGCACGCCAGAAGTTAGGCTTCAAAGTACCACCATCACCGAGGAAGTTACGACCATCAACCTGATAAGTACTGAGGAAACCAGTCTTACGATCGAATACAAGGTTAAAGTTATTACCAGCAAAACTTACAACACCTTCCTTCACGTTATCAGTTATCTTCATCTTCTTGTACACAACTGGCTCCATCTTTGGCATAGGCTGCCAAGGCTGTACCTCCATCTGCATTTCTGCAACAGTCTGACCAGCTGCCATCAATGGCTCAGCAGTCTTCAACTTAAAGTCGATATTCAAGAGTACTTCACCATCAAACTCCTTACCAGCGATAGGCAAAGTGTATTCAACAGTCTGCTGTGGTGCAACATTCAGTTGATCAATCGTACCCTTTTCAACAACCTTACCCTCGTTAACAAGGCTCCACTCCATACAATAGTTGCTAAGATCACGGAAGAAGTATTCGTTGTGAACAGCAATCTTACCCTGCTTGAGGTCAACAGGACGCGCCCAGATGTTCTGGTATTCGTAGGCAACCTCATAAGCATGTGGATTCAACTGACGGTCAGGACCAATCATACCATTGCAATTGAAGTTATTGTCTGATGGGTCAGTCTTATTATAGTCACCACCGTATGTATATTCAGTTTTCACATCTGCTGCATCAGCTGCACGCTCATAATCTTCCAACCTACGAGAAGCATCAAACTTAGGATTGCGATGTAAGCCTTGATCTACAAAGTCCCAATCAAATCCACCTTGGAACTTAGGATACTTACGAACAAGGTCCCAATACTCCTTCAAGTTACCACCAGAGTTACCCATCGTATGGTTATACTCGCACTGGATAAGTGGACGAGTGTAGTTCACATTCTTTGAATAATCTTCACAAGCCTTTGGAGAATAGTACATTGGGCAGAAGATATCCGTAGCATAGCCATTCAACTCTGCACGCTCATACTGTACAGGGCGGCTCTGATCTTGCGATTTAATCCAATCGTATGCATCATCGAAGTTTTTACTGTAACAAGTTTCATTGCCAAGACTCCAGAAAATAATACTTGGATGATTGAACTTCGTGCCGACATTATGCTGATTGCGCTCCATAATCTGCTTAGCAAAAAGCGGACTACCCGATACTGCATCCTTATTATATCCAAAGCCGTGGCTCTCTTGATTAGCCTCAGCAACCACATAGAGTCCATATTCGTCACATAGGTCATACCAAACAGGGTCATCAGGATAGTGACAAGTACGCACAGCATTGACATTCAGTTTCTTCATCAGTTTGATGTCCTGAATCATACGCTCACGTGTCACAACGTAACCACCATCTGGATCCATTTCATGACGGTTAGCTCCCTTGAAGAGAACAGGCTGACCATTGACTAATACCTGCGAGTTCTTGATTTCTACCTTACGGAAACCAACTTTGAGAGGGATTGTCTCAATAGCCTTACCAGTCTTGGCATCCTCTACATTCACATAGAGATTATAAAGATAAGGAGTCTCTGCTGTCCATTTCTTTGGGTTTCTCAGCTCCATAAACGCCTTAGCCTGCCCAGCCTTGTATGCTGTAATGACTGTCTTTGCAGCAAGATTATTATCAGCATCCTCCAACACCAAGAAAGCCTTTGTATTGCCCACCAACTGAAGGTTAACACTGAGCGTACCATCTTTGTAATCATTTACGAGGTCAGGAGTGATACGAATGTCCTTCAAATGCTGCTTTGCATCACGTGCATAGAGATAGCTATCACGAGCAACACCACTGAGACGCCAAAAGTCCTGATCCTCACAATAACTGCCATCTGACCAACGGAATACTTGGAAAGCAATTTGGTTTTCGCCCTTCTTGAGATACTTTGTCACGTCAAACTCTGGCCCAATCTTAGAGTCTTCACTATAGCCAACGAACTTACCGTTCACCCACAGATATACACAAGACGTTACAGAGCCAAAATGAGCAATAACTTGTTTACCATCCCAGTTGTCTGGTATGCGGATAGTACGACGATATGAACCTACGTGATTTTCCTTAATAGGAACCTCTGGAGGATTGTTTTTGAAGTTATCACGCCATGCAAAACCGATGTTCACATAGACAGGATCGCCATAGCCATTCACCTCCCAGATACCAGGAACAGGAAAGGTCTTCCACTGAGAATCATCGAAATCGGTACGGAAGAAATCTGTTGGACGCTGATCAGCATTCTCAACCCAATTGAATTTCCAATCCCCATCAAGTGAAAGGTAATTAGCCGACTTCTTCATATCAAACTTTGTTCCACGTAGATTTTCATTTGGGGCAAACGCAAAGAAGTCTGTATGCGTTGTAAAACGATTGACAGCATTCACCTGAAGGTCATGCCACTCGGTGAAAGTAGGCTCAACAGTGGTTTTCTGTGCATGGAGTCCAGACACAGACATGCCCATCAGCAAAGCCGTTAGAAAAAGCTTTTCCATATTGATAATAATTTAGGTTTCTATCTTTAAGTTCCTCAACTCACAAAGAGTATATAAAAGGATAACACAACAAAATTAGCAAAAAAACCTGTAATCGTCGACTTATATCGCGAAAAATACGTATATTTGCTTAGATAATCAGTATAAACAACATTTATTACATCCTAATATGGCCAGACAACACTTCCTAACCCATTCACTTGTTTGCTGCCTTTTAATAGTTGGTTCTGCAAATGTAGCAAATGCACAGAGGAGACACAAAGCAATTACTACACAAAAGAAGCAGCCATTATTCCTCATCAATGATACCCTACCTATTGTCGGCTCAATGGCAAAAGTAGGTGAAAAGCAGATGAATAAAGGTTTAGTAAACTCAGCTATCAATGCCCTTTCTGGACAAGCTGTCGGTGTGAATGTTGTTACAAACGGGCAGGATCGTATGGCTATGCTGACCAGCGTGCGTGTTCGTGGTACCACATCATTGACTGGTGGCAACGACCCTCTGGTCCTTATAGATGGTGTTTCATCCGATTTAGCCACTCTATCTACCATTTATCCTGCCGATATAGAAAGCTTTACTATTCTCAAGAATGCTTCCGAAACATCTAAGTATGGTTCACGTGGAGCATCAGGTGTTATCGAAGTAAAGACAAGACGTGGTAATGGTAGTAAGTTCCAGATTTACTATGATGGAGCAGTAGGATTTGATGCCGTGTACAAACGCCTTCGTATGCTAAATGCATCAGAGTATATTAGTGCAGCAAAAGCATTGGGCTTGGATTATGTTGACAAGGGTTATGATACTAACTTTCAAAAAGAAATAGTACGAACAGGTTTCGTAAATTCACACCACGTGGCTTTTAGTGGAGGCAGTGAGAAGTCTAACTATCGTGCCTCACTGGGCTATGTGCGCGGTCAAACAGTTATTAAAAACAAGGATTACAATAACTTCGTGGCTAAGTTAGACATCTCACAGCTTGCCTTTGACGAGAAACTAAAGATAGACTTTGGTGCCTTCGGTTCATCCCAACAAGATGAAAAGATATTTGATATTCAAGCACTTTCCTACTCTATTGCTGCAATGAATCCAACACTCCCATTCCACAAAACAGGAAACGGCTGGCAGATGAATGGCAATGCATCACAGATAGGACCGACAGAACCATTGCTGTTTGAGCGTAACGATGAAAAGAATCTTACGTTCAATTCACATCTGCAGTTGTCCTTACAGCTAACACATAACCTTCAGTTAGCAGCCTTAGGTTCCTATTCTTACACCTCAACGGAGAACGGACGATTTGCTCCGACATGGGTATGGGCGCAAGGATTAGCATATAGAGGAGAACGAAAGACCGAAGATATGTTAGGTAACATCTCTCTTGATTGGAAATATCGTTGGGGGATTAACAATTTATCTGCCACCATTCTTGCTGAATATCAGAAGAAAAAGATAGCAGCTTTTTGGACACAAGTAAAAGGATTGACTAATAATTACTTTGGTTATAACAACCTTGGTGCTGCTTCTGATCGTCCTTATGGAGGAACTGGTAGTAGTTATGCTGACCCAAGTCTTGCCTCTTTTATGGGTACACTTACCTACACACTACTCGACCGATACACACTTAATCTGACAACACGTGCAGATGGTTCGTCAATGGTTGGCAAAGACCATACATGGGGCATCTTCCCTTCTATCTCAGCAACTTGGGATATGAAGAAAGAAAGTTTCCTACGCAACAATAAGAGCATTAGTCTTCTGAACTTTCGAACCGGTTATGGTCGGTCTGGAAACCTTGGTGGAATCAGTTCTTATTTGACCTTAAGGCAATATATCCCAGTAGGTTTAATCTCGTACAATGGTACACCAACAGTCACTATGGGTACCTTACGCAATAGTAATCCAGACCTACGTTGGGAAACACGTAGCACCTTTAATATTGGTACTGACTTTGGACTGTTCAACAATCGCCTGCTCCTTACAGCAGAGTATTACTATTCCAAGACTACCGATATGCTTTACGAATATGACGTACCTGTACCAACTTTCGCCTTTGACAAGCTATTAGCAAATATCGGTTCTATGTCTAACAGTGGATTTGAGTTGGGTATCGGTATTGTTCCTATCTCAAAGAAAGACATGGAACTCAATGTCAATGTCAATATGGCATGGCAAAAGAACAAACTCCTTTCACTCAATGGTAAGCTCAACGGAAGAAATATGACAGCATCAGACATAACACCAATTGGTAGCATGAATGGTGCAGGTTTCCATGGTGGTTACAATGATATTCTTTATCAAATAGTAGGTCAACCATTAGGTGTTTTCTATCTTCCTCATTGCAAAGGAATCATTGACAACGGACATGGACACAACAAATACGACATTGCTGATTTGAACAATGACAATGTAATCGACCTCAGCGACCATGGTGACCGATATATCGCAGGACAAGCAACACCTAAGATGACATTGGGTTCTAACATAAGTTTCAGATACAAAGCATTCGACATTTCCTTACAGATGAATGGTGCTTTCGGACATAAGATATTTAACGGAACAACTCTTTCTTTCCTGAATATGTCAAATTTCCCAGACTATAATGTCCTTGCAGAAGCTCCAGCACGGAATATTGTTGACCAGAATGTGACGGATTATTGGTTGGAAAAAGGTGATTATCTAAACTTTGATTATCTTACGATAGGTTGGAATACGCCTATTAAAAACAAATATATCAGTTCACTACGTGTGTCTTTTAGCATCAATAATCTCGCAACAATAACAAGTTATAGTGGCTTAACACCGATTATCAATAGTTATGTAGTAGATAACACTTTAGGTATTGATGATAAACGTACCTATCCTCCTTATCGCACTTATTCTATCGGTGTGAGTATTAAGTTCTAAGCAATTCAACACAACATAAACAACTATCAAGTATGAAATACTTACTTCGCACACTCTTTTTTCTAACTCTCCTCACATTGACAGGTTGTCTGGACGAGAATAGCAAAGACAGCCTCGATGAACAACATACCTACACGACAGATAGAGATGTATATATCAATACTGTAGCTACTTTGTATAACTACATAGGAAGTGATAAAGACAGTGAGGGATTACAAGGTACTTATCGTGGTGTATATGATTATAATACGTTCACAACCGATGAAGCAATCATACCTGTCCGTGGTGGAGACTGGTATGATGGAGGTTTTTGGGCTGATTTATATACTCATAACTGGGCAGTAGATAGCAAACCACTCTACGATACATGGAAATATCTCTATAAGGTAATTGTCTTCAGCAATGATGCACTTGTCACTATTGACAAATACAAGCAGTTGCTTACAGATGAGCAGTACAAGGCTTATAGGGCTGAGGTTAGGGCTATCCGTGCCTTATACTACTATTACCTTATGGATATGTTTGGAAATATACCATTAGTAACTACGGCTGACGAAAGTACTGAAAACGTAGAACAAGCAAGTCGCCCTGAGGTATATCGGTTTATTGTAAAAGAACTACAAGAAGTCACCCCACTGCTTCCTACAGGTCATAGTAACCTTCTTGGCAAGAACTATGGACGTGTAACACGTTCTGTAGCCAACTTCCTTCTTGCTAAGTTGATGCTGAATGGTGAGGTTTATTCTGATACTGATTGGACAGATAATCAACAACCTAATGGTAAGCAAACCTACTTTACCATCAATGGTCAGCAGATGAATATATGGCAAGCCTGCAAATATTACTGCGATAAGGTGACTGCTGATGGCTTTACCTTAGCAGCCGATTATCTCAGCAACTTCTCTGTTAACAACGAGAATTCACCAGAGAATATATTTACCATTCCTGTAGACAAACATCTCTACAGAAGCCAGTTCCAATATCTTTTCCGCTCTCGTCATTACGCACATGGTAGTGCGCTGGGAACAGGTGGAGAGAACGGAGCCTGCGCTACACTCTCTACTGTCAGAACCTTTGGCTATGGCACTACTAATGTTGATAAGCGATATGCCTATAACTTCGACTCTGACACGGTTCGTGTAGATGGAAATATCGTACGTTTAGAGAATGGTAAGCCGCTTGTTTATATGCCTCTTGCCGTAGAACTAAATCTCACTAACAGTCCCTATATTAAGACTGCTGGTGCGAGAATGGCTAAATATGAGGTAGACCGTACCAGCTATAACGATGGCAAGAATCCACAAAATGACATTGTTCTCTTCCGTTATGCTGATGTATTACTCATGAGAGCGGAAGCTGCAGTACGCAACGGAGAGAATGGTAATACTGAACTGAACCTCGTTCGCAGCCGTTGCGGAATGGGAAACAGAACCGCTACATTAGATAACATCCTTGCTGAACGCCTTATGGAACTAACGTGGGAAGGCTGGCGTCGCAACGACCTCATCCGTTTCAATCGTTTCCATCAATCATACGACCTTCGTACAGCACCCGAAACAGAAGCCGACCGTCATACTATCGTCTTCCCTATTCCATCACGTGCATTAGACCTCAACGAAAAGCTGAAGCAGAATAAAGGTTATAAACGCTAAATAAAACCTCCGTCAGCCCCATGCTTCTGTGTGAGGTTCAACACTGCAAGTTCAAGAAATATATTGACAAAATATTAGAGAAAAAGGTAGAGAAATGCCTTAAAAGCGAGTTATTTCCCCAAATTCGTAATTCACTTGTTATCAAGTAGTTGTAAAAAGGGCTTTTAAAAGGTGCTTAGCAAGGTTCCAAAAGGGCGTTAACAAGACCTCAAAAGGGCATCTTTTGCAAGCCAATTGGGCGTTAATTGCAAGCCATTTGGTGGTCTTTACAAAATCAATATATGAAAAATACGGACAAATATAGAGAAGTTTGGAGTGATAAGGTTTGCATTTTACGCTAAGAACCTTAAGAAATATCACACACAGCGAGACTCTAAGTTTGTAGCAAGAAACTTAGAGTTGTTCTGTGTGTCTTATTATATAATAGGTTTAAACTATCACTTCATAATTCGGAAGAATCCTAAAAGATAAAGAAAGCAGGGATAGACGAAGCCGCCTACCCCTGCTTTCTTCTCATATGGCTTACATAGCTAATATAGCATTCCAAGGTTCCTATAAAACCTAAAATCAATATTTACCTAAGGAATCCACTGCCACCAGCCTATCCTTTCCCCCCCTCCTTTGGAGGGGTTGGGGGAGGTCTTTACATATCCTCTTGGAACAATGGATCCTCAGGAACAACCATAATTGGTTTCTGCTGAGCAGCCTTCATAATATTCTCTGGTACGTACTTGTTATCAACAACCAGACGGAAGGTGTATTCATTGAACCAAGGATTACTCATAATCAAGTAACCATTCTGACCATAAGAGGCACTCCAAGAGTTCTCTACCTTCCATTTCTTTGGCTGACCGTTCTCATCTAAGTCTACTGCTGTAAGTGTCATCGCATGAGTTGAACCACTATCGAAGGTTGCAATACGCTCTGCCTTGTTCATTGGGAAGGTTGTTCCAAAAAGTGTTGCATAGTCATAGTTATCCAAGTCAAGATAACCACGCTTGCGATCGAGCTGCTTGCCCACATCATAACTGGTGTACATCTTCGTTGAGTCCTTCAGTGAAGCAATTGCCATCTTCGCAATATCCTCCATTGGAAGGTTCACATACTTCCAGTTATGACCATCGTAGGTGTGGCGATCATACTCAATCTCGTAAGTCTTATAGTAAGGACGACGAGGGTCGTTCATAGCCATAATAAAGGTACCATTGAGCGGACCACCCACTGTTTCCTTATAGAATTCCTGTGGAGTATAGGTCTTTGCCCTGCCAATCTGCTTACCATTCTTATCTTTGAAAGCAAAGGTAAAGGTCTTCACTGGCTCGCCCAAAGAAAGTGAGAGTATATGATAGATATTACCCAACATCTCTGTCTTGCGTGCCTTGATAGCTGCCTTTGACTTCTTTTCAGCTACCATCTTACGCAATTCCAGACCATACTCACGTAGTTTTGATGACACAATCCTTGCCATTCGAGAGGTGTTTTCAGCTGAATAGGTTTCTTGCATGGCTTCCATTGGTACAACACCATACTTCTCAACCAAGTCAGATACACCGCAGAACGTACCGCCATCACTGATAGGATTCTTAAAGAAGAACTGCACACGTGGGTCATCCAATGGCTTACCAGCATTGTCTATCACACCCTGCAACATCAAGTTTGCCTTCTCTAACTGGTCGTAGAAAGAGAGGTAAACATGAGAATACTCCACTCTCAACGTATCCTTATGGCGACGTGCAAAGTTAGCACGCAAAACGTTCAGTCCTGTAAAGAGCCAACAACGACCTGAACTTTTCTGATCTTGGATATTCTGTTTCGGTGTTTCCACGCTGAAATAGGTATCTACAGGTCCAGAATTACGGAAGTTGCGAGCAAGGTCATCAATAGAATTTGTGGCAATTGCATTCGATAAAGCACGGTCAGATGTAGTCAATCCAGCCTTTTGAATTTGCTGCAACATCTGCGCATCAATACCACCATCTTTCGTCTGAGCCTGAAGTGTAAGTACACAACTTAACAAACCACAGGCAATAAACATATTCTTTCTCATTGTTTTCTTAATAATATTAAGGTAAAGGGTTATTAAAAAACTTATTTTCTACAAAGATAATATTTATTTCTTATTGTTGTTGTAATAAAGTGTGAAAATCATCATTGATACTGATAAATTCTACCTAAAAGGGAAAGGTTAACAATTTCTTTTCATGAAGAAAAAGAATTATTTTCATGAACAAAAATATTTATCTTCATGAAAAAAAAGATTTATTTTCATGAAAATAAATCGGGAATAAGGGTAAATAGTGAGATTGAAGAGGATTAAGTAGTAGAATATAACCCTACTTTATCTCCTTCATTCGGCATTCTTTTGTTCGTAAGTTTTCCTTGAATAAAAACCTGTACATGAAAAGAAGGCTTCCTATCCTATTACTTTGACCAAGCTTTCGGGCATTTTCTATGTAAAACATTTGCGTATCTTGTTTTTTTTTTACGAATATTGCATACGCAAATTAGCGGCTGCTGAAAGTCGCATAAACTAAAAACAAATCTATGAAGAAAATCTTATTGAGCCTGTTTCTTGCTGCTGTCAGCCTATCAAGCTATGCACAGCACTTTATAACAGACCCTAATTTCAGACAAAAAGTAGAAAACGCATTCCAAGCCAAGATGAAGGTTATTGGCAAGAAGTTCTATAACACAAAGGGACTTCGGGTATCTCCTGAGGAGGAGGAAGCCTTACGTTTCTTGTATGCTTATATGCCAATTGCCGATGCTACGGACTATCCTACGGCATATCATCTTAAAAATATACGCACCGCCTTACAAACAAGAAAGTCTATGGCATGGGGAAAAGATGTCCCTGAATTGCTGTTTAGACATTTCGTTTTGCCTATGCGTGTAAACAACGAACCACTTGATAGCTCTCGTGCTATCTTCTATCATGAACTGAGTGAGCGCGTGAAAGGTCTTCCTATGAAGGAAGCTATCCTTGAGGTAAACCATTGGTGCCACGAACGTGTTACCTACGAGCCTTCTGATGCTCGTACTTCTTCACCGCTGCAGTCTATCCGCACTGGTCGTGGACGTTGTGGAGAGGAGAGTACTTTTACGGTAGCAGCCCTACGTTCTATCGGTATTCCAGCTCGTCAGGTATATACTCCTCGATGGGCACATACGGATGACAACCATGCTTGGGTAGAAGCTTGGGCAGATGGAAAATGGTATTTCTTAGGTGCTTGTGAACCAGAGCCTGTACTCAACCTTGCTTGGTTTAACGAGCCTGCATCACGTGCAATGCTGATGCACACACGTGCTTTCGGTGATTATGAGGGTCCAGAGGAGGTGATGCTACGTACCAATAACTTCACCGAGATTAACCTCATTGACAACTATGGCAGTACGTCAAAGATTGATTTTAAGATTATTGATAAGGATGGCAATCCTGCTGACAATGCTAAGGTAGACTTCAAGATTTATAATTATGCCGAGTTCTATACCGCTGTATCTAAGTACACTGGCGAGGATGGTACGACCTTCCTCTCTGCTGGTAAGGGCGATATGATTGTATGGGCATCTAAGGATGGACAGTTTGGCTATGCTAAAGCCACCTTTGGAAAGGATAAGTCAATAACCATCAAACTGGATTATAACGAGAATAATGTACCAAAGGAGACTGACCTCGACATCGTTCCACCTGCTCAGAACTCTACATTACCTGCCGTAACGAAGGAACAGCGTGATGAGAATACACGTCGTTTGACCTATGAGGATTCTATCCGTCATGCTTACATTGCTACCTTCCCAACAGCAGAATCAATGAAAGATTATCGTTACCCTGCAGCCACACCTTATATAATAAAGGCTCGTGGTAACTGGAAGACTATTCAGGCTTTTGTAGAGAAGTATGCTAATCAGCAAGAACGTGCCCTCCAGTTGCTCAGTACTTTGAGCGATAAGGACCTTCGTGATATGCCAATGGAAATATTGGAAGATAATATGAAGGCAAAGAGCAACCAACTCTCTCCACGTGTTGAGAGTGAAATGATTCTCACACCGTTCAAACAATTCTTTGAGAAAGCCTTTGCTAAGGAGGCTGCAAGCTTCCGTAAGAACCCAGCTTTGTTGGTTGAGTGGATTCGCAAGAACATCAAAATGAATCCTGATACTCGTGCAATGAGAATCCCACAGACACCAAGAAGTGTATGGGAGAGCCGTATTACCGATAGTCGTAGCCGTGATATCTTCTTCGTAGATGTTGCACGCAGCTTGGGTATTGAGGCTCGTATGGACCCTGTGGCATGGAAGATTCAGTATAAGCAGAACGGCAAATGGGTGGATGTAGACTTTGATGCAGCAGCACAGCAGACTGCTAAGACTGGTAAATTAGTACTGACATTCACTCCTGATGGTTTCCTTGATGACCCTAAGTATTATAGCCATTTCTCTATCAGTAAGATTGTTTATGGACAGACATGGCTGATGAACTTTGACGAAGGACAGGTTGACATGGGTGGTGGTGCTACATGGTCGAACACCTTTAAGAATGGTGCAACACTCGATGAGGGTACTTATATCCTCGTGACTGGTCAGCGTATGGCAGATGGTAGTGTACTTGCGCACAGTCGTTTCTTCCAGATTAAACCAGGCGAGACAACCACTCTCCCACTCGATGTTCGTCAGGAAAGTGAAGGTGTGAAGGTGATTGGTAGTTTCAATAGTGAGGACTTGTTTGACAAAGACGGTCAGAGCGTTTCTATCCTAAGTCAGACAGGACGCGGCTATTACGTTCTCGGCGTATTGGGTATCGGTCAGGAGCCAACGAACCACGCATTGCACGACATTGAAAAGATGAAGGATAAGCTCGATAAGTGGGGTCGTCCATTCGTCTTACTCTTCAAGAATGAGGCGGAAGCTAAGAAGTTCCAAGCACAGAAGGGTGAGTTCCCTAACTTGCCAGAAAAGACCATCTTCGGTATTGATAAGGATGGAACCATCCAGCAGGAAATTGCAAAAGAGATGAAACTCCACAATACTGAACAGCTGCCAATATTCATTATTGCTGATACCTTCAATCGTATTGTCTTCCTTTCTCAGGGATATACAATCGGATTGGGTGAGCAACTCGTTAAAACAAGTAGTAAACTTTAATTAAGAGGGGGAGAGGAGTTAAGGAGTGAAAGGGAGTTAAGACAATACTATCTGTTAGTGTGATGTATGACTGTTAATCGTCTAATAAATTACATCTATAAAAGTATTGTCTTAACTCCCTTTCACTCCTTAACTCCTTTAACTCCTCAAATAATCCAACATGAACCGAACTGATTTTGAGATAGAAATATGTGCTAATAGCGTTGAAAGCTGCATCGAAGCACAGAAAGGTGGAGCTAATCGTGTAGAACTCTGCATGGGTATTCCCGAAGGTGGCACCACTCCTTCGTATGGTGAAATAAAGATGGCGAGAGAAGTATTGACTGATACTCGCCTACACGTCATTATCCGCAACCGTGGGGGCGACTTCCTTTATACCGAACAAGAACTTCTGCGCATGGCAATGGACATTGACCTCTGCCGTGACTTAGGTGTAGATGGCGTTGTCTTTGGCTGCCTTACAGCTGAAGGAGACATTGACATGAAAGCCAATGAATATCTGATGTCTCACGCAAAAGGAATGAGTGTTACCTTCCATCGTGCTTTTGATCGCTGCCGAGAACCAGAGAAGGCTTTGGAACAGCTCATCTCTCTTGGTTTTGATAGAGTACTGACTTCAGGACAGCAACCCACAGCTGAGGAGGGTATTCCCCTGCTTATGCGATTGCACCAATTATCTAACAATCGAATAAAGATTATGGCTGGCTGTGGAGTAAACGAAAAGAACATTGCTCGCATACGCCAAGAAACAGCCGTACCTGCCTTCCACTTCTCTGCACGTGAGCCACAACCAAGTCGCATGACCTACTCCAATCCATCCGTTTATATGGGTGCTGAGGGTGCAGATGAGAACACAATCATGTTGACAACAGAAAGAAGAGTGAGGAATACCATCGACGTACTAATGGGAAAGATGGCATAAAGAAATACTTATATACCGAAATTAATTTCAGAAACATAGAAAGATTTATCTTCATTACTTTAACAAAGTAAACTACTGTGTCGTAATAATTTGTAGACAAGAAAGGGAAGATTTTAGAAGTAATAGAAGCTTGACGGAGTGAAACTTATTAGGGCAAGAGTTTGTCAAGAGTGTTCCGTACTTTGGTGTTTATGGTTAGCACGCCTTGTGCGCAGTGTAAGCACGAGGCATGCTAACCGTAAACACAATGTGTGATAAGAGTTGTAAGTCACATAAAAAGGGACTTGTAAAAGCAAGATAATAGGTAGAAAACGGATACTATTCAGCCTTGAAGTGAAAGACCGAGTGTGAAATAGTATATATACAATCTGAAAGTTGCTGTCACTCCTATCACAACAAACTACGCTGTAAGTAACTTATTATAAACTCTTTATCACAAATGTTAAAAATGACAGCAACTAAAAATAAAAAAGAATTAGTATTATTTTCTTAATTAAAAACTTGCAATATTAAGATAATTTATTTACCTTTGCAATGTAAGTTCTAACTGAATCTATAAACATACCTTGAAGTAGTGTGAAGTCTTAAAAATATCACGACAAAGTTCGTGACAAAGATAACAGAACTCACTTGCATCCCATTAGAACTGCAGGTGGGTCATTTTTTTATATATTATGAAGAACCAGAAACCACGAACGTTAGACGATCAACTTTCCATTTTAAAAAATCGTGGAATGCATTTCCATAATGAACAATTAGCTAAGGAGTATCTTAGTCGTATAAGTTATTTCCGTTTGAAATACTTTTGGATAGACATGTTAGATAAAGATTCTGGAAATTTCAAAGAGGACACATACTTCGAAGATGTTATTGATAGGTATGAATTAGACAAATCTTTTCGTCGAATAATGTTTGATGCGATAGAAACCTTGGAAGTGGGGATTCGTACCAGAATTATATCTACCTTTTCATTATCGACTGGCACTGGATTATGGTATCTTGATAATCGCTTGTTTGAAAATAAGCATTATCATAAAGAGTTTGTCCTAAAGTTAAAATATGAATTTGGAAGAAGTACAGACCCTTATGCACGTGATTTTATCCGTGAGAGTAAGATTTGGGATGAATTATCATTTGAAGGAGACAATCCAGATGCATGGATGATTATAGAGACAGCTTCTTTTGGTACGCTCTCAAAGATGTATAAGAATCTTAAGGCTCAATCTTCATTGCAATCAGCAATCGCTAAGGAATTTGGACTGAATTCATCTAAAGAACTTTCAAGTTGGCTGGAATCGATATCTGTGTTAAGAAATATGATAGCCCACCACTCACGTCTGTGGTATAAAGTGTTTGCTAAGAAACCTGTTAACATCAAGGGATATCATGAAAAGTGGCTTAATCAAGATATGACAGATAATCAGAGAAAACGTACCTTTGGAGTTGTTTCATGTGTGCTTTATCTCGTTAACAGCTTGGATCCTAAGAATAATATAAAAGAACAAATCATAAAAATATTCTCTCTTCACCCCAAAGTTCCCATATACATGCTTGGTTTTACTGATGGCTGGAGAGAGAATCCCATCTGGAAGTAAAGATTCTGTTTTGATGTGGGAAGACAAGATAGTTCGTTTATATGCTTTCTTTATTATTAAAAAACATACAAATGGGTAAATATAAAATATCCTATACCAATCCGTCTAATTGTTTTTTGAGTTCTTTCAGTTGGTCGCGCACAGAGAAGAGGGTTTCCATTACCTTTTGGCTCTTGTCAGCACCACTACGATTCTCCTGCAACATCTTGCGAGCAGCAGCAATCTTAAAGCCACGCACCTTGACAAGATTGTAAATAACCTTAATCTGCTCAATGTCCTTCTCCGTATATTGACGTACACGATTACCCGTCGTCTTAGGACGAAGGTGTGGAAACTCGGTTTCCCAGTATCTCAACAGACTCTCCGTAACGTTAATCTGCTGTGCCACTTCCTTAATAGAATAATACAGTTTGTGCGGATTCTCTGCCATGTCTTAGTAACTTTTATATCAATTATTTACACAATCTTAGGTCTGAATGGGAAAACTATGTCCACCTCTAAAAGAAGTTTTTACGTATTCAGCAGCCTAATTGTTTGCAAAAATACTCAAAAGTCAGTATCTTTGCAACACTTTTAGGTAGAAAAATTGAATTAAAAATAAAATAAAGATGATGACAGCAAACGAAATCCGCGACTCTTACTTGAAATTCTTTGAGTCGAAGGGACACGTTATCGTACCGTCTGCCCCTATGGTTATCAAGGACGACCCTACGCTGATGTTCACTAATGCTGGTATGAACCAGTGGAAAGATATTATCCTTGGAACAAAGGATCCAGAACCTCGTCGCCGTGCAGACTCGCAGAAATGTCTGCGCGTTAGTGGTAAGCATAATGACTTGGAAGAGGTAGGTCGTGATGCAGCTCTCAGCCACCACACCATGTTTGAGATGTTGGGTAACTGGAGCTTTGGTGACTATTTCAAGGAAAAGGCAATTGATTACGCTTACGAATATCTTGTAAACATTCTCCACCTCGACCCGAAAGACCTTTACGTATCAGTCTTTGAGGGTGACGAGGCTGAAGGAATCTCACGCGATGATGAGGCAGCAAGCTACTGGGAGAAGCATTTCCCTAAGAATCATATCGTCAACGGAAACAAGCACGATAACTTCTGGGAGATGGGTGACACAGGTCCTTGTGGTCCTTGTTCAGAGATTCATATCGACTTCCGTTCAGAAGAAGAGAAAGCTCAGGTACCTGGTGAGGAACTTGTAAACAAGGATCATCCACAGGTTATTGAGATTTGGAACATTGTGTTCATGCAGTTCAATCGTAAGTCAGACGGTAGTCTTGACCCATTGAAGATGCAGGTTATCGATACCGGTATGGGCTTTGAGCGTCTCGTTCGTCTCATGCAGGGCAAGACCTCAAACTATGATACAGACATCTTTGCACCAGTTATTGCAGAGATTGAGAAGATTTCAGGCAAGAAGTATAACCACACCTTCCCAGAGGGTGCTAATGGTGAGGGCGTCAATGAAGAGCAAAAGGTAGACATCGCTATGCGTGTTGTAGCCGACCACCTTCGTGCTGTTGCTTTCTCAATTGCTGACGGTCAGTTGCCAAGCAATGCTAAGGCTGGTTACGTTATCCGTCGAATCCTTCGTCGTGCCGTACGTTATGCTTATACCTTCCTCGGTCAGAAGGAAGCTTTCATGTACAAATTACTCAATGTATTGGTACGTGAGATGGGTGCTGCTTACCCAGAGCTTACTGCACAGCGTGAGCTGATTGGCCGTGTGATGAAGGAAGAGGAAGACTCATTCCTTCGTACATTAGAAAAGGGTATCATGCTCCTTAATGGTGCAATGGACGAATTGAAGGCACATGGTCAGACTCAACTTGATGGTAAGGAGGCTTTCCGCCTCTTCGACACCTACGGTTTCCCACTCGACCTCACCGAACTTATCTGCGCAGAGAACGGCTATACCGTTGACGAAAAGCAGTTCAATGAGGAGATGGCACAGCAGAAGGCACGTGCCCGCAATGCTGCTGCTGTTGAGAATGGTGACTGGGAAATACTGCGTGAAGGCGAACAGGAGTTTGTTGGTTATGACTATACAGAATACGAATGCCACATCCTTCGCTACCGAAAGGTGACCCAGAAGAAGAACAGCTTCTATGAGCTTGTACTCGACCACACTCCTTTCTATGGTGAGATGGGTGGTCAGGTAGGTGACCAAGGTGTACTCGTTAGTGAGGACGAGACAATCAATGTAATCGATACCAAGCGTGAGAACAACCAGAGCGTACACATCGTTAAGGAACTTCCAAAGAACCTTGAGGCTGATTTCATGGCTTGTGTTGACACAGAGAAGCGTGATGCTTCAGCTGCCAACCATACTGCAACCCACCTCCTCGACTATGCTTTGAAGCAGGTTCTCGGTGAGCATGCAGAGCAGAAGGGTTCGTATGTAAGTCCTGACACCCTTCGTTTCGACGTTTCTCACTTCCAGAAGATTACCGATGAGGAACTTCGTCAGGTTGAGAAGCTTGTCAATGAGATGATTCGCAAGGATTATCCAATGGACGAGCATCGTGATACGCCAATGGAGGAGGCAAAGAAGATGGGTGCAGTAGCCCTCTTCGGTGAGAAGTATGGCGATAAGGTTCGTGTGGTACGTTTCGGTCCAAGTTGCGAGTTCTGTGGTGGTATTCATGCCACCTCAACGGGTCGCATCGGTTTCTTCAAGATTGTTGGCGAGAGCAGTGTTGCTGCTGGTGTACGTCGCATCGAGGCTATGACAGGTGAAACTTGTGAGAACGCTATCTACGCTCTTGAAGATACTTTGCGTGATTTGAGAACAATGTTCAACAATGCTAAGAACCTCAAGGCTATCCTCGCTAAGTTTGTTGAGGAGAACGACCACATGAAGAAGGAACTTGAGAGTTTCCGTGCTCAAGTTGTTAGCCGTGCTGCAAAGAATATGGTAGAACGTGCTGAGACCGTGAATGGCGTACATGTTGTAACTTCTGTTTTGCCAATCGACCCAGCTTCTGCCAAGGATATCGTCTTCAAGGTGCGTGAAGCGTTACCAGAGAAACTCGTTTGTGTACTCGGTTCTGTACATGACAATCGTCCTCTCTTATCAATCATGCTTAGTGATGACATGGTAAAAGATTATAGCTTGAACGCTGGTCAGATTATCCGTGAGGCTGCTAAACTCATCCAGGGTGGCGGTGGCGGTCAGCCACACTATGCTCAGGCAGGTGGTAAGAATGCAGAAGGCATCAGATCAGCTGTGGATAAAGTAATTGAATTAATTAGCTTATAAAGCTATTAAATACAAAAAATAAGGAGAGCCAAGAGCTCTCCTTATTTTTTTACTTATCTATTCATCGCAAATTATTTTCATGAAAAGAAATAATTATTTACGCGACAATAAATATTTTTATTCATGAAAAGAAATCTTTTTGTTCGTGAAAATAATTCGAAATCAATAGACTTATTTGACTAAAACAAATGTACCACTTTACTAATACACATGGTTTCAAGCAGTCTACTTATTCATAAGTTTGCTCACTAACAAACTCATTTTCAGATTCACTTGACAGCTCATAAACCTGCCTACCCGATAGTTTTTCGACCATAATCCTCGCCGCATTATCAGGTGCCACCTTATCACCCAAACGCTCACGAACAAGTTGGTAATCAGCTAACATACGTTCACGCAAAGGCTGACCAGGAAGGATGCGATACAACTCATTAGCAATGTTGCGAATAGAGAAGCGATCAGCAAGAAGTTCTTGCACAATCTCCTTATCAGCAATAAGATTGACAAGAGAGATAAAACGCACCTTGATAATATGCTTAAAAGCAAAACGAATCAACTTTGGAACAGGTGTTTCGTAGCAGACAACCTGCGGAACATTCATCAAGGCTGTCTCGAGCGTAGCAGTACCGCTGGTAACGAGTGCTACGGTAGCATGACTGAGAAGCTCGTAAGTCTGCGTCTTTACCATCTTTGCTTCACTATCACCTAAATACTTCTTATAGTAGCTTTCAGTGATAGAAGGTGCTGCGGCAACCACCATCTGATAATCCTCAAAATGGCGAGCAGCCTCAAGCATAGAAGGAAGATTGTCCTTTATCTCCTGCTTACGACTACCAGCAAGAAGAGCAATGATAGGCTTAGAAGACAATCCGTTACACTGACAAAACTCGTCTTTTGACTCTGAATAGACATGACGGAAATTATCAACCTCCTCGGCAGTAGGATTACCAACGTAATGTATTTTATAATTATGTTTCTTCTCATAGAAAGGAACTTCAAACGGAAGGATTGAGAACATCTCCCTTACATCACGCTTGATAGCTTTGATACGCCATTCCTTCCATGCCCATATCTTTGGGGAGATATAGTAATAGACAGGAATATTGGTATTCTTTTTTACAAACTTGGCGATATTAAGATTGAATCCTGGATAGTCAACAAGGATAACCGCATCGGGCTTCCAACGCACAATATCCTCCTTACACATCTTCATATTCTTAAAGATGGTAGGTAGATGCAGCAATACAGGGACGAAACCCATATAGGCAAGTTCACGATAATGCTTCACACGTGTACCGCCCACTTTCGTCATCAAGTCACCACCAAAGAAGCGGAACTCAGCCTCTGCATCATACTGCATCAACGACTGCATAAGGCGTGAGGCATGTAAGTCGCCAGATGCTTCACCAACTATCAGGTAATACTTCATAACATTAAAGGATTAAAGAGATTCCCACGTTTTCATCTTATCAAGCACTTCATAATCAGTCACGTCAATTTTCGAAGGCGTAACTGTTACATATCCATGCTCTAATGCCCACTGATCATTATCGGTTGCATCTGGCTCATCGTTACGATAATGACCTGTCATCCAATAATAATCAAAGCCACGAGGATGCTTGCAAGCCTCAACCTCTCTCGTCCAACTACCCCAACCCATACGGCACACCTTCAGTCCTGCAAACTTCTCAACCTTTGGGAAGTTTACATTCAGACAAATACCTTTTGGCAATCCCTCAGCAAGAACTTTCTTGACAATAAGTCTTACGTAATCACGTTGGTAAGAAAGATCTGCATTAGGATCGTAATCACAACTTGAAAAGGCGATAGAAGGGATATATTTCATACAACCTTCATACGCAATACCCATCGTTCCACTGTAATGATTATTCACAGAAGAATTATCTCCATGATTGATACCACCCAAGATAAGATCAGGCTTTCGGTCAACAAGAATCTGGTCTAACGCTAACTTCACACAATCAACAGGCGTACCAGTACATGACCACACCTCACAATCAGGAATATTGTGACGCTTCTTTAACAACAGATAATCAACCACAGAGAAAGCACATGAGAAACCCGAACGTCCTGCTTCAGGAGCACAGACAACAACATCTGCAAAATCTGTAAGGAATGAAACGAGCGTACGAATACCATTAGAGTGGTATCCGTCATCATTGGATATAAGTATGAGTGGTTTCTTAGAATTCATAAATTTCACTTTGATTTCAGTGCAAAAGTACGAAAAAAGGTTTATAAAGCCCTCCTATCTCATATAAAATATGTATCTTTGTAGCCTAATAAATGTATAGGATTAAATAGAAAAATGGGAAAGATTATCGCACTTGCCAACCAAAAAGGCGGCGTCGGAAAGACGACTACCACCATCAACTTGGCGGCTTCTTTAGCTACGCTTGAGAAGTCTGTATTGGTGATTGATGCCGATCCGCAGGCGAATGCCTCCAGCGGTTTAGGCGTAGATATCAAGGAGGTGGATTGTTCGCTTTACGAATGTATCATTGACCATGCCGACATAAAAGATGCTATCTACACAACTGACATAGAAGGATTGGACATTGTTCCGAGCCATATCGACCTTGTTGGAGCTGAAATTGAGATGTTAAAGCTTAATGGTCGTGAGAAGGTTATGAGCAGCCTGCTTGCTCCAATCCGCGACGAATACGATTACATTCTGATTGACTGTAGTCCGTCACTTGGTTTGATTACTGTCAACGCCTTAACAGCAGCTGACTCTGTTATCATTCCTGTGCAGTGTGAATACTTCGCATTGGAGGGTATCAGTAAGCTGTTGAATACCATTAAGATTATCAAGAGTAAGCTGAATCCAAAGTTGGAGATAGAGGGCTTCCTGCTGACGATGTACGACAGTCGTCTACGTCTTGCCCGTCAGATTTACGATGAGGTGAAGCGCCACTTCCAAGAGTTAGTATTCAAGGCTGTTATCCAGCGTAACGTGAAACTCTCTGAGAGTCCGAGTCATGGTTTACCAGTTATCCTCTATGATGCTGACTCTACAGGTGCAAAGAATCATCTTAGCCTTGCAAAGGAAATCATTGAAAAGAATAAGAAATAAAAAAGGGAAAGATACGGAGTGTAAAGGTGTACTTTGAGGCTTACAGACGTACTGTTTTCTGGTTGTAAAACTAATGTTTCTATCACAGATATATTAGCTGTTAGAAATAAAGAAACTAAGAACTGGAAACTAAGAACTGGAAACTAAGAACATCGTAGCATCGAGCATAACAACCACTAACTCCACCTAACTCCTTAACTCCATTAACTCCCAAACAAAGACTATGGCTGTACAAAAGAAATATAATCGAAACGCAAAGACCAATGCCCTCGGCCGTGGTCTGGATGCCTTAATATCTACTGAAGCTGTCAGTACACAAGGAAGTTCTACCATCAACGAGGTTGCCTTAGACCAGATTGAAGCCAATCCTAACCAACCTCGTCGTGAGTTCGACCCTGTTGCGTTGGAAGAGTTGGCGAATAGTATCCGTGAATTAGGACTCGTTCAACCAATAACCTTACGTCAGGTAGACGAGAACCGTTTCCAGATTATTGCTGGTGAACGCCGTTGGCGTGCCAGTCAGTTGGCAGGCTTGAAAGCTGTTCCAGCCTATATCCGTACGATTAAGGACGAGAATGTAATGGAGTTGGCGCTGGTTGAGAACATCCAGCGTGAGGACTTGAATGCGATTGAGATTGCTTTGGCTTACGAACATCTGCTTGAAAAGAGCGGAATGACACAGGAGCGTGTAGCAGAGCGTGTGGGTAAGAGCCGTGCTGCTATTGCTAACTACCTTCGTTTGTTGAAGCTTCCTGCATTGGTACAGATGGGTCTGCAAAAGAAAGAAATAGACATGGGACATGCCCGTGCATTGCTTTCTTTGGATAGTCCTTCACTGCAATTGAAACTCTATCGTGAGATTTTAAAGAACGGATATAGTGTTCGCAAGGTTGAAGAACTGTGTCAGCAACTCAATAACGGAGAAGATATACAGAGCGCAAAGAAGAAAATCTCTGCACGCACCCGACTCCCAGAGGAGTTCAATATCCTCAAGCAGCGACTCTCATCATTCTTCGATACGAAGGTACAGATGAGTTGTAACGCTGATGGAAAGGGGAAGATTAGTATTCCGTTTGCATCAGAAGAGGAATTACTTCACATCATGGAAGTGATGGATAAGATGAAGTAATACTTCCCATACGGAAAGATTAAGGTATTAGTAAGTATAAGATAAGCAAGTATTCTGGTTTAGAATAACTATTCACAAGCATTAGAAAGCCTCAACAAGTGGCTGACTACAAGGCAAAGAAGAAGTAGCGAAAGTTTCAAACCAGTAACTTAAGCAAGACAAAGGGTAGTGATGAAGATGAAGAATAGAATCCTCAAAGGACTGTTGATAGCCGGAATACTCACCAGTGTTACGGTCATGCAGGCACAAGATCTGCCCCATGACACGTTAAAGGTGATATATCCAGGCGACTCCGCAGTCGTTGAGATACCTAATTCGCAGGATAAATATATAGAAGAGAAGGCTATCCTCACACCAGATGATGAGGGTAAACTCACTTCTGTTCTGCGAAAGGATAGTGTCGGCATGGTAAAGAAACAGGGACGCGACTGGTCTAAGTGGCGCCCTAATCCTAAGCGTGCTTTGTGGCTTGCACTCGTCATTCCTGGTGCTGGACAGGTCTACAACCGTAAGTACTGGAAACTACCAATCTTTTACGGAGGCTTTGTTGGCTGCGTTTATGCCATGACATGGAACAACCAAATGTACCATGATTATGCGCAGGCTTATATGGACATTATGGATAATGACCCAACAACGCAGAGTTATAATAACTTCCTACACCTCGGAGCTACGATTACCCCTGCCAATGAAGAACGTTATAAGAACATCTTCAAACAGCGCAAGGACCGCTATCGTAGATGGCGTGACCTGAGTATTTTTACTACTATTGCTGTTTATGCCTTGTCAGTTATTGATGCTTACGTAGACGCTTCCTTATCCGACTTTGACATATCAGATGACCTCTCACTGCATATTGCACCGACGGTCATATCAAATAAGAGTATCGCTACACCTAACAATCCTTTCCGTTCATCGGCAATAGGTATTGGATGTAGTCTGACATTCTAAGCAGCAGCGCACTGTATTTGCGTTAACTAACTAAGAAATAATGAGTAGAAAGAGATATATTGTTTCCTTCCTTGTTACAATGGGAGCAACCTGCGGATTGTATGCACAACAGCAAACAGTTGTTGACAGCCGTGGTAAAGCTGTGAGTGTGATGATTCCTGATGCATCAGAAACGATGGCAGGATATGTTGACGTAGACTATATAGATGATAAGTTCTATAATAGTGGTATAGAAACAGGGTTTAAGAATACACCCTCTACGAATGCAACAGAGCCAGAAAACGGCATGGAAGTTATAGATCGTAAGATGCGTAATCTATCGAATGTGATGACAATGACCTGTAATGAGGAAGTTAAGAAATATATCGATCGCTACACAAAGGCTGGACGCCAATCAACTTCTTACCTCTTAGGACGTGCACGTTATTACAACCCTATCTTTGAAGAAGCACTGCGTTTCTATGGTTTACCATTAGAGTTGAAGTATCTTCCTGTGATAGAATCAGGCTTAAATCCCAATGCTACCTCACGTGTGGGAGCAGCAGGACTATGGCAATTCATGGCAACAACCGGTAAACAATATGACCTTCAGATTGACAGTTATATTGATGAACGCCGCGACCCAGAGAAGTCTTCCTACGCTGCAGCACGTATGCTGAGCGACCTTTACAAACGATTTGGCGATTGGACATTGGCACTTGCTGCCTATAACTGTGGACCGGGACGTGTTAGCAGTGCTATCACAAAGGCTGGTGGTGGTGCTGACTTCTGGGCTGTCTATCAGCATTTACCAAAGGAGACACGTGGTTATGTTCCTGCTTTCATTGCTGCTAATTATGTAATGAACTACTATGCAGATTACGACATCACACCTTTATCAACAGGTCTACCCAACCGCTGTGATACGATCATTGTAGAGAAAGACGTTACACTTGCTAAGATTGCCAATGTATTAGGTATGAATGTGGACGATTTGAAAGTACTTAACCCACAGTATCGACAAGGCTTAATCAAGGCTTATGCAACAAATGGCGTAGCTAAGTTACGCCTACCTTCTGAGATGATTGAGAAGTTCAAAGACTTCAAAGATCAGATTTACCAAAACGAAACACCAAGCGAAGAGCCTAACATGACTATCGCGGCTACTAATACAAGCCAAGAAGCCATATTATACTAACAAGATTCTTTTACCTTATTATATATAACGGGAGGATGCACAATGGACAAGGACAATATTGAAGTTAAGGAGATTGACTATGAGAAGATGGTAGATGATGCCTTTCAGCATCTCATTGATACCTATCTTGCTTCACGTCATCGAAAGAAGGTTGATATCATTACCAAGGCTTTCAACTTCGCTCGACAAGCGCATAAGGGTGTGCGCCGACTCTCGGGCGAACCTTATATCATGCACCCTATTGCCGTTGCCCAAATTGCTTGTGAAGAGATGGGACTCGGAGCAACAAGTATCTGTGCAGCCCTCTTACATGATGTCGTAGAAGATACCGACTATACAGTGGAAGATATGGAAAATATCTTCGGTCCTAAGATTGCACAAATCGTTGACGGATTAACCAAGATTTCTGGTGGTATCTTTGGCGAACAGGCTTCTGCTCAAGCAGAGAACTTCAAGAAGCTTCTGCTCACGATGAGCGACGACATACGCGTTATCCTTATCAAGATATGCGACCGTCTGCACAACATGCGCACCCTTGAATCCCAACCAGCAAGCAAACAGTATAAGATTGCAGGTGAAACCCTCTACATCTATGCACCACTTGCAAACCGATTGGGACTAAATAAGATTAAGACTGAACTGGAAGACCTAAGCTTCCGCTACGAACATCCTGAAGCATACGCCTCTATTGAGAAGAAACTTGCTTCAACACAGGCGCAGCGTGATACCCTCTTTGAACAGTTCACAGCACCTATCCGTGCCGAACTTGACAAGATGGGCTTTGAATATGAACTTAAAGCACGTGTAAAGAGTCCTTATTCTATTTGGAATAAGATGCAGAACAAACACGTCACTTTTGAAGAAATATACGATATCCTTGCCGTACGTATCATCTATAAACCAAAGTCACCTGATGAGGAAATCAACAACTGTTTCCAAATTTATGTGGCTATCAGTCAGATTTATAAGAGTCATCCTGACCGTCTGCGCGACTGGGTGAACCATCCTAAGGCTAATGGTTATCAGGCTTTGCACGTAACATTGATGTCTTCCAAAGGTCGTTGGATTGAGGTTCAGATACGTTCTGAACACATGAACGAATTAGCTGAACAGGGCTTTGCTGCACATTGGAAATACAAAGATGGCGGTGAGATCACTGAGGATGAGGGCGAATTGAATGAGTGGCTCAGTACGATAAAGGAAATCCTCGATGACCCACAGCCAGATGCTATGGACTTCCTCGATGCTATCAAACTTAACCTCTTTGCATCTGAAATCTTTGTCTTTACACCGAAGGGTGAGATTAAGACAATGCCTGCAGGTTGTACGGCACTCGACTTTGCTTTCCAAATCCACACCTTCCTCGGTAGTCACTGTATCGGTGCAAAGGTCAACCATAAACTTGTCCCATTGAGCCATAAACTTCAAAGTGGTGACCAAGTAGAAATCCTGACTTCGATGTCGCAACACGTCAATCCCTCATGGATTAACTTTGTGTCTACAGCGAAGGCAAAAGCAAAAATACAAGCTATCTTGCGACGTGAGAGCCGTGAGTTACAGAAGGCAGGCGAAGAGCAGCTATCGAAGTGGCTAAAGGCACACGACCTTGAGATGACAACTGCCACCTTAGACAAGCTTTGCGAACTACACGACCTCCATAAGCATGACAGTCTTTTCCTTGCCGTTGGAAACAAGACCGTTATCCTTGGCGATACTGACTTGAATGAACTTCGTGGAAAGTCAAAGTCTGAGAAGACAGTTACCTCAGGTGGTTGGCGCCGTTATGTTCCTTTCTTAAAGTCAAATGGCAAGAAGACTACTGAGTCTGTAGAGGCTAAGGACATAGAATGTACAGAAGGCTTAATCGTTGTAACCAAAGAGCTCAACAGAAAGAAGCCTATCTTCATCAATGAAGAAAACATACATCGCTATCTCTTCCCACATTGCTGCCATGCTATCCCAGGTGATGATATCCTCGGATATATTGACAACAAAAATCATATCGAGATTCATAAACGTGCTTGCCCAGTAGCCACAAAGCTAAAAGCAAGCTACGGTGGTAGAATCTTAGATGCTAAGTGGGACATGCACCGTCGTTTGTTCTTCGATGCAACGATTGAGATTCGTGGTATTGACCGTAGTGGTATGCTGCACGACATCTCTGATGTCCTCTCCGACCAATTGGGTGTTAATATCCGTAAGGTTACGATCTCCAGCGATAATGGCATCTTTGAGGGAACGATCGAGATGCAAGTCCACGACCGCAAGGATGTACAGTTTATCGTTGAAAATATGAAGAATATTAAGGATGTACAAGAGGTCTTAGAGATTCTTTAGTCCTCTAAAGAACTATCTAACCTCAAGATTGATATTCCTTCCAACACACGGACTAATAAAGCCCCTAACAAGAGTGGGGGCTATTACACAGCTTGCAAAAAAAGTTTTGTTTTAATTTGCTGTCACTTTTAACATTTCACATAACCCTACTGTAAACTAATCAGTTATGTTATAATCTTGAATGACAGCAATGACAGCAAAATTAATTTTAAGTGAATTACTTTATAATTGGCATACAAAGGTGGAGCGTGTGATGAGTTCCTAATTATTACGGATATACTAAAAGGGTTAGGGAGAATCTCAGGAGCTACGCAATAGGTTATATCACTCGAGAAATGGTAATCCATAAATGTAATGTAAAGACAAAATGAATATTGGAAAGAAACTTTTACCATTAAGAAGTTATTTCATTTCACATCAAGTCTTAACAAGCTGTATTGCAATTATCTTTATACTATGCGGTCTATGTGTGTTATCATCGGCATTTTATAATGCCAATGACATATATAAACACCTCAATCTCAAAACAGGTGTTGTATCTTATTGGGAGCGTACAGGGGGAAAATACAATACTGCGACCATGAATATAAAAGATGATAGTAACACTTATACGACAGAGAGGTTTGGTGGTTGGTTATGCTTGCAACATAGTGGTAAGCAGGGAGAAAAAGTGATATTCTATACCAACGATAAGATAAAAAGAAATAACAAAAACCAAATACGCTATTTTGGACTGAGTACAATAGACTCTCCTCGCCACACCTTTTGGCTATTTATGGATATTCTAAGCTATATATTTGAATCAAATATTTTTTTATTCATCCCTGGCATAGTTGGATGCCTCTATTTTAATATGACAACCGTAAAAAACAAGTTTATCAGAACAGCTTCTTGGACACTCCCATTTCTGACATTATTTCTCATAGGCTTGGCTACAACATCTTAATTTGACCAAAGAACAAGCCTCAAAATGACAATAAATCAAAATAAAACAGAATAGCCTAATGCTACACTACTTAAAAACACATAACAATTCTTTGATAAAATAAATTATATCCTCAAAATGTTTGTTTTTAGGAATTTATATTTATCTTTGCTAAATATGAGGTAGAGGTCCTTAGGGACCTTTTACAATACAAATAAACGAAATCATAAACAAAATAATATTAGAAATCTGTCCACCTTTTCATAAGAATTAAAACAAAAAATATGATAAAAGAAGAAAACAGAATCTATACAGTTAAACAGGGGGATACGTTGCAAAGTATTGCAGACCAGCTACAAATTAATGTGGACGACATTATTGAGTTTCATAACAGGCACTCTAATACTTTTATAACAGAATCTCGTCCAAATCTATTTGGAGTTGACATAATAATTCTGCCAGCTGACTTGTCCGAGTTTAGACGGAGACATAATCCTAACAGGCTTAATCTTCTTTATGGAGACATTACTCTTGCCTGCGAAGATATAGTTATTGATGAGGCAACAGAACTGCAAATGAGAGGACAGAATTTAATTCAGGCACAAACCATACAGCGTTTTTCCGTAAAACAAGAAGAAAAAGATGGTCATGCTATCAGTATCATTGATTGCAAGGAAATTATCAAGCGACAGATATCTCCAGAGTACAAGCCATTGGCAGATACCATTTCTTTCCTTGGACAACCACTTTATCATCTTGTCTTAGGGATTAACCCTAATGGAGAGATTGCAAAAATTGTCAATCAAGAAGAGATTTACGAACGGTGGAATAAACTCAAACAGACAAAGGAAGCACAGATATTGCTTGCTGACGACGTTACTGGGGAAAAAATAAGTCAGGCTATGGATACTGATTATAGCCAAACATTGAAAGTGATTAAAGAAACGTTGCGATACAGATTACTCTGCCCTGACTTTTGGGGAGATCAGACTTTGGGTGAGGTGCGGCATCGTGAAACAGACCTCACTTTAAGCTCCAACTTTTTCTCTTCACATAAGATTAGATTTTTATTGAAAGAGACTTTCGCTCGTGCAGATGAAACAAAAGGAATTATTGTTACTCAAGAATATAGTTCCATGAAAGAGATACAGAAAGAACTTTCAGGGGTTTACAACAGCAGCCTAAATGATTATCTACAAACTCCGATGAACTATGGAATGAAAATCAAATGTACATTCCACCTCTCAGGAGTCCCCTTATGTATACAAGAATGTCATTGTCACCTACAAGAGAAACTTAATGATATGGCAGTCTTTACGAATGAAATTCATATCAAGTATAATCATTAATTGAATAAACAATAATGGGCAAGTTATATATTCCTGAAAATGTTTGGCTGGTATGTTCTGAAGGAACAAGCACACAACAAATGCTTGTAACAAGCCAGTCAACAGTGAAAATCGATGGCGGACATTTAATGGCAACAACAGCAGATAGGGTAAAAACTGATTTTGGCTGCAAAAAAGAAGCTCTTGCAGACGCCATAGGTGTAGCAATTTGTGCAATGGTCATTGCAGCATGCGTCGTGGGAACAGGTGGATTAGGAGCATGTGCCATTATAGGTCTGGCGGGGGCAGCTGGTGCTGTCGGTGGAGGAATCCTGGGCAGAGTGTCGCCATGCGGATGTGCACGTTGCATGGGTCC
The DNA here is from genome assembly GCF_003609775.1 of Prevotella melaninogenica. Classification (NCBI taxonomy): domain Bacteria; kingdom Pseudomonadati; phylum Bacteroidota; class Bacteroidia; order Bacteroidales; family Prevotellaceae; genus Prevotella; species Prevotella melaninogenica. Next base: position 1,274,756 of record NZ_AP018049.1, read on the forward strand.
TTGGCAAAACTACAGTCCTTCTGTCATAGTAAGTGGTTATAATGCCCTCTTGGATGATTCTTTTTCTATCTGTTCAAAAGGCGGAACGATTAAGATAATGTTCTCTAAAGAAGCAGCAGAGGCGTATGCTGCTTTGGTGGCAATGAAATCGAACACCGAGATTGCCAATGTCGCAGCAATAGCATTTGCACTTCCATTTGTTCTTAAGGGAGCAGGAACTGCAATTATAGGTTTCAAGGGAGGGTTTACAGCAGCCTTAGCTGTTAGTAGTAAGGCAGCATTCCTTTACACATTAGAAGCAAGTATGATTGGCGGGGCATCGTATGGCATCGGAATATTGGTAAAGGAAGGGAAAGAAAGTATATACAAAAAAGCTGGAGTTTATAACTATACAAAAGGAAAGGAGGAGGATGAAGTAACATCCATTTTAGGTAATGATGATGGACAAAAAGATTTATTTGATGCCAAAAGTAATATTGGAAAAGTTGGAAAAATTGGAAAAAGGAAAAGCTATTCTATTACATCTTATGAAAAGATGAGTTATGAACGTGAAGGATACTTAAGCACGACCAAGGGATACATTGAGGAAAAGAGTTGGGAAACGGTCGAAGAAAAAGCCAACTGGAAATATAAAGCTACGAGTACTAAATCAATAGAAAAGATTTCGTCAACAGACAAACTTACACAATCTACAGGTGCATATTACATGAAAGAAGAGTATACTCTTAAAACAGGAAAGGATTATAATATTGGCAAAGGGCTTGGTTCAGATTTAAAAAAAGGGATAAATCCTTTCGGACATATGTTCGCTATAGATTTATTAATAGATCTTAGTAGAGGAATATGTAATAAGTTACTGGAAAATAAGAAAAAAGACTACGAAAAAGTTCTCACTACAGAACAAAAAGCGCGTAATGCAAAAAATGTAAAAACTAAATAAAAATGGATATAAATATCTCCCTAATAGAAAAAAAGGCTAAAAGACTCTTTCTAAGCCATAGGAAAACATCTTATACTATCGGTTTGTTTTTCATCTGCTGCTGTTTATATGTTGACTTTGTTACGATAAGTAACACATGCCACAAAATAAACAATCTTGAGTATAAAGAAGGAGTTGTTTCCTATTGGAATCATACAGGTGGAGAGTTTAACGATGCTACTCTAAAAATTAATAATGACACTAATACGTATATAACTCAACGTTATGATGGCTGGCTATGTTTTCAACATAATGGGAAAAGGGGTGAAACTGTTGCTTTCTATACTGTTAAGGATGAAGTGAAAAATGAGAAAGAAGGAATACCTTACTATGGATTATGCGAGAAAGATAACCCACGAACTTCATTTTGGTTATTCTTTGATGTGCTTTTTCCTTGCTATAAACCCGTTCTTATTTGGTTGGCTCTTGGTACCATCGGAATAATCCTTTTTAACTTTCAAATAATCCGAGACCGTTTTGTCCTACCTTTAAGCATTGTGGTTTTAGGTGTAAGTTTTCTTATGTTTATCATAGCTTCTATATCATGACAAAACTACTAAATATAAAATTATCAGAACAGTTTCTTGGACAATCCCATTTCTGACATTATTTCTTATAGGCTTGGCTACAACATCTTAATTTGACCAAAGAACAAAGAGCCTCAACATGGCAACAAATCAAAAAAAAGATGAGAACAGAAGAAAAATCATTATTATTGAAGCATCAGACACTTTCAAAATTAATAGCGATAGTGCTTATCATATTTAGCCTTTGTATTAATTATTATGTCATAGAAAGAGCCATATCTAATTACCAACATTTGCAACAGAAAGAGGGTGTTGTAGATATGTGGTATAGTACAAGTATGAAAACGACAAAAGCTTGCTTAAAAATAGAAGGAGATACAACTATCTATTCAACAAGCAGACCAGGCTGGTGGATGACATTACAACACGATGGCAAAAAGGGGGAGAAAGTTATTTTCTACACACTAAATAACGAACATAACGCAACCACCGAACAAACTAACCGTTATTTTGGTTTAAGCGAAATAAACAATCCTCGCTCCTCGTTCTGGATATTTCTTGATGTTATATTTTATACTTATAAAAAAGTATTTATTTTCTTCTTACTTAGCGTTATAGGACTCGTCCTTTTTAATGGGAGTATCGTTAAAGACCGCATAATTAGATTTACATCCGTCGCTTTAGGCATCTTATTTATTCTTTTTTGGGGTATAGCATCTATTTCTTAGATGATTATCCCTTACAAAAAATGATAAAGTTTACATCTGCAAGAGGAACTTCAATATAACAGATACAATTTCTTTTCAAACGTGCGGAGGCTCCGCACGCATGGTGCGGACGTTAAACACCAATAGTGCGGAGGCTTAACACCAATCATCTGGGCGGTTTATAACCTTACAAAATTCTACTACTCATAAAGTGTTAGATATCGTTTCTTCTCACACATTAGGCTGTCCCTTATCATTCCATATATCAGAAGGAGCTTATCTAATATGATAAAAGCATTTCCTATTTATAGAGGAAAGCAAATAAATACCTATTTTTGAGTATTGTAGAGTTAGTAGATTCGTCCTACCTTTGCAATTCATGGACTTCACGAATAGGATAATAGCGTCTATTGTATTTTGCGGACTAAGTATCAATGGAATTGCACAGACACTAACAGGTTGTGTTGTGGGGAAGGATGATCGTAAGCCTATAGCCTACGCATCAGTCACATTGAAGGAAAATCGCTTATACGCTTTTACGGACGAAAAAGGTTGTTTCACGATAAAAAACGTACCGAAAGGAAAGTGTACAGCGGTAATATCTTGTCTTGGTTATGCAGAACAAACAATAGTTGTCACCATTAATAATGATGGTGCCACGCTCAACGTGCGCCTTGCCGAAGACAACCTTCAACTCGATGAAGTACAAGTTGTTGCACATCGAAAGAAGGACGAGATAACAACCTCTTACACCATTGACCGTAAGACGTTGGACAATCAACAGATAATGACTTTGGGCGATATTGCCCAGCTTTTACCGGGTGGTAAGAGTGTGAACCCTTCTCTGATGAATGATAGCAAATTGACTTTGCGAAGCGGTTCATCAGAGCGAGGCAACGCGTCGTTTGGTACAGCCATAGAAGTGGATGGTGTTCGTCTGAACAACAATGCTATGATGGGTGAAACAGCTGGTGTAAGTACACGGGGGGTAAGTGCTTCTAACATTGAAAGTGTGGAGGTAGTACCCGGTATTGCCTCTGTAGAATACGGCGACCTCACCAATGGTGTAGTAAAAGTGAAGACCCGTAGAGGTAGTTCGCCTTTCATCTTGGAAGGAAGTATCAACCAACACACCCGCCAGATAGCCCTTCACAAAGGATTAGACTTAGGCAAGAACGCTGGACTTATCAACTTCTCCCTTGAGCATGCACGCTCTTTCTCGGATGCAGCATCGCCTTACACTGCTTATCAGCGCAACGTTCTATCGTTGCACTATATGAATGTCTTTATGAAGAAGACACAACCTCTTACCTTGGATATTGGTCTGAATGGTGGCGTGGGAGGCTATGATTCAAAGGCAGACCCAGACCGCAACTTGGACAGTTATTATAAGGTTAAGGACAATAATGTGGGTGGTAATGTGCGCCTTGACTGGTTATTGAACAAGTCATGGATAACCAATCTGAATTTTACAGCTGCCTTCACCTACGCTGATAAACGCTCAGAAAGCTATAGCAATGAGAGTAGTAGTTCTACACAACCTTATATCCACACTTTGACGGAAGGATATAACATTGCTGAAGACTACGATAAGAACCCTTCTGCCAACATCATCCTTGGTCCTACGGGTTATTGGTATCTTCGTGGCTTTGGCGACTCGAAACCATTAACCTATAGCTTGAAGCTGAAGGCTAATTGGAATAAATCATTTGGAAAGTTCCGCAATCGCCTACTTGTTGGTGCAGAATGGACCAGCAGTAAGAACAAAGGAAAGGGAACATACTACGAGAATATGCGCTATGCACCAACATGGCGTGAATATCGTTTTGATGTCCTTCCCGCTTTAAACAATATGGCACTCTATGCCGAAGACAAGCTATCAATGGCTGTAAATGCCAAACAGAACATTGAATTGACAGCGGGTGTACGTGAGGATATTACCTCTATTCCTGGCTCAGAATATGGAACAGTGGGTAGTCTTTCACCACGACTGAATATGCGCTATATGCTTCGCTTCGGACAAGAAAGTTGGGTGAACAGTCTTAGCTTGCATTCAGGATGGGGAAAGAGCGTGAAGCTTCCGAGTTTCCAAGTACTCTACCCTTCTCCATCTTATCGTGATATGTTGGCATTCTCATCTACCAGTGATGCTAATAATCGCTCTTATTACGCCTATTACACTCACCCTTCAAAGGCACGATACAATGCTGACTTGAAATGGCAATATGCCAACCAGTGGGATTTAGGTGTGGAACTGAGAACAAAAATTGCGGACATCAACCTTTCATTCTTCCATAGTAAGACTTTCAATCCTTACATGGCAACAAACACTTACACACCTTTCACCTATAAATACACATCACCTGCTAAACTTCAAGCGAGCGGTATTGATGCGGCTAATCGACTCTTTGCGATTGACCCACAGACAGGTATTGTGACTGTGAGCGATGCCAGTGGTGCGAAAACACCAGTCGTTCTCGGTTATGACGAACGTAACACCTACGTCACCAATACGAAATATGTGAATGCTGACCCATTGAGTCGCTATGGCTTAGAATGGATTATAGACTTCAAGCAGATTAAGTTGCTCCGCACACAGGTGCGTGTAGATGGTAAGTATTATCATTATAAAGCACAGGACGAAACCCTCTTTGCGGATGTTCCTGTAAGTCTTAACACACGTCAATCAGACGGTAGACTCTATCAGTATATTGGTTATTACCGTGGTGGTGCAGCTACTTCAACCAACTATACCGCCAATGCTTCACCATCAAATGGCTCTGTCAGTGGTCAAGTAGATATGAATGTCACATTGACGACACATATACCAAAGATTCGACTCGTCGTAGCTTTGCGTTTGGAAAGTTCACTCTATACTTACAGCAGAGCCACCAGCAGTCGTGGATATGTTGTGAATAGTGGCAATGAATACTTTGGTGAGCCATATAATGGTAAGGCAGAAAATCAAACAGTAATCGTCTATCCTGAGTATTACAGCACATGGGATGCACCAGAAACATTAGTTCCCTTTGCAGAGAAATTACGTTGGGCAGCAACGAATGACAGAGGATTATACAACGACCTGACACAGTTGGTTGTGCGAACCAACTATCCTTACACATTGAATCCGAATAAGTTGAGTGCGTTCTGGTCGGCTAACTTGAGTGTAACAAAGGAAATAGGCAAACACGTATCTATATCGTTTTATGCCAATAACTTCTTCAACACACTTGCTCAGGTACACTCTACTCAGACAGGACTTGAAACAAGTCTCTTTGGTAGTGGATATGTTCCGAGTTTCTATTATGGACTTTCATTAAGATTGAAGATATAATGAGAAAGATATTTTGTTTACTTGCAGTATGCGTGATGACGCTGTTAGTTTCATGTGCTGACTATGATGAAGGACTTGATGTAGTCAACTTTGATGTGAAGTTAGAGTTTCCAAGCACATACGATGGCTCGTATGAAGGCTTACGTGTAGAGTTACAAGACGCTGTGGCAAGCACCTTCGTTGATAGTACAGACACTGAGGGAGTAGCGCATTTCAGTGTTCCTTCTGGGTTGTATAAGGTCAGCAGCTCTGCAAGAAAGGAGACAGTAGATTACCGTTATTTCTTCAATGGTGCCAAGTCGCAGGTGGTCGTTGCAGTAGACTCTCCTCGCATAGTAACCTTACCATTAGTAATGTCGAAGAAACGTATCGTGAATTAAAAGAGAAATAAAGATAGTATAAATTAAAAACAATGTTTATGAAGAAAATAAGTTTTATAGGGCTTATCGCTTTAGCACTGTCGTTCATACCCCTTAGTGGCTTTGCGCAGACAGTACAAGAAAAGATGATAACCTGCCTTGTCTTGACCGAAACGAATGGTACCAAGACCGAGTTTGCTTTGGATTCATACCCAGTTATAACCATAGAAGGCAACGACCTTGTTATTACTTGTGAGGGTAAGAAGTTATCAACAGCACTGACAGGCGTGCAGGACTACCGCTTCATTGAGAAGAAGGTGACAACAAGTATTAGTAGTGTACCTTCTAATGACCCAAAGAATGAATCTAACACACCTCAATTCTCTTTCAGTAATGCTGAGGTTAGTGGATTGAAAGCAGGTGCAAGAGTGGCTATTTACAATCTTAATGGTACACAAATCAGCTCAGTAACAGCAGATGGTGAGGGACGAGTTGCCCTTGATTTCTCGTCTTTACCTAAGGGTGTCTACATTCTCCGCACACCTACAAAGAGCTTTAAGTTTATGAATAAGTAAGAATAACATTAGAAATTAAATAGAAAAAGATATGAAGAAAATATTACTTCTCCTTGTTGCTGTATTTGCTTTCATCAGCAACATCAACGCACAAACATGGAATATGGTTGTGACACATAACGATGGTACCGTACAAGTCATCAAAGCATCAGATGTAAAGAACGTTACTTTCCAATTGCCTGATCAGAATGCTGACCAAGTTATCATCAAGGAACTATACACAACTGGCGTACCAGACGATAAAGACCCCAAGAAGTTCTTCCAATCAGACAAGGGTTTTATCCTCTATAACAATGGTGGTAAGACTGCGGTTATCAGCAACTTGGCTATTGGTATGTTAGACCCATACAATGCACATTCTGGTGCAAATGCATGGTATAGTGCAGGTGCAACGGAGCCATCATACGTATCTCAGAACTGGGTTCCAGCAACTGCAGGTATATGGTACTTCCAGAATTCATTGGTTATCGAGCCTTATTCACAGGTTGTTATCAGCTGTATGGGGGCTATAGACAACACCAAGACCTATTCTAAGAGCGTCAACTATGCCAACAAGGATTATTACACAATGTACGATCCAGAGTCTGGCTATAACAATACATCTTATTATCCAACACCTTCAAATGTTATTCCATCCAGCCAATATCTTAAGGCAGTAAACTTTGGTCCTGCCAATGCTTGGCCACTTAGTCAGTCTTCTCCAGCCTTCTTTATCTTCCAAACAAAGGGCACAACACCTGCTGCTTTTGCTAAGGATGCAAGCAATATCACATACGCACCGGGCAAAGCACAGACAAATGTAAATGCTGTTTTGAAGGTCCCAACAGACTGGATTCTTGATGGTATTGAGGTTTATCAGGATATTAACGAGAGTAAGAGTAAAAAGCGTTTCGGCTCTGACGTGGATGCTGGTTATGTAAAGCAGACTATCAAACTTGGTCATAGCGTATATCGTAACGTGGATGCTGAAGCGACAAAGAAGATTGAAGGCAATACCGCTAAGTTGGTTTATAACTACAAGTATGGCACAGACCCAAGTGGTATCGATGCTGAAGCATCTATGAAGAATGGAGCAAAGATTGTCTACATGGACACTAACAACTCTACTTCTGACTTCCACGAGCGCAAACAGTTCTCACTTAGAGACTAATAAAATAGATGGTAAAAGAACATAACCTGTAAGATGAAATATAGGTTCATGACACTTATACTGGCAGGAGCAGCCCTCTCTGCCAGCCTCAACGCACAGGAGCAGGCTAAAGATAGTCTGCTCCATCGTGATTTTAGCTTCGTTGCCAATAGCGATGCATGGCTGAGAAGTGACAATGCTGCAGCTTTGACACGATTTAAGACAAAGAACATTTCTTTGGCTGAAGTTTATGCACAATATGGCAAGGGAGGCTTTGTCAACTATGACGAGTCACCACGTACCGTGCAAGCGGGTGCCAACGTGTCTTCATTCTATCGTTTGACGGACAGGATTGTCCTATCGGGAAGTATGCGTTATGACAACTTCTCTGGGCGCAACATGACTGGTTCAGCATTCATACAGACCCAGCGTCTGCCCTTTGATATCGTAGAAGACTCGCTAAACCATGCTGGCACAAAGCATCGTGACACCTATAATCTTATGGGAGCATTGTCTTGGGAGATATATAAAGGACTTGCCATTGGTACAAAGGTGGACTTCACTGCAGCAAACGTTGCTAAGTATAAGGATTTAAGACATAAGACAAAGCTAATGAACTTAGCCCTTACAACGGGCGTATATGTACCACTACGGTCTGTTAGTCTTGGCCTTAACTATACGTATCGACGTAACACGGAGAGTGTAGTTTTCAGTACTTACGCTTCAAATGCACAAGAGTTTTCATCTTATATCAACTATGGCCCGTGGATTGGCAAGACCGAACAATTCAGCAGTTCAGGCTTTACCGACAGCAACAGAGAGCAACCGATGCTCAATGAATATCATGGGTTAGGACTACAATTTAGCTGGGACATCCTACCTAATCTCTCATGGTTTAACAACTTTGGCGGTACATATCGCAAAGGTTATTACGGCAGGAAGTCACCCTATACGATAGTTCACTCCGATCATCATAGCAACATCTATGACTATCAATCACGCCTATCTTTGACTCTCGACAAGCAGATACATCATCTCGATTTCAGCTTTTCAAGCGAGAATCTTGTCAACGAGATGAATGCTTTTCGTTCTAACAAAAACGAACAAGGGGCATACTTCTATCAGTATCTTGACCCTGTGAAGAGTGCTAACAAGGCGTGGAACGACGTACATCTTGGCTATACGGGCTATTATGGCGTTATAAACGAATTACCTCTCTGGACGATTGAAGCGGGGGCAAACTTCTCTCACCGCAAGCAGACGGGCTACAGCTACCCTTACTTCCGACGTCAGGACATCCACACAACAGAGGCTTATACAAGTCTTACACGTAACCTCCTTTTCCGAAAGGGAGTACTTTCACTACAAGCAGGCTTTGCCTACAAGAAGGGAAAGGGTGATGCTTTCGAGGATGGAACATTGGCACAACCTTCTGATAAGCAGAATGGTTTTCCTACGATGGACGTACTAATGTATTGTGAGTATAAGTATCTTACAGACCCGCAATACTCCCTTCAACTTGGCGTTAAGTATGCCTTTGTACTTCCGGGGACAAAGATGAAAACCTACACTGCCTTTGACTTTACTCATCGCCACACTAATGACGGCAACGCTTACCTTGTAGGTAGGAACTATTCAACGGGCAGACTGACCATTGGTTGCACCTTCTAACAGTCTTACTATTGGTCCGCACGAATGGTGCTAAGCGTTCGCACAAGTGGTGCTGAGCCTCCGCACCACTCGTGCGGAGCACTTAAAAGAGTACAATATGCTATTAAGACCAAAGCAAGTAAGCCTTAGTAAGATGACAGCTACCCCAGAGTAATTACCAAACAGACATAAAAGAATTATAAAAGGAATCAATCACATATTATGTTAATAAACAAAAGAATCATCAATGCGCTTGTGCTCCTGCTCCTCGTAACAGGTGCTATGGCGCAGAATGTCACTACCGACAACAGCTTCCGTATGGGTAAGTTGAAGAATGGTATGACTTATTATATACGCCACAATGCCAAGGAGAAAGGAATAGCCGACTTCTACATTGCACAGCGTGTGGGAAGTATTCTTGAAGAACCAAACCAAAGAGGATTGGCTCACTTCCTTGAGCACATGGCTTTCAATGGTAGTAAGAACTTCAAGAACACTGCTTCTTCACCAAGTATCGTACATTGGTGTGAGGCACATGGTATTAAGTTCGGTACCAATCTCAACGCCTACACCTCTGTTGACGAAACAGTTTACAACGTCAGTTCCGTACCTGTAAAGCACGAATCTACCATCGACTCTACCCTACTTATCCTCCACGACTGGAGTCACTACTTGGACCTTGAGGACAAAGAGATAGACAAGGAACGTGGTGTTATTCACGAAGAGTGGCGCACACGTCGTGCTGGTATGGCTTCACAACGCATGTTGGAAGAGGCGTTGCCAATTATCTATCGTGGTACAAAGTATGAGGACTGCCTGCCAATCGGTAAGATGGAGATTGTAGACAACTTCCCTTACAAGGCTCTTCGTGACTATTACCACAAGTGGTATCGCCCAGACCTGCAAGCAATCATCGTTGTGGGCGATATTGACGTAGACAAGATGGAACAGAAGATACAGTCTGTCTTTTCTGCCATCCCAATGCCTGAGAATGCTACTCATCGTGAATACTTCCCAGTAAGCGACAACGACAAGATGATTGTGGCTTCGCTGAAAGATTCTGAACAGCCTATCATGCTCGTTACACTTTATATGAAGCGTGAGGCTACACCAGATGCAGAGAAGTCTACTGTAAAGTATCAGCGAGACGGATATGTTGACGACTTGCTTTCTTATATGATTGGCGAACGCCTTAACGAGATGCAGGACAAGAATCCAAAACCTTGTTTGAGTGCTTCTGCACGATTGGGACAGTTCTTGATTAGCCGTACAAAAGATGCCTTTGTTCTTTCTTTCGGTGCTCGTCAGGAGGATGTAAAGGGTTCTTTCGATGCTGCAGTGGGTACGATAGAGCAGATTCGTCAGCATGGTTTTACTCCATCAGAGCTTACTCGTGCCAAAGCCTTCCGCCAGAAGGTGATTGACCGCCAATACAATGAGCGTAACGACCGTCGCAATTCTTACTATGTGCGCCGTGCTAAGCAGAACTTTTTCGATAACGAACCGATTACCACCGAAGCATACGACAAGCAACTCGATGATCAATTCTTTAACGAGGTGACTCTCAACGAGGTGAATGCTGCTATGCGTGAAGCTATCACGAATAAGAATCAGGTGCTTGTTATATATTCTCCCGACAAGGCTGGCGTAAATGTTCCCTCAGATGCGCAGTTCGAGCAGATGGTTCTCGATGCACAGGCAAAGACCTATCCTAAGTATGTTGAGAAGAAGTTGGACGATAAACTTATAGAGACGTTACCGAAGAAGGGACGTATCAAGAGCGAGAAAGCTGGCTTGCACGGAACGACAGAAATCACACTGAGCAATGGTGTGAAAGTATTTTTCAAGAAGACCGACTATCAGAAGGATGCAGTAACGCTAAACTTCTTTGCAGAAGGTGGTTCATCCCTCTATCCTGTCAAGGATTTGATTAACACGCAGTTTATCTCAGCTGCTGTAAAAGAAGGTGGTGTTGGCCGCTTCAGTGCAACAGAACTCAACAAGTTCTTAGCTGGCAAGACCGTACGTATCAACGCTGGTGTAGGCAATGAAACACAGTCTATCAGCGGTAACTCATCTATCAAGGACATTCGTACGCTGTTTGAACTTACTTACTTGTATTTTACCAACCTCCGTCGTGATGATCAGGCGTTCCAGTCAGAAGTTAACCGTATGCGTTCTTTCCTCACCAACCGTGAGGCAAGTCCAAACGTTAGCTACAACGACTCTATCGCTACCATCGTTTATGGCAACTCACCACGTGTACAACCACTTAAGGCAGCTTCGCTTGACAAGGTAAGCTATGACCGTGTTCTCGAGATTTACAAGGAACGTTTCAGCAATGCTTCTAACTTCAAGATGATTATCATGGGTAACATTGACATCGCTCAGTTGCGCCCTCTCTTGGAGCAATACATTGCTTCGCTGCCATCAACAGGCAAGAAGGAAACCTTTGCAAAGACTTATCCTGACGTGCGCAACTGCAACGAGACACACCGCTTTGAAAAGAAGATGAAGACGCCATTGGCACGTGTAACCGTCTTCTACACATGGGACGAACCTTACACAGCTAAGGCTGATTTGGAACTCGACATCTTCAAGCGTGTATTGTCTATCGCCTATACCGACTCTATCCGCGAGGAGAAAGGTGGAGTGTATGGTGTGAAACTACAGCAGAGTCTGAACGCAACAAGTAATCCTCACGCCATGTTGAAGATTGCCTTTGATACCGACCCAGACAAGTATAACATGGTAATGCCAATCATCACAAAGCAGATTGAGCATATTGCCAATAAGGGTCCAGAGGCAGTAAGTCTGCAGAAGGTGAAGGAATATCTCCTAAAACAGTACGACCAATCTTCTGTTACCAATGACTACTGGCTCTACGTGATATACAACCAGCTGCGCCACGGAGTTGACTTTGACAAGGACTACAAGACAATCGTGCGTAACATCACAGCTGCCGACATCCAGCGTATTGCCCAAAACCTTATCAAGAGCAACCGCCGAATAGAAGTAACGATGCAGTCAGAAAAGGAGAAGTAAGCCGTTCTATATTATAGGTTGCACAAAGTAAACCTACTTAAAACAGCCATATCGAAGCCAGAGAGCTTTGATATGGCTGTTCTTATGCCAAAGAGTATGAAGATATTATTGCAAAATCAACCGCATTAAACGGCAAAACGTATCATAAATGGCGTTCAAACATATCATATATTCTCTTATGATGAAAATATATTTATAAAAGGAATGATATTCTCATTTTTTTTGTATCTTTGCCATGTAAACTATTCGATTTGTTGCAGACTTTTGCTGTATAACAGAAAGCATAGGCAACTTTTTGTTGCTCATGTTTTATTATTAGAATAAAACTAAAGTGTTGCAGAATTTAGTTTTTGCAATTATAGTTACGTTTTTTATCAACCTAAATGAAAAAGAAAGAATATACAGTCATCGATCTCTTTGCAGGAGCAGGGGGCTTATCACTTGGCTTATATCAAGCTGGGTGGAATGGGTTATTCGCTATAGAAAAAAATCCCTTTGCTTTTGAAACATTGAAATATAATCTAATAGATGACAAAAAACATTTCTCATGGCCAGAGTGGTTGCCACAAACACCACATGATATTGACGAAGTTCTGAAGAATTATTCTCAGCAGTTAAAAGAATTACGAAATAAAGTGGATTTAGTTGCAGGAGGTCCTCCGTGTCAGGGCTTTTCAATGGCAGGTAAGCGTATAGAAAGTGATGTTCGTAACCAATTGGTATTTTCTTATATTAAGTTCATAGATTTAGTTCGACCAAAGATGATTCTATTTGAGAACGTTAAGGGCTTTACTTATGCTTTTGATAAGAAAAATGATAATGACGCAGAGCCTTATTCACACAAGGTTATACGTGGTTTACAAAAACTTGGGTATAAAGTAAAACCCCATGTTTTTGATTTTTCAAATTATGGTGTACCTCAGCGTCGAAAACGTTTTATTTTGGTTGGTATTCATAAAGATTTAGGAACTCCAGATAATTTTGAGCAGTTGCTGTTGGTTAATCGTGACCAATTCTTAAAAGATAAAGGATTGAAACCAACAACTACATTGCAAGAGGCAATTTCTGATTTATTGCGTAGTAACGGTGAAGTTCCAACACCTGATCGTAAAGGTTTTAGTTCTGGGAAATATCGTAGTGGGAAATTAACCAATTATGAAAAATTGATGAGAGGGGATTATCCAAAAGGGCATGAGATTCCTGATAGTCATAGCTTTGCTAGGCATACAGCTGAGAAAACACTATGCTACCAGCATTTGTTAGCAGAATATCCTCAACGTGGAAAACGTATTGATGGGAAGACTCGTGAGAATTGGGGAATCAGACAAAGAAGCATTACTGTTTTGGATCCTGCTACTGTATCTCCGACTATCACTGGGCAGCCCGATGACTACCTACATTACTCTGAGCCTCGTATTATGACGGTTCGTGAATGTGCTCGTATTCAGTCTTTCCCAGATTGGTATGAGATAAAAAAGAAATATACAACAGGAGGAAAAATGCGTAGAATAGAAGTGCCTCGCTATTCTCAGGTGGGTAATGCTATTCCACCATTATTTGCCGAGCAGGCAGGTTATGTACTCAAACAGATGTTTTAGTATGAAAGATAATTTGCAATTTAAAGTTAGTGCTGAGTTGAAAAATATTCTTGGTCGGGATTTGATAACAAGTCCCGATATTGCCATACTGGAGTTGGTTAAGAATTCATACGACGCACATGCTTCTAAGGTTGAAATCACTTTTGATGACGATTATATAACCATTGCAGATAATGGCAAAGGTATGTCAAAAGACGATCTAATTAACAAATGGCTATTTGTAGCATATTCCGCAAAAAGTGATGGTACTGAAGACACGTCATACCGAAGTAAGTTCAAACGCCACTATGCTGGTGCTAAGGGTATTGGACGTATGTCATGTGACCGATTAGCTAGAAATTTGGTCTTAACTACTCGAAGCGTAGATAGCGATAAGACAGAGGTCCTTTATGTTGATTGGAGGTCCTTTGAAGTTAGTAAACATAGTGAGTTTGACACAATAAATATTCCACATGAAACAATAGATACTAACCTTTCTTTTCCTTTGGCATCTCCCACAGGAACAATCTTGAAGTTTACAGACCTTCACCTTTTATGGTCCCGTGAAGATATCAAACGACTTCGACAGTCTTTAGAGAAAATGATTAACCCCTTCTCTGGAACAGATGATGATTTTACAATAGAGATTATTGCGCCAAAGATGAAGGAAGAGGATAAAAAAGTTAGCTCTCAATATGATGTGATAAATGGAGTAATAGAAAACTCTATCGCTGATGTGTTAAAGCTGAAAACAACACAAATAGAGAGTCGTATTCAAAATGGTAAAATCTATACTATTTTGAAAGACCGTGGGATTACTATGTATGAGATAGAAGAGGCAATGCAAGTTCCAAAACGAAGTGCAATAAAAGAGTGTCCCTCTCCGAGAGATGCAGACGTTCTCGACGCGTAGCGAGAGGTTGTCTGCATCTCTCGGAGAGGAAAAAGAAACAACCAGCAATACAAATAAAAAAGGAGACCGAAGTCTCCCAAAGATTAACTAACTTTGTATTGCAAATGTATCATCAATTAATCTCGGAGCAAAGGTCGCAAATTTTTGCCTTACTCCAAAAGAAAACAGCGAGAAAAGAAATTGCCGAGATCGTCGGTATTAGTCAGTCAACACTCTCACGTGAAATCAAACGCAACAGTACGCCTTCGGGAAAGTATATCTGGACGAAGGCGCATGATATGGCTATGCAGCGCAGAAAGAGCACGGTAACTAACGCCAAACTCTCCGACGAATTAGTTTGGAGAATTAAAGAATATATTATCAACGACCAGTGGTCTCCAAGACAAATATCAGGGTATCTGCGCATAAATGAGAGTATAGAGGTCTCCCACCAGTCCATCTATAACATTATCCACAATGACACAACAGGGAAGCTTGCAGAGCACACAAGGCATAAGATGAAATACAGGCATCGTCCCCAAGGCGGACATCTTCCAATAAAGGACAGGGTGAGTATCCATGAAAGAAGTAAGGAAGTTGACGGGAAGAGATTCGGAGATTTTGAGATGGACTTGATCGTCGATCCTGCCCAGCACGCCATACTCACAATAGTGGAGAAATCCACCAATATGTTGTTTATGCAGAAACTGCCATTTGGAAAAATGTCAAAGCCTCTGGTAAAGGTGGTTAGGAAACTACTGCTGCCATACAAAGACAGCCTGAAGACAATTACAACAGATAACGGACCTGAATTTGCAGCACATAAGGACATCACAAAATACTTAGGAGTGCCCGTGTACTTCGCTGACCCATATTGTTCATGGCAAAAGGGAACTGTTGAGAATACAAACAAATTAATCAGGCAGTATATACCTAAAAAGGATTCGTTTGATAAATATACGGACAAGAGAATTATGTCCATACAAAAGAAATTGAACGAAAGACCAAGAGAAAAATTAAACTTTTCTAATCCAAAGTGCGAGTTCTTTAAACACGTTTTGTAATTTTGCACTTGCTGGTTGACTCTGCGCAAGCCAAAATTACTACTTATTAGATACAGTTTCTATAAGCATCTTCTACCTCAATCGGGCTGCAAAATATAATTTTACAAAAAAAATGGGTATAGAACCTGTTAAATATGGAAATGTATTTCTTTTTAGAAACGGTTTCAGAATATTTCCTTTTGGAGAATGGAACGATGATAGCTGGAAATTAAATCAACGCGTTCAACAAGGTTATAATCGATTTTTAGGTACTCGAGAATTATTCGGTCGAGTCGATATTGAAACGGACAACTCAGAACTAATTAAAGAAGTATCAAGTCGAGATAATGGATTAATTAAGACAGGTGCTTCTATCCAATTAATGGATTACTTTACTCTGATACATAGACGTTTGGAACGTTATGTTGTTGGTGTCTTATGGGGAGAAGGATTTTTAAGAAAGGAATACTTTATTAATCAAACTTCAGCTATAGCCGCACGAGTATTGTTAAAAAAAGATAAGGACCAAGAAACTGCAAAACATTTATATGCAAATATAGGTAGTAAGGTTGATTTTATGCAACTCATAAAATCTCTTGTGAATGATAAGTCTGTAACAGTATTACAGTATAATGAGGAGTTGGCAAACATAGTTGCTAATCCCTCAGAGACGGAGATGATTCAGACACAAATGTTTGATGATGTTCGCAAATTAGCTGAGAAAACTAATGATTCTTATTTACTTGAGAAGATTCAAGAGTTTGAGAAGCATCTTGATGATTTACGCCAGGAAAAAGAAGACGCAGAACGAAAAGCAGAAGAGGAGCGTAAGGCAAAAGCTGAAGTTGAACGTAAATTCCGTGCCGAGAAAGAAAAACGAGAGCAAACCGAGAAAGAATTAGAGCAAAAGACAAAGCAAAATCTATTCCTACTTTCTGTTGGTACACTTGATACTGACCGTATATTAAAATATCATCATGATATTCGTATTCATGCGGCAACAATACATAATACGATAGGTCAGATTATGAAAAAAGCAAATCGAGGTGTTTTAACACCAGATGAAATAATCAAATTGGTAGAACGTATATCTAGGGCAAATGAAAAAATTACATCAATAGCACAGTTTGCAACAAAGGCGAACTATAGTATTGAAACTGACGTAATTAAGGCTGATATTATCAGTTATATAAGTGAGTATATCAATAATGTTTTACCAGAGTATTATGGTGATATAACATTGAATTGTGAAGTAAATTCGTGTTCTAAAATATTGGAATTTGCACCAATAGAAGCAAGTATCTTTATTGATAATTTGGTTTCAAATACCGTAAAATCCAATGCACAACATTTCGATATTACTTTTAAAAATAAGAGAGATGTAATATGCATGATAGTTTCTGATGATGGTGATGGTCTTTCTTCAAAATTGACAGATCCTAGTAGTATATTTGAAAAGGGTATAACCACATCAGACGGTTCGGGGTTAGGCCTTTATAATGTTGCGTCTTTCGTTAGAAATGTGATGAAAGGAACTATCGATGTTGATAAGTCTAATAATAAAAAAGGGTTTAAACTATTCATAAATTTCTAAACATCATGAACTTAAAGTATAAAATTCTTTGGATTGAAAATGAAAAAGACTGGGTAAATAGTATTGAAGACCAAATTCAAGAATATCTTGATAATTTGGGATTTGAATTTAAAAAGAAACTCATAAACAAAGAAGATCAAGAAATCGATTATAATAGTTGGGATTTAATCCTTATGGACTTAAATCTTGCAAGTCAACCTAATGGTGCGGAGCTTATTTCTAAAATCCGTAATCAGGGAGTATATACGGATGTTGTCTTTTATTCATCAAGTGGAATTGATGAGTTAAGGACGAAAGGAAGAGAAAAAGAACTTGATGGAGTATATTATAGTAGTCGTGATGTAAATTTATTTATAAAGAAGGTAAAGGCTGTTATTGACACCACAATCAAAAAGGTTCAAGACTTAAACAATCTTCGTGGACTAGTTATGGCAGAGGTAAGTGAACTCGATTCACGCATGGCTTCTCTTATAAAAAAATATTTTATAGATCAAAGCACTGACAAAAAAACAAAAGACTTTACAGAACGCTTTGTTAATGAAATGGAGAAAAATACCAAAAAGAAGCTTTCAGAAAGTAAAACTTGCGATAAACTTTGCAAACATACATGGCGCAATCTTTCTATAGAGGAAATAATAGAGGATTTCGATTTTGATGCTTCCAGAAAAGCTCGTGCAGTCAATTTGATAATTAAAGAAGCAAAAATTTCATACACCCCTAAAGGCAATAATTTTTTTGAGGATTATTCTAATGAAATGCTAAAAATGCGTAACCAACTTGCACATTGCAGTAGCTCCTACATAAATGGGAAAGAGATTTTGACTACAAAAGATGGAGAAAAAGAATTTAACGACGAAAATTTTAAGGAGATCCGAAAACAAATAAGGGAATATAACGCTATCTTTGATAAAATTGAAAAGAAAATTTAGGAGAGGGTATTATGTTAATACTTTTATAATTAGTGGGCAACGATTAAGTGGTCGTACCTTTAAAGATTATTGTAAGTGAAGGAGAGTGTATTAAAATTATTCTTATAGAAAATTCTCAGGAAGTCCTTAAATCTATTTAACAAATACGCGGATAAAGTAAACTATCAGTATAACTAAATGTTCATTACTATGAAGTTAATTAAGTTTTTCTATTAAAAGCATTTCACCAAAAAGAAAAATTAGAATAACCTTTTGGTGAAATATGTCGTTTAAACAGCATTTCCCAGTAAAACCAACTTTGCTGTCACTACTGTCACCCTAATTCATTAGTTAACTTATTATGTAACAGTAGGATTACACGAAATGTTAAATGTGACAGCAAAATGAAAACAAAACTATTCGTGGAATAGTGTGTATAAATTCCTTCTTACCTTAGTAGACTTTATCACACTATAACACACAAAGACTCCTAAACAACCCCCATCAAACGAAGAATCGTTGGGGTAAGCAGGGCTGTAAAGATACCGTTCAGCGTAATACCTAAGCTCGCAAAAGCCCCATACTTACTGCTATATGCCATCGCTGTTGATGCACCAACAGCATGAGAAGCTGCTCCCATAGAGAGTCCTTGTGCAATAGGACTGCTTACATGACCGAATGACAACGTCTTAAAGCCTACCAATGCACCAATAATACCTGTGATAACCACCACAGCAGCTGTAAGAGAAGGAATACCGCCAAGACTCTGTGTCACTTCCATCGCAATAGGTGTTGTGACAGATTTACTTGCCATTGAGAGAACGATAATATCAGGAGCACCACAAAGTTTGGCTACTAAAACAACACTAACAATACCCACTAAACAACCAACAAGCTGTGACATGACGATTGGAAACCACAGACGCTTAATGGCATCAAGCTGTAAATAAAGTGGTACACCTAAGGCTACAACAGCAGGTTTAAGCCAAAAGTCAATCAATTGGGCACCTTGCTTATAGACAGCAAAAGAAACACCAGTTATCTTGAGATAGACAATAATAAGTACGATAGCTATCAAGATAGGATTAAGTAACATCCAACCAGTACGCTGCTGTAGACGTTTGATGTAAAAGAAGGCAGCAAAAGTTAATGCCAAAATAACATACTGATTGGAAAAGATATCTTTACCATCCTGTATAAGGTCAATAGTCTGACCGATTGTTTCATCCCACGAATTCATTATTTTTCCTCCTTTTTAGTTATCTTATCCTGTCCGAGTAACGCTTTGTCAAGTTCTATTCTTTCAGCCTCTTCCATGGCCTCAACCTCTTCGGTTTCCTCCAGCACCTTCTTCATCTTCTGCGCATGGGCACGATGATGAAGTAAGTCCATAGCCATCAACCGACGTTCAAACTTTATGACAAGTTGATGCATCTGTCCTGTAACAACAAGAACAAGAAGAGTACTGACTACTGTTGCAGTAACAATAGGGAACCATTGAGCCTTAATAAGATCAAGATAGAGAATAAGAGCCACCCCAGGCGGTACAAAGAAGAAGCCAAGATTTGCTATCAGAAGCTGTGATAATCGCTCCACCCATCCTAACTTCACCCATCCTAACTTTAGGAAAAGAGTTAGTAAGAGCATACCAATGATACTGGACGGCAGTTTTATTCCTGTAGCCCAAACAATAAACTCTCCCAATGCTAAGCATCCGAAGATAACAAAGAACTGTCTTGCCATGTAAAAAAGTTATTATTCAACACCACCATCAAACATGATTGTTTGAATAGTTATAGCATTTAATAAGTAGATGCAAAGTTATAGATTTTTTAAGTATCAAACGCTAAATTTCCCTTTTTTAATACTTGAAAGAAAGGCTTTCGATGATATTTATCAAGCAGATAACCAACGAAATCGGAAAAAAATGCGTAAGTTTGCAGATGATAAAAAGCTATACAACGTTCGTAATGACAGAAACAGACAATAACATATCCGACAAGAAACTGCGACTAACTATCAGATTTAGCAGGAACAACATGGCATTTGCTGTGGGCGACCCACAGGAGAATGGTATGCTCGTTTATGAACCATACGAGATGAATATGGGTATCTCTGTTGCTGCCAATCTACGTGAAGCCTTCAAGGTTTCTGAACTACTGCAGAGCGGATACAAACGTTTGTTAGCAGAGATTGATACACCTGTGATGCTTATGCCTGTTGATGACTTTGGCACACAGGATATCGAAACACTCTATCATCACACTTATCATAGACAAGGCAACGAGGAGATTCTATCGAGTATTCTACCAGACTTGAACGCTGTTGCCGTCTTTGCAATTAACAAAGACCTCAAGCTCGTTATCGACGACCATTTCAAGGATATTCGCATACAACCGCTTATGCAGTCTGTATGGACTCATCTCTATCGTCGTTCTTACGCTGGTCCACGTAGAAAGCTCTATGCTTATTTCCATGAGAAACGTATGGAGGTTTTCACCTTCCAACAAAACAGATTCCGTTTCAGCAATTCATACGAAGCAACTAATGAGCATGATGCTTTGTATTACCTCCTTTATATATGGAAGCTAACAGGAATGGATGTAGAGAAAGATGAGTTATGTCTTGTTGGTGATATACATTACCAAGACTGGCTCCTTGACAAAGTAAAACAACATTTGAAGTTCTGTAGGGTTATCAATCAGGAAGTTTACTTCAACAACAGCCAGTTGGCTAAACGTACAGAGATACCTTACGACATGAAAGCAATTTATTTGGAATAAAAGAAAGATTAAGATGTAGAGTGAATTAAATCCACACATCTCCCACAGATACAAATGTCTTAACTCCATTTCACTCCCTAACTCCTTCACTCCTAAAAAAGAAACTATGCGAATTATAACAGGAAAATATAAAGGCAGACACTTTGATATTCCACGTACCTTTAAGGCACGTCCTACAACAGACTTTGCTAAAGAGAATATCTTTAATGTTATCAATGCATACGTGGATTGGGAAGAAGCAACTGCACTCGACCTCTTTGCTGGTACGGGTAGTATATCCTTAGAACTCTTATCACGTGGTTGTCAACAGGTAATAAGCGTAGAGAAAGACCGTGACCATGCTCGCTTCATCAGCCAATGTATGGAAAAACTTGGCACAGAGGAAAATATCTTGATAAAAGGTGATGTATTCCGTTTTCTAAAGAGTTGTCACCAGAAGTTTGACCTCATCTTTGCTGACCCTCCATACGCATTGCCAGAGTTAGAAACTATTCCTAATCTCATCTTCCAATATGACTTATTAAAAGAAGATGGACTACTTGTCTTTGAACATGGTAAGAACAATGATTTCTCCGCTCACCCCAACTTCCTTGAACATAGAAGCTATGGTAGTGTAAACTTCACCTTGTTTAGATAAACACAGCTTTATCCGTAAAACTTCCTATAAAAGAGTTATATCGGAAAGTTAACAATATTGTCTGATTTAGGTTAAAGCTTTCTTAGCTTCTTACCCTTACAACAGTGGACTCAAAAGTCTTACCATTGATTCCCACAACCGTTGTAGGAAGGAACGATGCGTAAGGTTTCGCACATCTTCCAAAGCAACACACTCTTCTTGGTCCTTTAAGAAGACATCCTTTACCTTCAATGCTATTTTCTTATCATAGAAGAAAGCATTTGCTTCAAAGTCATTCTCAAAGCTACGGAAGTCAACATTAGTAGAACCAATCGTTGCTATGCTATCATCGGCAACAAGAAGTTTTGAATGATTAAAACCGGCCTTATATAAATAAACTTTTACTCCCGCTTTCACCGTATCTAAGACGTATGTGCGTGAAGCCCATTCCACAATCTTTGTGTCTGTCTCGTAGGGAATCATCAGTCTTACATCAACTCCCGACAAGGCTGCAGTACGCATAGCAAAGAGGATTGGGTCGGTAGGAAGGAAATAAGGCGTTTCCATATAGACATATTGCTTTGCACTGGTAAGTACCCTTACGTAACCTTGCTCAATCTCAGGCCATAAACTTGTTGGACTACTGGTGACAATCTGAATAAGACTATTATTCTCAGCAACCTTGCTGACAGGATAATAAACATGGTCAGTAATCAACTCACGACTCACAAAGAACCAATCTACCAAAAAAGCACGTTGCAAACCATATACCGCAGCACCAGTTATCTTAACATGCGTATCACGCCAAGCCAGTTTCTTTATTCCCTTCACATAACGATTGGCGATATTCATACCACCGATAAAACCAACATCACCATCAATCACACATATCTTTCTATGATTACGATAGTTCACCTTACTGGTAAAGACTGGGAAACGTACAGGCATGAAGGCATATACTTCTATACCCTCGGCACGCATACGATCAAAGAAACGCTTCTTTGTTTTCCAAGAACCCACATCATCATAGATGACACGCACCTCAACTCCTTGTCGTGCTTTATCAATCAAAGCATCAGCAACAATCTGTCCCAAGGGGTCACTGGCAATAATAAAAGTATCTAAATGAATATGGTGTTCAGCCTTACCAATCTCCATTAACAAAGAAGGAAAAAACTCGTATCCAGAAGTATAAATCTCTGTTTCGTTATTCTTAAATGGTAAGACCCAGTTCTGATTCATAAAGAGTTTGATAAGTTCTCGATACTCATTGGGCAGATGAAGACGCTTTTGTTCTACAAACTCCAACATGGAACGCTTTGTCAACTGGTCCATACTATACTGCCATATCTTACGCTCCTTACGTGTGGTCTGGCCAAAGAAGAAGTAAAGAATAATACCTAACATTGGGATAAACGTTAGCACCAACATCCAAGCCATAGTCTTGGCTGGCTGTTGGTTATCCATCAATATGCGCACCATCACAACAATGATGACAACAACGTAGACTGCTAAGAATGCCCAATGAAAATAAATCATCTATATTCTCCTTTTCACTAACTCTTTGAAACGTCTGAATCGTCTATCTTTTCTTTCTCTCGTAACTGCTGAATATAAGCCAATTCGTCTAAGGCAAAGTCACCACTTTCTGGGTCATCAATCATCTGACGAAGTATCTCCTCTGCCTCATCAAGCCTACGCAACTCTATCAACACATAAGCTTTGCGTCGATACAGAAAGTGCAAGAAAGGACGCAAAGACTGATCAATCTCACCTTCCTCATCTTCAGAGATGGAACTGTGCAAATCTTCCAAAATATTATCTATAGTCATCAGCGAACGATGATCACCCAGATTTATCAAACAATTCACATATTCCTCAGCATAAAGAGCACGATTTAGCCCAGTTACAAACGAAAGATAATAGTAAGCCCGATCATACTGACGCAGCTCATTATAGCAGAAACCTAACATATAGCAGACTTCTAAGAAAATACCTATTTCACTCTTGCTCAGCTTCTGGAAATTAGCATTTAACAAGCGGTAAGCATTCTCTAAACAAGCAACAGCCTCATAGTAACGCTTCTGACGATAAAGCGTCCGACTACGATAAACAAAGCGGGCAGCATCTATACTTCCCACATTGGCTATCAGTCGCTGTTCTTCTGTTAATTGATTCTCCTCACCATTAGCAAGTTTACTCTTAGCTTCCTTCCACATATAGACAAACTCATCCTGCAACTGCTTTGTTGAACGAAGGTCGTATGCTAACAAGACAGAATGCGACTGCACCTGCACTTCCCTTGTGTGAAGAGGTCTACCAATTCCTGACGGCAATGGTAATAAAGTAGCAACTACCTGATAATAAAGCACATCTTCACAACCATCCGCCTGCTGAATACTAAAAGTCATACGGCGACGTGTCGTCGGATGAGCTGGAAGGAAGAAGACAATATCAAGCATTGCCTTTTGTCGAACAAACATTCCATTTGCTATCAGAGTATCAGACAGGTTATAGGATGCTATAGCCTCACGGTCGTTGATAACCGTAATGGAATCTGTAACAACCGTCAACTCAGAGAAGACAACATCCACTAATCCGAAGACTTTATCCATCCACTGCCTTAAGGTTGCAGCTTCCTTATCATTCTGTCTCCACTCGGCAGCCTTCTTCTGATGTCTTAGTTCCTGTTCACGGAGGAGAAAAATATCACGCTCAACTTCCTTTGAAGCCCATTCTAAGTCTGTTGTAGACGAACTCTTAGCATCATCCTTTGTTTCAGTAAGAATCCTTATAAAAGAATTCTGCCATGCAAACATATCGACCATAGCCGAAGAAAGGATGTCTTGAGCACGGTCGTCATCTAACAAAAGTGGCGTTAGAATATGTAAGTCAATAACATTTGTTTCCTCATTGATTGTATAGCTAAAGCGTGGACCAGTAGAATTAAGATTAAAGTGATTGCACACATGACGCACAATGTTTATATCGTTCATTTCAGCTTCTGCAAAAAAGAGGAATGACAATTCTACCTGCGGATACTTATTGATAATACGAATACCAAAATGACCGCTCTGAAATGCATAGCGAACGAGTGCGGCATCTCCATCTTCTCTCCACTCCCCAGTACAGTTGAGTGCTTTCAGTGCCTTCGAAACTATCCTTTTATTCTCACCCATATCAAGGCTTGAAAGCCTAAGTGGGGGATTAAATAACCTTCTTATCAGATTCATCATACCAGAATATTACTACCATTTTTCTTTGCCAATTCATTACGAAGATTCTGTGTCCTCATAATTTCTCCCATAACTTCTTGCATCTCTTCTGGGTCTTTCACTTGCAGAAGTCGTGCATTCAACTCCTTCAAATGAGAAGAAACATACTCCAGACGAAAATCAGCAACAAGATGTAGAACACGATCACGTAATGTCTGCTCCGTTTCCTTCACCTGCAGACTCTCTGCAAGTTGGAAACGATCTACACTCAATCTTACGGCTACAGATGAAATATCAATATCAACATGTTGTGTAAAGTACTCTTCTGCCTTGAAGCCTTCTTCACCACAATGCTCTACAGCTTCCTGCAATATCTTTTTATATAACTCATTAGAAAAGCCGAGTTCATCACTTCCAAGGTCGTAAGCTATATATTGTGCTACAGTCAGATTATATATCTGTCCGCTATTCTCATCTTTCACATCACGAAAGATAATCTTCTCTCCATCCTTAATTACAGCCTGTATAAGCATCTCTTCTACCTTTGATACCAATTGAGTAGATGTATCTACCTCCTCTTCTCTATGTTGCTCCTCTATGACTACTGAGTGCTGTTGCTGTTGTTCGCGTGTCTGTTGTTCTCGATTGGAATAGATATTACGATTCATCTGTTCCATCAACGTACGCTCTGACACGCCTGTACGGTTAGCACACTCTCGGATATAGGTATCACGGAGTATCGGGTCTTTAATAACAGAAATGCTTTGCACTATTGAACCAACTGCCTCTGAACGTTTAATAGGGTCAGTAACTCCATTTAAGAGTACATTAATCTTAAAGACGATGAAGTCTGTCTGATTATCTTCAATATATTTTCTAAAGTCCTCTGCACTATAACTACGTGCGAACTCATCTGGGTCTTTACCGTCAGGAAGTAACAGTACCTTCACATTCATACTCTCTGCCAACAACATATCAGTTCCTCGAAGAGCAGCATGCTGACCAGCCTCATCGCCATCATAGAGCAGAACGATATTAGAAGTAAAGCGGTGCAACAGTCGAATCTGATGCACTGACAATGCTGTACCACTATTAGCTACGACATTCTCAATCCCGCACTGGTGCATAGAGACAACGTCTGTATATCCCTCAACCATATAAACGAGGTCGTGCTTAGCAATAGCTTTCTTTGCTTGGAAGATACCATAGAGTTCTCTCTCCTTATGATAGATAACACTATCGGGAGAATTGACATACTTCTGACTAACTCCCTTCGTACGAGAATCCAGCAGACGACCACCAAAGGCTGTCACCTTACCGCTTACACTCACCCATGGAAACAATACACGTCCATTGAAGCGGTCGATAAGTTCTCCATTCTCACGTTCGAAGCAAAGACCTGTCTTAACAAGAAATTCTCTCTGGAAACCTGCCTTTAAGGCTGCATCAGCAAAGGCATGACGACTCGACAGACAGAAACCTAACTGAAACTTACGAATAATATCATCTCTAAAACCACGACTGCGAAAGTACTGCATACCAATAGCCATACCATCAACATCGTTGTGCAAGATATCATTAAAGTACTTTGCAGCCCATTCATTGACCAAGAACATTGATTCTCGTTCATTCTCCTGCTGCTTTTCCTCATTCGTCAGTTCTCGCTCATGCACTTCAATATGATACTTATTCGCAAGCCACTTCAAGGCTTCAGGATAAGTCATCTGCTCATGCTCCATGATAAACTTTACCACATGCCCCGCTGCACCACACGAAAAGCATTTGTAAACACCTTTCACAGGACTGACGGAGAACGATGGTGTACGGTCATCATGAAAAGGGCACAAGCCTTTATAACTTGTTCCCGTCTTGCGTAAAGAAACGAAATCGCTGATTACTTCAACAATGTTCGACGCATTCAAAATCCTGTCTACGGTCGCTCTGTCTATCATTATGCTACAAAGATAACACAAACCAATGAGATAGCAAAGTTAGAACAAGAAAACTTTGCTACAGATAGTTATCACCTGTAGCAAAGTTATTCCAAGACCCAGACACATCACATGTGTCTACAACCTGTATAAATGTTTCTCGTCCTTAACGCTTACTTCCTATCAACGACTATATTGATAACATAGTCAGCAAGATTACCTTTTTGATTCGCAATCTTATAACAATTCTTTTTATATGACATTTCTTCAACTACAGGACAAGGAACGCCATCTATCTTACACTCCTCAAATGTCATCGAGTTAATTGGGACTCTTTTAGCTCGCCATGATATCGTATGTCTCTTGGTGTCACCAAAAATCTTTGGACTACCAAGGAAAAGGGTGCATTCCTGTGAAGGTTCCACCTCATGCTGGAATATATCTACATGTAAACAAGAGGAAAGAACTCCTGCTCGTAAATTATCTTTCATCCAAAAGTCATTACAAATAGACAACATATTATTTGATGCTGATGTCGAAACATCCATTTGCAAATCACCTTTACCTATTGATGCAAATAGGTTATTTCCAACATACTTTGCAAGTTCTAATGAATCAGCAATATTTTCCCCACTCGTGCTTGAGAACCTTACAAAAAGAGACACATACCCTGGAGGTAATACATCATTATTTTCCGAACTACAAGACAAAAGAAATAATGGGAGCATAG
Organism: Prevotella melaninogenica; assembly: GCF_003609775.1. Lineage (NCBI taxonomy): Bacteria > Pseudomonadati > Bacteroidota > Bacteroidia > Bacteroidales > Prevotellaceae > Prevotella > Prevotella melaninogenica. The sequence continues at coordinate 1,302,350 of NZ_AP018049.1, forward strand.
CTAATAAAAATAAAACTCTACTTTTCATAGACTTACAATTTAGTTATTTATAAATAATTTGTTGTTAAATTACCTTTGATTTATCTTATGCAAAAATAAAAAAAAGAAGAACTTTTGTCAAGTTACGCCACATCTTTTTAACATAATTTGAACAACGCCTATTCTTATTACAAAAATAGTTTTATTTTTAGTTGCTGTCACTTTTAACATTTCATATAACCACCCTATAAACCAGCGTGTTAAACACTGATACAGAATGACAGATATGACAGGAAAAGTTAATTTAAAGCGTTTCTTATACCCCTGAGAAAAATGGGCTCAGTCTATAATAAAGAGATAATTTCTATGAAATAATAGATGACTGAAGGCTCGTAAACATTGAAAACTTCTCCAACTCTTACAACCAAGGATAGAATCGCTCCTAACAAACATAAACACAGTTAAGCGGTTTTTGTGCAAGTTTTTTTGTTTATGTTGCAAAAAAACTGTACTTTTGCCCTCAACCAAAACAATTGAATATTAAATAACACATTATTATATTTATGAGTTTGAAAATTGTAGTACTTGCTAAGCAGGTACCTGACACAAGAAATGTGGGAAAAGATGCCATGACAGCCGAAGGAACGGTTAACCGTGCCGCACTGCCTGCCATCTTCAACCCTGAAGACCTCAACGCATTGGAGCAGGCTCTAAGACTGAAAGAACAGAACCCAGGCTCTACTGTAGGAATCTTAACCATGGGACCTCCACGTGCCGGAGAGATTATCCGACAAGGACTCTATCGTGGTGCTGATACCGGCTGGTTGCTTACCGACCGTAAGTTTGCTGGCGCTGACACACTCGCTACTTCATACGCTTTGGCGATGGCTGTACAGAAAATCGGTGATGTAGACATCATCATCGGTGGACGTCAGGCTATCGATGGTGATACCGCACAGGTTGGACCACAGGTTGCACAGAAGTTAGGACTCAACCAAGTTACTTACGCAGAAGAAATCCTAAAGATTGAGGATGGTAAGGCTACTATCCGCCGTCATATCGATGGTGGTGTAGAGACGGTTGTTGCTCCATTGCCAGTTCTTGTCACAGTGAACGGTACTGCTGCTCCTGCACGTCCTTGCAATGCCAAACTCGTGATGAAGTACAAGTATGCTACTTGTCCTATGGAGCGCAAAGGAGATGAACCTTGGACAGAACTCTACGAGGAGCGTCCTTACCTCACACTGAACCAGTGGTCGGTTGCCGATGTCAATGGCGACGAGGCACAATGTGGTTTGAGTGGTTCACCTACAAAGGTTAAGACTGTACAGAATATTGTCTTCCAAGCTAAGGAGAGCAAGACACTCACTGGTTCAGACGAGGATGTAGAGGGACTCATCCAAGAACTATTAGGAGAGAAGATTATTGGTTAAAAGCCTCTCCCCCAACCCCTCTCCGAACCAACGGTCACTGACCGAAGGGAAGTAATGGAGAGGGGCGTAGAATGTTCTATATAAACATAAGATTGAACATCATGGGGAGGTATCATATAAACATAAGAAAATCCCCCAGCAAGTGAAGCATTTCACTCCCCTCTCCACTCGGAGAGGGGGCGGGGGTGAGGCCTATGAACAACGTATTTGTATATTGCGAAATAGAGGAAACCACCGTACAGGAGGTTTCACAGGAGCTGTTGACCAAGGGTCGCAAGCTCGCAAATGAGTTAGGTGTGGAACTCCATGCCATCGCTGCCGGTAGTGGCATTAAGGGTAAGGTAGAAGACCAGATCCTGCCATACGGCGTTGACAAACTCTTTGTCTTTGATGGTGAGGGACTCTTCCCTTACACATCAGCACCACACACAGACATTCTTGTAAACCTCTTCACTGAGGAGAAGCCACAGATTTGTTTGATGGGTGCTACCGTTATCGGTCGTGACCTCGGTCCACGTGTGTCATCATCCCTGACAAGTGGTCTTACTGCCGATTGTACTCAACTTGAGATTGGTGACTACGAAGATAAGAAAGCGGGTAAGCGTTATGAGAATCTGCTCTATCAGATTCGTCCTGCTTTCGGTGGAAACATCGTGGCAACCATCGTCAACCCTGACCATCGTCCACAGATGGCTACTGTACGCTCTGGCGTTATGCAGAAAGCTATCTATGAAGGCGAAGCTAAGAAAGAGGTTGTCTATCCAGACGTTGCGAAGTATGTACCAGAGGTTGACTATGTTGTAAAGGTTATCGACCGTCATGTTGAGCCAGCACAGAACAACCTGAAGGAAGCTTCTATCGTTATCTGTGGTGGCTATGGTGTAGGATCTAAAGAAGGTTTCGACTTGCTCTTTAAGTTGGCTAAGGAACTTCATGGTGAGGTTGGTGCCAGCCGTGCCGCTGTTGATGCAGGTTGGGTAGACCACGATCGTCAGATTGGTCAGACCGGTGTCACCGTCCATCCAAAGGTTTACATCGCTTGTGGTATCTCTGGACAGATTCAGCACATTGCTGGTATGCAGGACAGTGGTATCATCATCTCTATCAACAACGATCCAGACGCTCCTATCAATGCCATCGCCGACTATGTCATCAATGGCTCTGTTGAGGAGGTTGTTCCGAAGTTGATAAAGTATTATAAGCAGAATAGTAAGTAAAGCCAGCTGACTGAACAACTAACTGGCCCCTCCCCCTTGCCCCTCCCCCGAAGGGAGGGGAGTAAAATGCGAAAAGGGAATAAGAGGACTACTGTCGCTAAATACTCATTATCACAAGAGGCATAGCGTGTATAATCATTGACTAACTACCGACCTATGACTAAAGAAAATAGAAAGAAATGCACCTACAAGACAGCTTCACCTGACAGATACCATATTCTGAAAGACTTTGCAAAGAAGAATCGAAACGAGATGACTTTGGCAGAAGATATTCTATGGAAAGAATTAAAAGGTACAAGGGGCGAATATCATTTCAGAAGACAGCATCCTATAGGTGACTTCATTGTAGACTTTGCTTGTCTTTCACAAAACTTAGTCATAGAAGTAGATGGGGCTTACCATAAGCAACCGCTACAAGAGGCAGACGATGAAACAAGAACAGAATACCTCAATGAAATGGGATTTAATGTGCTTAGATTCACCAACGAAGAGATATACACGGACATAGATAATGTGATAGAACAAATAACCGAATTTATAAACAACGAATAAAAAGAGTCCCTAACCGTAAGAATCAGTACATTCTACTCCCCTCTCTTCGGGGGAGGGGCAAGGGGGAGGGGCTACTTTTACATTTTTTATCATGGCAAATTATTATACTGACCACCCAGAAATAGCGTTTCACTTGGAGCATCCATTGATGAAACGCATCGTAGAACTGAAAGAGCGTAACTACGCTGATGCTTCTACACATGCTGACGCACCAGTAAACTATGAGGATGCTATCGAAAACTACAAGCGCATCTTGGATATCACTGGTGACATAACAGCAAACATTATTGCACCTAACTCTGAGTCTGTTGACCTCGAAGGTCCACATCTCATCGACAACCGTATGCACTATGCCAGCAAGACCTTAGAGAACATTGAGGCGACTCGTCAGGCTGGCTTGTGGGGCGTTTCTATGCCTCGCCGCTATGGTGGACTGAACCTACCAAACGTTGTCTTCTCTATGATGTCTG